>NZ_FUYN01000005.1 GCF_900168025.1 Acetoanaerobium noterae | reverse complement strand
GCGATTGAAAGAGAAAAACCAAATGAAGGCTTAATTTTGCATTCAGATCAAGGGGTACAATTTACTTCATGGGCATTTGTAGACTATTGTAAAGAAAATGGTATTATCCAAAGCATGAGTAAAACTGGCTGTCCATATGATAATGCGCCCATGGAAAGATTCTACAAATCATTTAAAGCAGAGTTAATATATCCAAATAAATTTAATACTGAAGATCAATTAGATGAAGCTGTAAATAGATATGTACATGTTTGGTACAACCACATTAGACCTCATTCATATAATGGTGGATTAACACCTTTCGAGGCACGAAATTTGGCTTAAAAAACCGTACTTAGTGTTACAAAAAAGCTTGACCATTACAGGGATGATTATAACGAAGAACCCTTCACAAAAGATACTTTTATCGACGCACTTAAGGATCCTTATATTGGGGAATGGCGCAGACGATATTCAACCGACCGTTTCGGATACGTCGTGTGTGATGGTACACAATGGGAGTTGGAATTTGAATACAACAATGGCCAGAGGCCAGTAAGATTTAATGGTGACAATTCATACCCTTATAACTTCGATAAGTTCCAGGTGCTATTTGGCATTGACGATACTGAGGAGGAGGACGACGAGGATGAGTAGATTTCATTTGGTGAAGGGGGAGGTCGACAGTGACAAAAGAATTAGATAACACTTCCGAAAACCAGGAAGTGGAAAGAATTGATAAAGTATCAAGTAAATCTCTTATGTTATTTAAGACTGACATTGATAGATATGGTAGAGATATTACGGCCATGAGTGACTTCTTTGACGAATACGTTCAGCAGATGTCTTTGGCTTTAAGAGAGCAATCAGCTTTAGAGATTGTCTCTGAACTCCCTGTTGCCAATCTGGGAATAATAAATGATGTTATACATCAAGCTGATGTAATTATGAGAGGGAATATTACTTTACTACCTGATTTTGAGAATTTGCCTCCTGATATTAAATCCAAATTAAAAAAAGGATTATACACGGTGGGAGAATCAAAGCAGATAGACGGAAATTTAAGAGCAGTAATTTTAGATGAAAATGGTGTAAGAGTTAAAGATATTACATTGAAAAAGGTTATTAATGATTCAGGAAATATTGAAACTGCAAGAAGTATTGGCAATCAACTTCAAATGCGTCAGATATATGCGAAATTAGCTGATATACAAGAATTTCAGACATATCAGCTTGAAAAAGATAGAGACAGAGATATTATTGTTCCATTCTTGGATGCAAGGGCATTAGTATTAGAGGCAGAAAATAAAGAGTCTGACGAAGAACGCATATTACTATTAAAAGAGGCTGATGGGAAAATTAGAACTGCTCTTAACGCAATTTATGCAGATATTGAAACAACATCAAAAAGGTTTGCTAGACTCACAAATATCCCTTTTGTACAATTTGGAAATCCTTTGAATCGATACATGGGGTATTTAACGAGCGACTTTCAAATTGCAACAAAATATGTCGGTGTGTGGATGCAGCTTCTAGAGTATATGGGGGATACAAAAACTGCAAAAGCTGTATTGCAGCAATACCAGCACGTTATGTATGATGTCTTGACAAAGCCAGTAACAAGAAAAGGCTTATCAACTGCAGCACTGATGCATGATTACTTTCCATATAATAAAACGAATATGAATTGTTGGTATACTTTTTCAAAGGAAATGCGACCAGCTTTAGAGTCAGGTATTAGGACCTTAGAATTAAGTATGAATGGTGAATATAAAAATGATGTATACATAGTTTCGGTGGAGGATGTTAACGATGAAGAAAAAGAATAAATCCGAAAAAGTTTGTCCGTGTGGAAGAATTATCACTGATCCCAAAAATAAAACTGGACTTTGTCCAAAGTGCCAAAAAACTGGGGTTAATATAGGGGGCGCATTGGGCCTGGCTGGAATTGTAATTTTAGTAAAAAAACACAGTGGCAAAATTATGAAAGGCGCTATTAATGTGGTCAAAAACTTAAAGTAGTAGTGTTTATCATGATGCAGGCATTTATATTGCCTGAAGGCAATGATGTCAAAATATGTACAATGACATAGGGTAATAGAATGAAAATACCATATTAATTTAGGAGGATTGTGAATGGCCATTGTAACAAAAACAATTGGAGAACTTAAAGATTATCGTTTTTTTGTGCCATCATATCAACGTGGATATCGTTGGACAGAACATGAAGTAACGGCACTACTTGATGACATCTATGAATTTTCAACTGAAGGTAACAAACGTTACTGTATTCAACCTCTCGCTGTTAAAAATCGAGAGGATGGATCATTTGAAGTAGTGGATGGGCAACAGAGACTAACAACTATATATATTTTCATGAAAATAGCTTCTCAGGAAATTCGCTCAGCTACTCCTCCTTTTGATTTAGAGTATAAAACTAGAAGTGATAGTGCAGATTTTTTAAAAGCCTTGTCAGATGAAAAGAATTTAGAAAAAGAGAAAAATAAAAATATAGATTTTTATCATATAGCATCTGCTTATGAGAAAATAAATTTTTGGCTGGACAACCAACCAGATAAGTCGGTTGCTATACAGGAGTTAAATACAAAAATCAGGAAGAATGTATTTTTTATATGGTATGAGATACCTGCTGATAACGATCCGATAGCTATATTTACAAAGGTAAACTTAGGGAAAATTCCATTAACGAATTCCGAACTTATAAAAGCGTTGTTATTGAATAAAGATAACTTTAGTACAGACATAAACAAGCGACAAACTGAGATTTCTGTAGCTTGGGATCGAATAGAGCAAGGATTACGGGATGATTCTTTTTGGTACTTTCTTAATGAAAGAGAACAGAGTGGCACGCGCATTGATATGATTTTTGATTTATTAGCGAATGAGGAAAATAATAAGTTTCCTACACCAATACCGACTAATCAAAATTATTTTTCGTTTTTAGTTTTTTTAGAGAAATTAAAATCTTCACCTGATAATGAAGAATTTGTTAAAAATCTGTGGGATGAAGTTGAAAAACTATATGCTGAATTCCGGGATTGGTATTCAGATTTGGATAAGTATCATATAATTGGATATCTTGTATCATCAGGAGTAAAAACTGCTGAGGTATTTACCTTGACGCGCGGTAAACGAAAAAGTGATGTGATGAAAGCCTTGCTTGAAAAAGCAAAAATCGTGACAGGCAAATATACTTTATCTGATATTTCTTACGATAATCAAAATGACCGACGTAAAATTCGTAAGCTACTTCTTCTCTTTAACATTGCAACTTTGGTATGCAAGAGTGAAAAGCAATATCGTTTTCCGTTTGATATATATAAAGGAGAAACAGGAGATAAAATCAAATGGGATATTGAACATATCCATGCGACTGCTGATGAAACTGATGAAGCGGACGATAGTATAGGAAATTTAACACTGCTTGATGCCCAAACTAATCGTGGTTATCAAAATTCTGTATTTGTTGATAAGCGCAAAATTATCATTGAAAGAGAATCAAAAGGATTGTTTGTTCCGTTATGCACAAAAAATATTTTTTTAAAGGTATATTCGAAAAAGCTTGATAGCATGGATAGCTGGGGAGCTGATGATAAGAAGGATTATATTGAAGAAATGGACAAAATCCTTAAGGCGTTTTTTGATGGGAGGTTTGGGAAATGAGTGAAGTAGCTATTAACACACTCTTTAGGCTTTTTGATAAATATAAAGTAGAGATACCAAAAGTACAACGGGACTATGCACAAGGAAGACTTGATGATCATGCTAAAATGGTACGTCACAATCTACTAGAAGACATGAAGGTTGCAATTTTAGAAGAAACACCACCTTTAGATCTTAATTTTGTATACGGTAAAGCAGAGGATGATAAATTTATCCCATTAGATGGTCAGCAGCGCTTAACTACACTATTTTTACTACATCTATATGCTTACTTTGATGATCATACAAAAACAGATTTATTGAGAAGGTTCACATATGAAACGCGTACCAGTTCTCGAAACTTCTTAGAAAAACTTACTGAAAAACGTGCAAATGTTTTTATGTCTGAGTTAACACCTTCGAAAGAGATAGAAGATTCAGAGTGGTTTGTTTCTGCCTGGAAATATGACCCAACGATACAATCTGCACTTACAATGTTGGATGATATAAAGAAAGTCTTTGGCAATGTAGAGGATCTTGCGCAAAGATTATCTGGAATGGAACATCAGCCAATAGTATTCAATTTCTTGGAAATGAAGGATCTTGGGATGGAAGATAGTCTATACATTAAATTGAATGCACGTGGCAAACCTCTTACTCCTTTTGAAAATTTTAAAGCACGCCTAATCGGTAGGTTGAAAAAGCTTAAACTGAACTTTGAGAAAGACTTTGAGGATGCTTTCGACCGTGAATGGACAGATTTGTTTTGGTCAAATTATAAAGAGGATTTTGATGAAACATATTTAACTTTTTTTGGCGTTCTTCTTATGAATAGAGGGATAATAACAGCTGATAGTAATTGGGCAGATACTTTAGATTTTGAAAAAATTGATGAGATAACATTTAAAAAAATATTTTATACACTTAACTACCTCAATGATAATAGAAATAATGAACTTGTACATCAGCTTATTTTCAACGGTTTAAGAGAAAAACGGACATATCAAGATAGATTATTATTTCATGCTGTGACAACTTATTTATTTATGTCGGAAGGCAATGATACTGGATCGTTTACACAATGGGTGAGGATTTTTAGTAATCTTATTCTTAATTCACAAATTGATACATCGGTACTGTATCGTCGATCAATAGAAGGTATAAATGTACTTGCAGATAAATGGGATAATTTAATTGACTACTTCTCAAAAAAAGAAAATGTAACAGGGTTCTCTTTAGAACAAATAAAAGAAGAACAAAATAAGGCGCAAATAATATTACACGATAATGAGTTTGCTGACGAGATTTATAAAGCAGAACAACATCCGTATTTTAGTGGACAAATAAGATCGGCTTTATATTTTGCTGTAGACAATAAAAAGGTATACAGTAAGGATTCTTTTGTTGAATATTGGAATAAAATAGATTTGTTGTTTGACGATACAAAACCTAAACATGGTAATTTATTAAGACGAGCTTTGCTGGTTTTCGGAGATTATACACTACCAGTATCATCATACAAAACTCTATGCATTGATGATCCAAATGAAGCATCAAGTACCCCGAGTTTAAAAAGATTATTTTCTAATAATAGTATAATAGTCAAAAAGCTTCTTGATACACTAAATTTAACTGATGATATATCAGTCCAGTTAGAAAATATAGTGAAGAATTCAGTCGTTCCGAAAAATGATTGGAGATATTGTTTCATAAGAGTTCCTAAGTTGTTTGGGTGGATGAGTGCTTCTCATTTAAGATTGCGTAATGTAAAAGGACAAATGATTGTTGTACCAAACAAATCTTCGAATGGTTATACTTACGAGATATTTTCGTTGGCATTGAAATGGATACTAAAGTGGGAAAAGAAGTTAGACTTGGAATTAGAGTTTCAAGGTGATATAGGAACTTGGGTTGATAGATACTTATTTACTAAAGGATTCTACTTTAGTTTTAAAGGTGGAAAATTTACTATCAAAGATGGATCTGGACAGATAGTCTTGGAAACAAAGACTGATGATCCTTTGGATGAAGCAGTACAATTTGTTTTGTCACATTAATAATTATTTGATTAGAAATAGCTATATCGAACACGTTAATATTTGGATATGTTCCCACAAACTACAGTCAATATTGGATATGTTTCCAAGAACGAACCTTTAAAAAAAATGGGGTTTGAAACAAAGGAATTGATAGCTATCATTGCAACTCCAAGCACGTAGAAGCGATAATTCTGATGACACGTAGTGGTTCTGGCGAGAAAAAGTAGGGTTTGACCACAACATATAGTGGTTTTGGCCTGAATTTTGGGCAAAAAGCAGACGAAAAAATGACGTTTTTTGACCCCTAAAAAAGGGCTAAAATATAGATGACATAGGTATTTATGATTAATAAAAGTATTTCATTGTAAGATTGACACTGAAGAATACTACTTGACCCTTACACTATGTGAGGGTTTAATATTAAGTTGATTCAATCAAAAATAAGTAGGAAGGAGCAACCTGCATGCTCAAAATAGGTGATTTTTCTAAAATTGGAAAAGTATCAATCAGAATGCTCAGGCATTATGATCAAATAGGGATTCTTAAACCAGCCTGTATTGATAATAATACAGGATACCGAAGTTATTCTATAGACCAGCTGCCAAGACTTAATAGGATCATTTTTTTAAAGGATATCGGATTTTCGCTGACAGAAGTCATGGGGTTAGTTGATGAACAAATCTCAATTGATGAAATGAAAGCAATGCTAGTCAGAAGGCAAAGAGACCTGGAGAATGAGATTAGCATGGCGCAAATCAATTTGAAAACAATTGTTGATCGTCTTCGTATAATAGAAAGCGAAGGTGATATACCTAAATTCGATGTCAGTATTAAGAGTACAGAATCCTATGTCTATGTTTCTCATAGAACGATAGTGCCTCATTTAGAGCAAATGGGAGTATTTTGTTATAACATGTATGCAAAACTGTACAAAGAGCTTAATGTGATGAATATCACACCGATTGGTCCAGAAATCACATTTTACTTTAATGAAGAGTACAGTGAAACAGATCTTGATATGGAGACTGGCATTGTTGTGCCCAAGACATACTTAGAAAAGTTTCGATCAAACGAAACCGTGCTTAATGCTAGGGTGATCGAGGCAGAAGAACACATGGCATATGCTGTATATAGCGGAGCATTTGATGGCATCGAACAAGCAATAATTGAGTTGCTTAAATGGGTTGTAAGTAATGATTGGCAAATTACAGGAGCACTTAGGGAGTTGCATCTTTCAGGACCAGCTCACCCCAATGGCGAACTAGTAGAAAATGCAATTATTGAACTTCAAGTTCCAGTTTCAAAATTATTATAAATTACCTCTTGACCCTCACATTATGTGAGGGTCTATTATTATGCTAATAATGGAAAGGTGGTAATTTTATGAATGGCGAACTACATGTTGTATTAGGAGCAACCGGATCCGTTGGCAAAAGTGTCATTGAGGAACTTCAAGCTAGAAAACTCAAGATTAGGGCTGTAGAGAGAAGCAAGACAGTAAAAGGAATAGAAACAATCCATGCGGACTTGTTGGACTTTGATCAAGCGACTTATGCCATAACGGGAGCAACTCATGTCTATTTGTGTATAGGACTACCGTATAGTGCTTTAATTTGGAAAGAACAATGGCCTCTAATAATGAATAATGTGATTAGTGCATGTGAGAAGGCAGAAGCAAGACTAATTTTCCTAGACAACATGTACCTGTATGGTCCAGCACCCTTAAGTGTGCCATTTAATGAAAAGCACACAAGAAATCCTGTTTCTGAAAAAGGGAAAACTAGAAAGATTATATCAGACATGCTCTTAAATGCTCATGAATCAGGTAGAGTAAAGGCGGTAATTGGTCGTTCGGCTGACTTTTATGGACCCAATGTCATCAATAGCCCCCTCTATATATCATTCATAGAAAGGATGCTAATAGGAAAAGCACCCCAGTCCCTTGGAAATACAAATATTAAGCATACTTATTCATATACCAACGACAATGGAAGAGCATTAGTCACACTTGCATTGGATGATAGCACTTATGGGCAAGAATGGCATTTGCCTGTCAGCAGAGCAATGACGATTGATGAAATTGTAGTCGAGATCAATAGCGTAATGAACACAAATTTTAAGGCAACTCTTATTCCAAGAATTATACTGAAAATCATGGGAATATTTATACCTAATATCAAGGAAGTCAATGAAATGCTCTATCAGTCTGATTTCATATATATTATGAACGACGAAAAGTTTAGAAAGCATTTCCCTGATTTCAAAGTGACTGAATTTGAAATAGGCATAAGAGAAATGATAAATTCGTTTAAGCGTTAAAAACAATGCAAGTAGGGTAATGTATTTGGTAACTAGAAATTAACAGATGATAGCTTATGCTGCATACATTAACATTAATGTCTAATATGGATTTTTTTATTAGATAGCTAAAGCGTTTCGCCAGGCTTGACTACGGGGTATGGTTCTTTTAGATTGAATGCGACTTAAGTAGATTTATATCTAGATTGGAGATTTTTTATGAATTACATCTACCCAAGCATTCCTATTATTGCCACTTTGATAGAGGCGCTTATTGTTTTTCTGATTCTTGAGAAAATCTATAAATTAAAACCACTACTTGTTTCTTTTGACTTTCCTAAAAAGGAAATTTTGCTATCAACAATCCTTTACTTGATTTTGTTTATATTTGTTTTACTCATCTTTTGGCTCAAGGGAATTCAAAATGCAACAATTGGCAATACAGGAGAAGAATACAGCTTGCTGACGGCATTACAACAACTTTTATCCAACGCTATCATTCTATTGCCTTTTGGGATCACATTGACTATTCGAAAGCAAAGTCCAAGAACATTGGGCCTTTTCAAGGAAAATCTTCTTCCTTCTATTGTTGGAGGTCTTGTCATCAGTGCTTTAGCTTGCGTGTTCTTCAAACAAGTATCTATAAAGATATGGCTCTCTGCACCGATTTTATTCCAACTAGTGGCGCAACTTGGAGTTGGATTTAGTGAAGAAATGATTTTTCGTGGTTACTTATTATTGAGATTTTCGGCCTTTTTTCAGAGAGCACATGCGGAAATCATCACAGCAGGCATGTTTGCAATCATACACATTCCCCAAAGGTTATTCTACAATTTCACCCCGATGGAACTACTCATAGACTTGGTGGTGCTTTTTATCTGGGGATGGGTGTTCAATAGAATGGTGCGACTTATGGGTAATATATCAGGATTAGCCATATTGCATGCAGTAATGAATGTTCTGATTGGCGCATAATAACCGGTAGAAATAAGATGGCGTATACGTAGGAGCTTTAATGTGAGAAACATAGCTAGCTATGCAAAATGAGGTGTTTATGGATTTAATGAATTTAAACGAACACGGAACTAAAGAGAATCTTCAAAGACATGAGGCAAACAATCTTAGGCTCAGTTATATAATTAGGGCAATTTTTGTCTTAAATACAATGGGAGTTACCATTTTAGTCGGCAAGAGCGAGTTTGAAAAAATCACTGCGCTTACGATTTGCGTATTAGGAATTATTTTGTATTTTGTTGCTATTTGGTATATTCGGAAAAAGTCCCAACTAAATAGACTAAGTATTATAGGGGTTACTTATGATATACTGACAGTAACATCAATGCCCATAATATGGTATATTTCTGTGGGTGGCGAATCGGTGTCTCCGGTGTACATGCTTAAAGTACCACTTGTGATTGTGTTTCAGTTTATACTTTTGATTCTTAACAGTATCACACTCAAGCCCAAACTAATTCTGATCTTTGCGTTTGGAAGTATTATTGGGCAACTCGGTATTTTAAATTATGTACTTAATCAAAAGAACGTAAAACTTTCAGGAAACTTTGTTACACATATGCTCGGAGATAGTTTTGATCTAACATTTTTTGTTGTTGCTCAGGGATCCTTTTTAGTTATCGCTTTTGTGATGTACCTTGCTACTTTACGCCTAAGAAAAATGCTAGAACATTCTGTGCTTCTTGAAGCGAATAATATAGCTGTCATGTATGACAAGAATCAAGCATTAGATCAACTCGACAAAGCTTATAAAGAAACAGTAGATAGGATTTCAAAACTCGCAGAGTACAGAGATACTGAGACTGGTGTTCATATTGAGCGCACACGTGAATATGTGAAGCTACTGGGTGAACTCATGCATTTAGATTCGGCAGTAATTGAAAAAATGTATTACGCAGCGCCTATGCATGATGTTGGTAAAGTAGGAATACCGGATGAAATTCTTCATAAAAAGGGTCCATTGACCGAAGTAGAATGGGATATTATGAAGTTGCACGGTGAAATAGGTGCAAGTGCTTTTGCATTTGCAGAATCCGAGGTTTTAAAGTGTGCTCAAGAAATTGCTTTGAGCCATCATGAAAAATGGGATGGTTCAGGTTATCCTAATGGTTTACACGGACAAGCGATTCCGCTATCCGGAAGAATTATGGCGGTGGCAGATATTTATGATGCATTAAGGAGCCCTCGGCCTTACAAAAGAGGGTTTACACACGAAGAAACCGTTAGCATTATGACTGAAGGAGATGGACGTACACGTCCAGAAGAATTTGATCCTAAGTTGCTATCTTTATTCAAAGAACATCATCAAAAGTTTAATGATATTTTTGAGCAATATAAAGACAAATAATTTTTGCAATTATTCAATTAACTACTTGACCCTCACATTGTGTGAGGGTTTATTATTATGATGAAGAATAGAGAAGATTTGTAGAATTATGGAGGGATAACTATGGAAACGAAGATTTATTTTTTTTCAGGAACAGGTAATTCAAGGCATATTGCATATAAACTATCCACACTTCTTGGTAATACTGTTCTCACAGACATAAGTAAAGAAACCAATAAGACTGTTAAACTAAATGCAAAAAGAGTTGGGATTGTATTTCCGGTTTATGCATCAGGTATTCCAAGAATTGTTACAGATTTTATTAAAAAAATGAAGTTTGATGGATCTGAAGAAATCTTTGTAGTTTCAAACTATGCAGGTGATGAGGGCGTTTCACTGCAGGAAATACAAAACAGAATTCAAAAAAGGAATGGTATTGTAAAGTACGGATTTTCAATAAAACAACCAAGTAATTATATTATAAGAGACGAGGCTCAGTCACTGGAGATTCAGAGAAGTATATTAAAGGAGGCAGATGAGAGAATTTCAGAAATTGCACATAAAATTGCAAATCACCAATTTGAACCTGTTACGAAAACCCCAAACATTAAAAAGTCAGCGGTACATTTCATGGCGATGAAAGTTTTTCCAAAGTGGGATAAGAATTTCTGGGTTGATAACAATTGTAACCACTGCGAAGTGTGTAAAAAGATATGTCCACGAGGTAATATCTCAATTACTGGCAATCAGATTAAATGGAAGGGTAATTGTGAAGTATGTCTAGCCTGTCTGCATTGGTGTCCACAAAAATCTATTCAATTTAAAGATAAGACCTTAAATAAGGAAAGATATACAAATCCGAATATAAAAATGACGGACATTTTTCATGCATAATTACAAGATAGAATTAAGATTGGAGATGTCTCAAAATGAGGAAAATCATAGAGTCAAGTATCATCATAAAAACTTCGCAAGATGTGGTTTGGGAGAAAATTACTAAATTTAAAGACTACAACAGTTGGAATCCGCAGATAAAAGATATAAAAGGAGATTTTAAGGTCGGTGGCACTATTTACTTTAGTGTAATTAGTCAAGACAAGCAGATGTCAGTTAAAGCAGTTTTAAAGAAAATGGACCGACCAGGATTACTTTGTTGGCAAAGTGGTGTAAGGCATATATTTCATGTCAGCCATGAGTTTATAGTGACACAATTAAGTGAAGATTCTGTAAGGCTAATACAAAAGGAAACATACAGTGGAGTTGCACTACCATTTGTTGAACGATTAAATCCGGAATTATTGAAAACTACAGAGGATGGTTTTTCAAAGGTGAATCTCAAAGTTAAACAAGATTGTGAAATAATGAGCATATGAAAAGGAGTTGGATTAGTCATGAAAACAGTTGAAAATTCGAAAAGATTAGGATTATTTTTACTTATTGAGGGACTTTTGATTTTTGTGCCCATGATTATACTTGGTCAAGCTATAAATTGGCCTGATATATTGGGAGAACCTGCGAATGTAGTTCTGCCTTTGATTCACCAACATAGTTCAGAAACTTTGATAGGTTACTTTAGCTACATGGTATACTCAATTTTATTCTTCCCTGCAATCGCATTAATTGCATTTAATGTATCTAAGGAAAAATATTTAGAACCATCGCTATGGATAGCTGCTGCATTTGGAGCTCTTTCAGGAGCTACTCGGAGTATTGGAATTATTCGATGGCTCAGTGCGATGCCAATACTTGCGAATCTGTACAGTGCGGGTGATAATGCGGCCAAGGAAAGCATTTCAGTTATTTTTGAAGCGATCAATGCTTACGGCGGTTCAATAGGTGAAGACTTAGGGGTTAGTATATTTGCCTCAGTTTCAGTGGCTCTAATCAGTGTTTACATCTTAAAGAATAAAACGTTGCCCAAATGGACAGGTTGGTTTGGCACGGCAGCAGCAATAGCAATAGCAATTCCGGCACTAGGGATATTTGGTATTGATGTTGGTGTTATGGTAATTGCAAGTGTTGCTGTTGTTCAGTTTTGGTTTATGTTCTTGGGTGTCTATTTGATGTTTAGAAAATATAAAGTATAACAGCAAATTGGGATATTATAAAATTAGTAATCAAAAGGATATACATTCGGTAAAGAGTTTCTTATGCTTATTATGGTACAATTATTATAAATCAAATATGGAAGGGGGTTAAGATGTGGAAAAAGTAAAAATGATGTCTTATATTTTGGATAGCATACCATATCCTATTTTGTTTGTTGATTGCGATCATATAATAAGATACATGAACAATGCGGCAAAGTACCATTATTATACTGAAAGAGGATATAAAGAACTAATTGGTAATTCACTATTTGAGTGTCATAATGAAGAATCAAAGGAGAAAATTATTGCGGCTATTGAAAAAATCAAAAGACATGGTAATGAAATTTTTCTTGGGATTAGCATAAAAAATCAAAGAATATATTTGAACCCGGTTCGAGATGATGAGGGTGAATTAGTTGGTTATTTTGAACGGTTTGAACTTAATTTACAAAAGTAATTTAAAGTTACTGTTCTATTGAATAGTGAAGTTGTAGTTGCGCGGTGAAGATTAAGATGCGCTATAATTCAACAATTAGAATCAGAGCTTTAATTTTCAAGGAGGCTATTTATGGATAAATTTGAAGAAGTGAGAAACCTTTACCCTGGACTAAAAAATCAAGTATATTTGGATACACCAACTTCAGGGCTATTATCATCCAATAGTTATGAAGCAATGAAATGCAAACTTGATAAAAGTCATTTTGAAGGACTTTCATTAAATGAGTATTGGAATGAATGGAACCATTCTGACCATGTACGAAAAAAAGTGGCAGAAATGATCAATGCGTCTGATGAAGAAATCTTTTTCGGCAAGGATGCATCCGACATGATTAATGCATTTGTTGCTAACATTGATTTTCCTTCTGGTTCGAATGTAATTATTCCTGATATTTCCTTTCCGTCCACTAGGAATGCTTGGCTTAACCGTGAGTGTGATGGACTAAAAGTGCGGTTCGTACCTAATAAGGCACGTATTGTGACCACAGATGAGATTTTATCTTACATTGACGAAAAAACATTTGCAATTTCTATCTGTGCGGTAGAGCCATCTACTGGATATGCTTACGACCTTGATTTGCTGAGTAAGGTTTGCTCAGAGAAGAATATATTCTTGGTTATTGATACTACTCAAGGTCTTGGTCTTATGTGCTATGATATGGAAAAGACTCGGATTGATGTAATGATCTCGTCAACATATAAGTGGATGAATAATGTTTTTGGTCTAGGAATTGGCTATATAAGAAAGGAACTCCTCCAGAATTTAAAACCAAGACATGTTGGATGGACAGGTATACGTGATAGAAAAAAAGATTTTAGTAACCTTGAATTAACTATAAGTGAGACTGCTAGTCGATTTGAAACGGGGGGATTAAACTGGATAGGATTGGCCGGTGTAGAAGAATCAATAAAAACATACTTGAATCTTGGAAAAGAAGATATTCAAAAATATGCAATGGACATGGTCCAATATTTGTACGATGAAATGGCCGAAGTAAAACATTTCAAAATCACGCCTTGGCTGCCAAAAGAAAATCGAAGTGGAATAGTCTACTTAGAGATAAGTGATAAAGTGTCCATAACAGGAGAGGAATTTGCTCAAAGAGGGATTCGTGTTCATGTGTCTGGAAATAAGGTCAGAATAGGGTTACATTTTTACAATAGCTTTGAGGATGTAAAGAAGTTAATAACGATTTTAAAAAACTATAATTGAATGACTAATTATATCCACCAAGGAACCAGTAGGTCTTCGCGACATCATTTTTGTCTGCGCAAGGAATTGCGAAACTATTGTTAAACTACAAAAATAGTATTCTTTGAACCTTGAAAATTCAAGGTTCTTTTCTTATTAAAAAAAATCTATAGTTTAGATTAAATAGTAAGGAATCTATGAAAGTGATATAATTAATTTCAAAGATAATAAAAATTAATTATATTGGGAGAGGTTTAAATGGCTGATATAAAGTTATTTAAAATAGATACTGGTGTGGAAGAATTACCAGCTTCATGGGTATCACTTGAAAGAGAGCTACAAACAATAATTGAAAAGAATATGACTATATTTTTTGGGGTTACCTTTCTTAAAACTGAATATGTAACATCAAATGGGGGACGTATTGATAGCTTAGGGATAGATGAAAATAATTGTCCTGTTATTTTTGAATATAAAAGGGCTAGCAATGAAAATGTAATAAATCAAGGGTTATTCTATTTGGATTGGCTTTTAGACCATAAAGCTGATTTTGAACTTTTGGTAATGAAAACTTTAGGCAAAGAGTATTCTGATAAGCTCGATTGGACGATGCCACGCCTCATTTGTATTGCTGGGGATTTTACTAAATATGATGAATATGCTGTAAAACAAATTAATAGAAATATAGATCTTATCAGATATAAAAAATTTGGTAATGAATTACTATTGTTTGATTTAATTAACTCAAATGTGGCTACTCCAATTAAAGAAGGTATTACAGAAAAGATAGTTAGGCAAAGTACAGATAAAACATTTGACGAACAATTAGAATCAACTAGTGGTAATTTAAAAGAACTATACTATTCTATTAGAGATTACATTTTAGCGCTTGGCGACGATGTAACTGAAAATAAGTTGAAGTTATATTGCGCATTTAAAAAAATAAAAAATATTGCATGTATAGAAATTAGAGTAAAAAGCATAATGCTATATCTAAGATTGAATCCTGATGATTTTAAATTTGAAAATGGATTTACAAGAGACGTGAGTAACATCGGACATTGGGGAACTGGAGATGTAGAAATTACAATAAAAAATGTTGAGGATTTTGAAAAATCTAAAGAGCATATAATAAGAGCCTATGAAATTAATTAAGATAATATGGAAATATCTTTATACACTCTAATTAAGGATTCATTTACTAATGTTGAATTTACAATTTAGATTACACTTATTTATTTGGAGGTATGTAGTATGAAATCTAATTACAAACAATTGCTTAGAAATCCAGACATACAGCCTACAAGTGACATTATAGCTGAGGCACTCCAAGATGCAAATGATAGTTATATAAAATTTTTAAATGAACTTGCAAACCAAGACATTGACCTAGAATGGCGTTATTATACTGACGGCAAAGCTTGGTTAGGAAAAGGACTCTACAAATGGCTAGGCGTTCGGGGAGGTCAAAAGGTGACTACAGTCTTTTGGCTTTCTATTTGGGAGGGTTTCTTTAAAATAACTATATATATCCCAGAAAAAGCTCGTGATGATTTATTTAGCCTTCCACTTAATAATACGGTTAAACAGATGATTAATGATTCAAAGCAAATGGGAAATAGATTGAAATTTTTCCCTCTTGTGTTTGAACTTAACTCAAATGAATCATTTGAACAGATTCATATTTTATTTGATTTCAAAAAAAGCTTAAAGTAACTTTCCATAATATGTGAAAAGCTTATATTTTATTAATATGATATAATAGTAATTCGTGAGGTATCTCATTCGATATCCGAGTTAATTATATATTGGCGTTGCCAAAGTTTTTGGAGGTAAATAAATGTATAAAAAGTTTTTTAGTATGTTTTTGCTGTTATTTTTATTTGTTGCAAATTTTACAATATCATCGTTTGCAGATGTCGCTGTAGGTGATAGTATTATTTCATTCGGTGCAGATCTTTCGGAAAGTGAGAAAGACTCAATATTAAAGGAGTTTAATCCACCAGAAAATGTTCAAGAAATAGTTACAACAAATGCAGAGGAACATAAATATTTAGGTGGAGTAGTTCCAACTAGCAAGATTGGAAATTTTGCTATATCATCAGTTATGATAACTTATACTGAAAAAGGAAGCGGTTTAAAGGTAGATACTAGTGACAAAATCACATATATTACTGATGAAAGTTATATAAATGCTTTGATTACTGCTGGAGTGGAAGATGCAGACATAAAAGTTACTTCTCCAAGAAATGCAAGTGGAACAGCAGCATTAACTGGTATTATGAAAGCATATGAGGTATCTTCAGGAGAGGTTATTGACGATAGTATAAAAAAAGCAGCTAATGAAGAGATGATAAGAACTGTTGAAATAGGGGAAGTAATAGGAAACGATAAGGCAGTAGAATTGTTTAATAAAATAAAACAAGAAATTGCTAAGCAAAACCCTAAGACAACTGAAGAAGTGAGAGATATAATTATTAATATAGTAAATAATTATAATATTAATTTAACCAATGAACAAATAGAGCAGCTAGTATCACTTTTTGACAAAATGAGAAGTCTAGACATTGATTGGAATAGAGTATCTAATCAAATTGAAGACATCGGTAATAAAGCTACAGAATTTTTATCATCAGAAGAAGGCAAAGGATTCTTAGAAAATTTAAGGCTATTTTTTAAAGCATTGCTAGAATGGCTTACTCCTTAGTTTAAGTAAATAAACTCTCATCCTTTAATTATGATATTAAAAGATGAGAGTTTTTATTGTAAATACAGCTCATCAAATTTTTAAGGAGGATTCAAATATGAATGATAAAATTGATAATCATTTTACTATATGGATAGACGCAGATGGATGTCCTGTTGTAAATTCAACTATCAATATTGCTAAACAAAATTCTATACCAGTTATAGTGGTTAAAAACTATTCCGTGCAATTAAACAGTGATTACGCTAGAATAGTCACCGTTGATATAGCTAGAGATTCAGCAGATTATTATATAGCAAATAACATTAGCCCCTACGATTTAGTTATTACGCAGGATTATGGTTTAGCTGCTATGGTCCTCGCAAAGAAAGGATTTTGTATTAATCAAAATGGAAAGGAGATAACTCCTTCTAATATAGATTTTATACTTGATACAAGATATCATAATAAAGTTTCAATGATGCAAAATAATAGAGGGCCAAAACATAAAAAACGTTCAGAAAACGATAATTTAATTTATGAAAAATCACTTACTGAGTTTATTAATGAAAGGATTTTAAATAAGTCCAAATAAATATTATTCTGATTATTTTTTAAAAATTCAATAAATTAATTGCCAACAATTTTATACTATGTTAATATAACTAAAGTGGTATATACAACTATACCATTGATGAAAGGAAAGATTTTATTATGAACAAAAACTATATTCCTCCTATTTATATCCAAATAAAGGATATCCTGATTGAAAAAATTAATTCAGGAGAGTTAGAAAGTGGCAGTCAGCTTCCATCGGAAAGAGATCTAAGTGAAACCTACAGTATAAGTAGAATGACCGCTAGAAATGCATTAACTCAGCTAGTTGATTCTGGATATGCATATAGAGTAAAAGGCAAGGGTACTTTTGTAAGTATTCCAAATTATGAAAGAGATTTTGTTAAGTTAACTGGATTTTCACATATGCTCAAGTCTAAAGGTATAAAGCCAAGAAGTAAAGTTATAACACTAGGTATTATTGAGGCTAATAAAAAAATAGCTTCCCTTCTAGATACAACCATTGGAACCAAAGTTTATGAAATTGTTCGTGTTAGATATGGAGATAATATACCACTAGCACTTGAATACTCTTATCTACCTATAAACCTATTTGAAAATCTTTTACAATATGACTTTGAAAACACATCTTTATACGAGGTCATTGAAAACGTTTACAATTATAAGTTTAAATATTCAAAGCAATGGATTAAAATCACAACTTTATATAAAAATGAAGCAAAAATTCTTGATGTAGATGAACATACACCAGCATTTTTACTTGAATCAATATCCTATGATACGAATGACAAAATAGTAGAGGTTACAAGGTCTCTAAATATAGGTGATAGAACAACCTTCTATACAGAACTGTGGCCAAATGCTTGATTATAAAAACTAGTCTAACATTTATTTATGAGGTGAAATGATGTCTGATTCTATTGTTACTTTAATTGATGTTGAAAAAAGTTTTGGAAAAAATAAAGTTGTCCAAAAAATGAATATCGAAATAAAGCAAGGAGAATTTTTAACACTTTTAGGCCCTTCTGGCTGTGGGAAAACGACTACTCTAAGAATGATTGCCGGATTTGAGGAAGCGACCTCTGGAATTATAATGGTTCAGGGCGAACGCGTAGAAGACAAAGAACCATTCGAAAGAGATGTTAATACTGTATTTCAAAACTATGCTCTTTTCCCTCATATGAATGTTTTTGACAATATAGCCTATTCACTCAAAATCAAAAAAAAGCCAAGAGATGAAATTGCAAAAAAAGTTAAAGAGATGCTTGAACTAGTGCAATTAAATGGCTATGAATATAGAAAGCCTGATGCTTTATCTGGAGGGCAAAAACAAAGAGTTGCAATTGCTAGAGCTCTTGTAAATAATCCCAAAGTCTTGCTTTTAGACGAACCCCTAGGAGCTCTTGATTTGAAGTTAAGAAAGCAGATGCAGGTTGAGCTAAAAAGGCTTCAAAAAAAGCTTGGTATTACATTTATCTATGTAACCCATGATCAAGAAGAAGCTCTTACAATGAGTGATAGGATTGCAATAATGAATCAAGGTATCATTGAGCAGATTGATTCGCCAAAAGAAATATATGAGCATCCAGTTACAAAATTTGTTGCAGGTTTCATTGGAGAATCAAATATCTTCAATGGTAAAGTTATAGATTTGAGTAACGAAATCTTAACAGTGGAAACTTCGTCTGGAATAATAAAGGCAAAAGGTAAGGGTTTTGAAATAGGCGAAAGTATTTATGTTTCTATTAGGCCTGAGTACATAAAAGTAAGTAAAGTAATAATAGATGGATTTGATTTAAAAGGAAAAATAAAAGATTTTATTTATATGGGTACAGTTGTAAAAACATCAGTTGACTTAAAAGATCACTCTGAAATAAAATATAGCCGATTTGAAAAAGATGATGAGCTTTGTGAAGGTGATATTGTAAATATCTTTTGGAATCCAGAGAAAGCCGTAGCTATTAAAACACAAATTTAGTTTGGAGGAGTTTATGAACCAAAAATCAAACTTTACTAGAAAAACACTTCCAGCGATAGCAATGGCTGGGCCAGTATCTTTGTGGATGATTTTATTTGTAGCTTTGCCAATGCTTTATATAATTTATATAAGCTTTATGTCTAGAGGTGTCTTTGGAGAAGTTGTTTATGAATTTTCTTTAGATAGCTATAAAACTCTGTTAGATAGTACTTATTTTAAAGTTATTATTAAATCTATACGAGCAGCAGCGATATCAACTATATTATGTTTATTAATCGGTTATCCATTTGCATATTATATTGCAAAGCAACCAAAGGAAATTGCATCAAAGCTTATTATGCTAATTATGATTCCTTTTTGGACCAATTCCTTAATGAGATTAAATAGCTGGCTACTTTTATTTCAAACTAGCGGACCTGTAAATAAATTTCTACAGTATATAGGCTTTATTGAATCTCCTCTAAACTTAATTTACACTGATGGATTAGTAATGGTTGGACTTATAACGAGCATGCTTCCATTTGCCGTTCTTCCTATGTACAGTTCAATTGAAAAGTTAAGCAAATCTCTTTTAGAGGCTTCAGCTGATTTAGGTGCCTCAAGAATAACTACTTTTATCAAAATAACACTTCCTCTTACTTTTCCTGGAATAATATCATCAATCATTCTTGTATTTATTCCATCACTTGGTATATACACAGTTACAGATATGTTGGGTGGCGGCAAAGTTTTATACATAGGAAATATAATAAAAAATCAATTCGGAGCAATAAGAAATTGGCCTCTTGGTGCTGCTTTATCTGTATTATTAATTGTTATAACAGGGCTTCTTATATTTATATATACAAGATTTGCAAAGATTGAGGATATGGAGGTGCTGTAAGTGAGTAATTCTAAACTTCGAAAAAAAAATAACCTATCTAATTTAATAGGAATGATTTACTCCTTAGCAATATATACAGTGCTATATATACCAGTTCTTGTAATGATGATTTTTTCTTTTAACAATCAAAGATATAACTATTATTGGAATGGTTTTACTACTCAATGGTACGCTAAGCTTTTTACAAATTCTACGGTAATTGGAAGCTTATGGTATTCAGTAATAATTGCTGTTTTGGCTACTTTAATATCCGTTACCATTGGCACAATTGGCGCACTTGGATTAAGAAAATATGAATTTAAAGGGAGAAAAGCAATTAATAACATGCTCTATATACCTATAATAGTTCCTGAAATAGTTATGGCTGTTGCTCTTCTTATTGTATTCATGAAAGTTGGATTTGCTCTTGGTATGGGAAGTATACTTATTGGTCATTGTACATTTTGTATACCCTATGCAGTTGTAACCATAAAAGGCAGGATAAGTGGAGATGATTATAGTTTAGAAGAAGCATCGATGGATTTAGGTGCTAGTAGAATTCAAACATTTATTAATGTGACTCTTCCTTCTATTTTTCCAGGAGTCATGAGTGCAGCGTTTTTATCTTTCACATTATCAATAGATGATGTTGTAATGAGCAATATGCTTTCAGGCGCTAAGAATTCAACTCTCCCGGTTCTAATTCTATCAATGAATAAATCAGGGGTTACTCCAGATATTAATGCACTAACCACAATCATGATTCTTATCATTGTAATAGCGATGATTTTGAATAATAAAATTAATAATGCGTTAAAAAAACGCAGAAAAGTGGAGGGAATACTATGAAAAAAGCTTTTTTAATTTTTTTGACTGTGATTTTAGTTTCTAGTGCGTTTGTAGGTTGTAAAAGCAGCACTTCAAGTTCAGACAATGAGGATAACCAAACAGCTTCAAGCAAAGAATTAAATATTTACATGTGGCAGCAATATATATCAGATGATTTAATTTCAAAATTTGAAAAGGACAATAATGTAAAAATTAATCTCTCATACATGAGTGACAATGCAGATGCAATAACCAAATTAACTGCAGGTGGAGGTCAAGAATACGACCTTATAATGACTTGTGACGCTTATATGGAATCTCTCGTAAAGGGTGGGTATGTAGAAAAGCTTAACTTTGATAATATCCCTAATGCTTCAAATATTAACGAATCTTACTGGACAGCTAAAGAATATTGCGTTCCTTACCTTATGAATTATATTTATGTTGTTTACAATAAAGATACATCTCCAATCGAAATTAAAAGCTATAATGATTTAATCCATCCAGCCTTAAAAGGACAAATTGCAACTATCGATGGAGCTAGAAATCTGTTCCCTATAGCTCTCGTTGCTCTTGGATACGACCCAAACTCTACAAATGAAAACGAAATTGCTGAGGCATATGAGTGGCTAGTAAAGTATAATGAAAACGTTGTAGCATATGGAAATGCTGAGCAAAATCTTACAAATGGTACTGCCTCTGTAGCTTTTACTTATGATGGAAACGCTTCATGGGCAATGGCTGAATTAGGGGATAAAAATAATCTTGTTATAGCTGATTTTGATAATGATCCTGTTCAACTTGGATTTGATCTTTATGTAATACCAAAAGGGGCAAAGCATGTGGATCTTGCTGAGAAGTTTTTAAACTATATTACAAATCCTGAAGTAATGGCACAAAACCTTATAGAATATCCGTATTCATGTCCTAACGATGCAGCTGTTGAGGTGGCTTCTGATACTTATAAGAACGATCCTGCAAGAAATTTTGATTATAAGCAAAACGTTTTTTTCCAAAAAGATGTTGGAGAAGCAATGACAATTTATAATGATTATTATCAAAAATTAAAAGTTGGAGAATAATTTAATTTATTAGGAGAACAATATAATGCTAAAATTTGACGAGAAAAACGAGTTAAACAGTGTAAATGGAGCTTTGGCAATTAGATTAGAACTTGAGAAAATAGTTGATGAAATATGTAATGAAGGATATAAGAATATATGCTGGCTAGGAATAGGCGGAACCTATGCATCTTGTTTACAAGCTGAGGTACATATGAAAGAGTATTCCGCCTTAAACTTTTTTGTTGAAAATGCTGCTGAGTATATTCATACAGGTAATAAAAAAGTTGGTAAAGGTACCATTGTAATTATATCTTCTGTAACTGGAAGCACATCAGAAATGGTTGATGGAGTGATTAAAGCCAAGAATGCAGGTGCAAAAGTGATAGGGTTTGTTGATTATCCTGATACTAAACTTGCTAAATTGTCTGACTATCTGATTTCATATCCTAAAAATGAACAGCTTAAATTTTTTATGACTGCTGATAGATTTATGTATAATGCTGGCGAATTTGATGAGTATTATGAACTCTATCATGAGCTCGATGAACATCTGGCGCAATGCCTAGTTCAAGTGGAAAAATCAGCTGATGAGCTAGGTGAACTCATAGCTAAAAAGCATATGAATGATAAAATACATTATTTTGTAGGTGCTGGTAATCAGTATGGGGCAACTTATTCATACGCAATGTGCTATTGGGAAGAACAGCACTGGATAAGAACAAAATCCATTCATAGTGCAGAATTTTTTCACGGTATGTTTGAAATAATAGACAGAGATACAGCAGTTACAGTATTTATAGGCGAAGACTCTCAAAGAAAACTCAGTGAAAGAGTTGCGAACTTTTTGCCAAGAATTTGTGCTAATTACAATATTATTGATACAAAAGATTATGAATTAAAAGGGATTAGTGAAAAATTTAGAGGTCATCTATCTCATCTTCTGATGAGAGTAATAACTTCAAGAATAGATGTCCATTTAGAAAAATTAAACTGTCATCCTATGGAAATTAGAAGATATTACAGACAACTTGATTATTAATAACTTCTAATTCTTACTTATAACAGTCTGCTTCTCAAGCTTGAGGCAGTCTGTTTTTTTCGAAAATTTAAGAAATAAAATATAATAAAATAAATATAAAAAGGTAGAGATTAAAATGAATAAAAAGATATACATTGCTACTGTAGGTGATAACTGTATTGATTTGTATGATAATACAGGAGAATTTTTTCCTGGAGGAAATCCAGTTAATGTTGCAGTATATATAAAAAGAATGCAAGGTAATTCTTCCTATACAGGTGTTGTTGGTAATGATAAGTTTGGAAGGTTCATGGTTGATTCTCTCTCAAAAAAAGGGGTAGATATATCTCATTTAAAAGTACTTCCTGGAAATACCGCTGTTACTCATGTAGAAATAAACAATGGTGATAGAATACTGGGTGATTATGACGAAGGAGTAATGGCTGATTTCAAATTATCAAACAAAGATATTGACTTTTTATGTAGTCATGATTTAGTTGTGTCAGGTATATGGGGAATGATTGAATCAGATTTATATAAGCTTAAAGCAAAAAACGTACCCATAGCTTTCGATTTTGCAGATAAAATCAACCATCAAATATCTAGAATAGCACTGCCATGGGTTGATTATGCTTTTTTTTCTGACGATTTTAGCAAAGATGAGGATATAAAGAATGCAATGAAAAATATTAAAAAAATTGGTCCTAAAATAGTCATCTTTACAAGGGGAACTAAAGGAAGCATTGCATATGATGGAAACAATTTTTTCGAATTTGGGATCTTTGATTGTAAAGTTATAGACAGTATGGGAGCGGGAGACAGTTATATCGCTGGTTTTCTTATGAGTCTTCTAAACGGCGTGTCTATAGAAGGTTGCATGAAAAACGGAGCGCTTAGCAGTAGTATTACTTTAGGTTACAAAGGCGCTTGGTGATTTAACATAAATTAATGTGTTAATTATATATAATAGGATAATAATTATAATATAAAATTTGTATCCTTCAATTAAAATCCCGCGGTGATTACAAAATCCGCACCTGACCAATCATCAATATAATCAATTTCTATATATTTGACATATTTTTCATCTTCTTTACTGATAATAAAAAACAAACCATCTATATCATATAAGCTATCATCATTTTGCTGTTCATCCTGAACTAACACATATGTTATTCCTGCTCAAGTCATAACCTTAGGCATAATACGATGTATTTTATTAGAGTATAATTTTATAAGTATATTTTTTGCCTTTTCAGTAATAATAATATTCATGATATCCATCCTTACTTTCTTTTAATTATCGTATATGTTTTATTTAAAATACTCATTATTATATACTAGTTTAAATCTATATATATAAATTATAAAGCTAATATTTTATAGGAGGTTAGGGATGAAGCTAACTATACAAGAGAAATCATGGATACTGTATGATTGTGGTAACTCTGCTTATTCTATGGCGGTTACTACATCCCTTTTACCTATAGTTTTTGGTATGTTTGATAATGTTAGTAGCAGTATGGATTTAGGTTATTTCAATTCAATTGCAAGCATAATTATTGCTATTCTTAGTCCTATACTTGGGACAATAGCCGATTACAAGGATACAAAGAAACGATTTTTTATTTTCTTTGCATTATTGGGTCTGCTCACTACAACTTCTCTAGCATTTGTATCTCCCGAGAATGGAAACTGGCAGATTTTAATATTATTTTATGTTTTGTCTGCTATTGGATTTTCTGGTGCAAATGTTTTTTATGATTCGTTTTTAGTCGATGTTACTTTAGATGAACGTATGGATAAAGTGTCGACAAGAGGCTATGCATTTGGTTATATAGCTAGTATTATACCTTTTGGAATTAGTCTTGGTTTTATATACTTCTTAGGAATGGACAAAGTAATTGGTTATCAGCTAGGCTTTATAATTACCTCTTTATGGTGGGGACTACTAACATTACCCATTATAAAAAACGTACATCAGCTTCATTTCATAAATCCAGAACCAAGACCAGTTCAAAATAGTTTTATCAGACTTAAATCAACATTTATCAATATCAAGAAATACAAAAATGTTGCTATTTTCTTAATAGCATACTTTTTCTACATAGATGGAGTTGATACAATCATTAAAATGGTAGTACCTTATGCTACATCTATCTTAGGAAGTAATTCACTCGACACCTTTACTCTCCTTGGAATCTTACTAGTAATCCAAATTATAGCATTTCCATGTGCTATAATTTACGGAAACCTAGCAAAAAAATATTCTGCTAGATTAATGATAATCATAGGTATAATAACTTATATTATTTCCTGTATTTCAGCGTTTTATATTACGTCTGTATGGCATATTTTCGTACTTGGAGCACTTATAGGTTCTGCTCAAGGTGGAATCCAAGCTCTAAGTAGATCTTATTACGCAAAAATTATCCCTAAGCAAAATTCCAATGAATTCTTTGGATTTTATAATATTTTTGGAAAATTTTCTGCAATAATAGGACCTGCTGTAATGGCATTTTCAACTACACTTACTGGTAATGCTAGGTATAGTATTCTATCTATTATTCCTCTGTTCATTATTGGTTTGCTAGTTTTTATAACTTTACCTAAAGAGCATATAGTAAGAGATATCGTATAGGAGGGGCTCAGATGGAAGATTTTAGTTCTAAGCGAGCAAAGCATGTTATTGTAATTTCTTATGATGCTTTTTCTGAAGATAATTGGGATTTTGCCAGTTCACTTCCAAATTTATCACTATTAATATCAAAAGGAGTTTATTCAAATGATTTAATTAGCATTTATCCTAGTTTAACATATGTAGTACATTCTACATTAGTAACTGGAGTATATCCTGATAGACATGAAATTGTACATAACAATCCTTTTCAGCCTTTTATCTCTGAAAAAAATCAGGAGTGGTTTTGGTATAGAAAAGATATCAATGCTGCGACTATCTATGATGCTGTGAAAGAAGCAAATTTAACTACATCCGCAATTTTGTGGCCTGTAACTGGCAAAGCTAAGATAGATTATAATTTACCTGAAGTAGTTGCAATAAAAGGTGAAAATCAAGCGTTAAAAATTTTAAAAAATGGAAGCCCATTTTTCTGTGCAAAACTCAGCCTAAAGTATGGGAAAGTTTTGGATGGAGTAAATCAGCCAAATTTAGATGATTTTTCGACTTTGTGTGCAGTCGATACAATAAAATCAAAAAAACCTAATCTACTTTTACTTCACCTTATCGATTTAGATGATACTAAGCATAACTTCGGTACAAAAGGAACCGAAGTTAATAATGCAATGCTACGTATGGATAAAAGGTTAGGGAGCATTATAAAAGCAGTAGATGAAGCTGGAATTAAAAAAGACACCGCTTTTATCGTTATTGGCGACCATGGCCATATTGATATTCAATATAAAGTACATCTAAACAATATATTGAAAGAAATTGGTCTAATCTATGAGGATGCGAAAACCATGAAATGGAGAGCATATTTTCAATGCAACGGAGGCTCAGCTTATCTCTATATCAAAAAAGATGATCAAGAAGCAGAACGGCTTGCTTTAAATAAAATAAAAGAGATTTTATCAGCTGGAAAATACGGTATTGAAGATTTATACGATAGAACTGACTTAGATAAGCTTCATATTCATAAAAGCATTAAATATATGGTTGAAGCAAAACGAGGATATTGCTTTGATGAATCAATATCTAATACAACTATAGAAGACTTAGAGTCACAAAGAAAAAAATATTCTACTCATGGCTATAGAGAAAATAAAGATAATTATAAATGCAACTTGTTAATATCAGGGGAAATGATTAAAAATAATACTTCCTTAAAAAATCCAGCTATGGTTGATGTAGCACCAACTATAGCTAGATTGCTAGGAATTAGCTTTCCTAATTGCGATGGAAAACCTATAGAAATATAAGTATTGCTTTATAAATTTCTATTAGAATCTATTTCAGCATTATTTCTTGTTCCCGTTATATATATTATATTGAGTATTAATAATGGTAGCATAGTAATTATAAAATAAGCCCTTAAAAGAATTGCATCAAGTAAGGTGATTAACATTAGAATTAAACCTAAATTTCTACACCAATTATATTTATAAGGTTTATTTGCAAAGGATAATCCTGCAATTGCTACGAGCATCGAGAAAATGTAGATTCCTGCTCCTATAAGTAATCCTATAGATTGTAAACTTTCTCCTGATTTATCATAAGGAGATGCTGAGTACACCATATTAAAAGTAAATAACATCATCGGCAAAGAAATTAATAGCATAAATGCACTTGATATAATTAATATTTTTTTATTAACTTTAGGTTTCATTAAGTTTACTCCTTTCGTAATTTATATATTAGATTATATATTATTTTTGAGACTATTCCTTATTAAATATTGGATGGTCTCTTTTTTGGTTTTAAAATAATAAATTGGGTAATTATTGGAATGAGAACGTTTTCAAAGCTTAATATTTTTTGAATACTTAGAATAAAAAAATATCTCTTGACTTTAAAAAATTAATAGTAGTAAAATGTACATATACATATCAGGAAACGTTTCCAGAAACGATTCCTGTTGTAAAAAACATACAGGAGGGAAAAGTATGAAAAAATTATTATCCGTTTTATTATTGACAGCTATGACATTTTCTCTAGCAGCTTGTGGTTCCACAAATGAACCTGCTGAATCAGCAGATTCCGGAGAAGGCAAGGGTACCGGCTCAATATATTATCTAAATTTCAAGCCTGAAATTGCTCCAGTATATGAAAAAATCGCTGAAGCATATGAAGCAGAAACTGGAGTTAAACTTAATGTTGTTACTGCCGCATCAGGAACTTACGAGCAAACTTTAAAATCAGAAATGGCAAAAGCTGATGCTCCTACATTATTCCAAATTAACGGGCCAAAAGGCTACGCAAGCTGGAAAGAATATACAGCTGACTTAAGTAATACTGAATTATACAGTCATCTTACTGACAAAAGCTTAGCAGTAACTGATGGTGATGGAGTATATGGTATTCCTTATGTAGTTGAAGGATACGGAATCATATACAACAACGCTTTAATAAACAAATATATTGCTCTACCTGGAGCTAAAATAGCTTCTGTTGATGAAATTAATAATTTTGAAACATTAAAAGCTGTTGTTGAAGATATAACAGCTAAAAAAGATGAACTAGGAATTAAAGGAGCTTTTGCAAGCACATCTCTAAAACCAGGTGAAGACTGGAGATGGCAAACACACTTAGCTAACGTACCAGTTTATTATGAATTCAAAAATAATAATATTGATTTAGCAAGTGATGCTACAAAGGAAATTAAATTTGAGTATGCTGAAAACTATAAAAATATTTTTGATTTATATATAAACAATTCTGTTACAGAACCAAAGCTATTAGGAAGCAAGCAAGTTGCTGATTCTATGGCTGAATTTGCACTTGGTCAATGTGTATTTGTTCAAAATGGTAACTGGGCGTGGTCACAAATCAATGAAGTAGCAGGAAACGTTGTCAAGCCAGAAGATATTAAGTTCATGCCTATATACACTGGTATGGAAGGTGAAGAAAATCAAGGACTATGCACAGGAACTGAAAACTTCTATGCAATTAACGCTAAAGCTTCTGAAGAAGATCAAAAGCTAGCAGCAGATTTTATTTACTGGTTATTCTCTAGTGAGACAGGTAAAAAATTTGTAGTTGAAGAATTAAATTTTATTGCTCCATTTGATACATTTACAGATGCAGAAAAACCATCTGATCCACTTGCAAAAGAAGTAATTAAGTGGATGGAAAAAGAAGGCACTACTTCTGTAGCTTGGAACTTTACAGTTTTCCCTAACCAGACTTTTAAAGATAATTTCGGAGCTTCATTACTACAGTATGCTCAAGGAAGTATGTCTTGGGATGATTTAGTAACAAAAGTTGTTGCAGATTGGAAAACTGAAAGCAGTAACTAATTTCAATACTATTATTCACTTTAGCCCCTGCCTGTTTTATGCTCAGGGGCTTTTTTTACACAAATTTAAACTATAAAGGAGAAAATATGGAAAGGGCACTAAAAAAATATTTTGTTATATTTGCACTTCCAACCTTAATTGCATTTGCAATTTCATTTTTAATACCATTTTTTTTAGGAATTTATCTTTCATTTACAGAATTTACTACTGTAACTAATAGTACTTGGGTTGGGTTTGAAAATTATAAAAAGGCATTTGTTGGAAACCCTGATTTTCTAAATGCACTTTGGTTTACATTAAAATTTACTGTAGTCTCAGTTATTTCTATAAATTTAATAGCTTTTATATTTGCTCTTCTTCTAACTAGAGGATTAAAAGGGACAAATATTTTTAGAACTGTTTTTTTTATGCCTAACCTTATAGGTGGAATAGTTCTTGGCTATATATGGCAAATAATCATCAATGGCGTGCTTTTAAACTTTGGAGTGGATATAACCTTTAGTTCTAAATATGGATTTTGGGGGCTAGTAGTTCTTATGAATTGGCAACTTGCAGGATATATGATGATTATATATATTGCAGGAATTCAAAATATTTCTTCTGACCTTAAGGAAGCCGCCCAAATCGATGGTGCAAATTCATTTCAGACTCTTATGAATGTAACTATTCCTATGGTAATGCCATCAATTACAATTTGTACCTTTTTAACACTCACAAATTCCTTCAAATTATTTGACCAAAACTTTGCACTTACTGGTGGAGCACCTGCAAAGCAAACTGCTATGCTTGCACTAGATATTTACAATACTTTCTATGGCAGAATAGGTTTCGAGGGAGTAGGACAAGCAAAAGCCGTTGTATTTTTTATTATGGTCGCATTGATAGCTTTTGTTCAGCTTTATATCACAAGAAGAAAGGAAGTGGAGAGTTAAGATGGTTGAAAATCAAAAAAAGAGCAATAATGTATTATTTTTCTTTATGACGATTTTAGCAATTACATTTTTAGTTCCAATTTTCATTGTATTAATGAATTCCTTTAAAGGACAATTTTTTATATCTGATGCTCCATTTTCTTTCCCGACCGAGCAAACTTTTGTTGGATTTACAAATTATCTAAATGGTATAGAAAAAATAAACTTTTTTTCAGCATTTGGGTATTCCCTTTTCATTACAGTCGGCTCTGTTTTGCTGATTACTATTTGTACATCAATGACTGCATGGTACATCACAAGGGTGAAAAGTAAAATAACATCACTTATGTATTATCTTTTTGCTTTTAGTATGATAGTACCTTTTCAAATGGTTATGTTTACCATGTCTAAAACGGTTAATGTTTTAAGACTTGATAATCCAGTTGGAATGATACTCATTTATTTAGGATTTGGTGCAGGTCTTTCGGTTTTTATGTTTGCTGGATTTATTAAAAGTATACCTTTAGAAATTGAAGAGGCGGCTATGATAGATGGCTGTAATCCAATTCAAACTTTTTTTTTGGTAGTTTTTCCTATTTTAAAACCTACAGCAATTACAGTATCAATATTAAATACTATGTGGATTTGGAATGACTATTTGCTTCCTTATTTAGTTATAGGAAACAAGTATAGAACTCTTCCTGTTGCAATTCAGTATTTACAAGGAGGATATGGTTCAAGAGATATGGGATCACTTATGGCAATGTTAATCCTTGCTATTATTCCTATAGTAGTTTTCTATTTATCAGCGCAAAAGTATATAATAAAGGGAGTAATTTCTGGAGCAGTTAAAGGATAGTAGGTGATTATAGTGGTGACTATAAAAGATATAGCAAAAGAAGCAGGTGTGGCTGTTAGCACTGTTTCAAGAGTTTTGAACAATCATCCTGATGTCAGTGAAAAAACTAAATTAAAGGTTTTAGATATAATTGAAAAAAGAAAATTTGTGCCCAACAGTAATGCCAAGCATTTAAAGCAACAAAACACTAATACAATTGGAATATTTGTTAAAGGAACATTCAATTTTCTTTTCCATTCTATTTTAGAAAAAATTCAACCTCTTATTGAAGATTCTGGTTATATCACTATAGTGAATTATTTGGATGAGGATGAAAATGAGGTTCAGCAAGCTAGAATATTCTGTAACGAAAAAAAACCTCAAGGGATAATGTTCTTAGGTGGGAATCTGAAAAATTTTCAAGATCATTTTTCAAAAATTGATATTCCATCTATTTTAGTTACAAACTCAGCTAGTCAATTGAATTTTAGCAACTTATCAAGCGTTACCACGAATGACAAAAAAGCCGTTGAGTTCGCTATTGAATATTTAATTGAAAAAGGCCATACAAATATTGGAATCATAGGTGGAAATGCTGATTCTTCTAATATTAGTGAGGTACGCTTAAAAAGTATTATAAAAACATTATATAAACATAAAATCAACTTTGATATTTCATCACATTTTGAACCAGCTCGATATTCTTTTGAAAGCTCTTATAAAGCTTGCCAAAGACTTATTAACAAAAAACTTGGAATAACTGCTATTTTCGCAATGAGTGACGTTATGGCAATAGGAGCAATGAGAGCAATGACAGATTCAAAAATTTCTATTCCAAGCGACATTTCAGTAATTGGGTATGATGGAATAGAGCTTGTTAATTATTACAATCCAAAATTAACGACTATACTTCAGTTACAGGATCAAATAGCATTAAATGCAGTTAAAATAATAACTTCTCAAATTGAAAAAAATCTAGATCCTATTCATAAAGTTCTTCCGTTCAAACTTATGGAAGGTGAAAGTGTAATTCGGATTTAATTAAAATAATATATTAAGATAAGGAATTGAAATACATGATAAATAAAATACAAGAACCTTTTGAAAGAGGCGCAGGTACTTTGCTTCCAGTTGCAAGTCTGCCGTCTAACTATGGAATAGGAACATTTGGTAAGGCCGCATATGACTTTGTTGACTTTCTACATAAATCTGGCCAAAAATATTGGCAGGTACTTCCTATTGGACCTACAGGTTATGGTGATAGTCCATATCAAAGTTTCTCTGCATTTGCTGGAAATCCATATTTTATAGATTTTGATTTCTTGATTGAAGAAAATCTTTTAGATATTAGGGATATCGAAAAAATAAATTGGGGAGATAACCCAAACCTAATCGATTATGGAAAGATATATGAGAATAGATACAGTGTTTTAAGAGTTGCCTTTAAAAATTTCAATACATCTGATGAATCCTTTATTGAATTTTGTGATGCTAATAGCTTTTGGTTAGATGATTATAGTGACTATATGGCTATAAAAGATTTATTCAAAGGTGTAGAATGGCTTAAATGGCCAGAGGATATAAGAAACAGAGATAAGGATGCTTTGGAAAACTATAGAATAAAATTATCAGATGATATAATGTTTTGGAAATTCCTACAATTCAAGTTCATTGTTCAGCTAAATCAATTAAAGAAATATGCACATAATAAGAATATAACTATAATCGGCGATATACCAATTTATGTTGCTCTTGACAGTTCCGATGTTTGGGCAAATTTAAAAGAGTTTCAAATGGATGAGAGCAAAAAACCAACTATGGTAGCTGGAGTTCCACCAGATATGTTTTCATCAACTGGCCAGCTTTGGGGAAATCCACTTTATGATTGGGATTATATGAAAGCCGATAACTTTAGCTGGTGGCGTAAAAGAATGAAATATTCAGCTCTTTTATACGACATCATAAGGATAGACCACTTCATTGGAATAGTTCATTATTATTCTATAAAATATGGTGAAGAAACTGCTATGAATGGTTTTTGGAAAGATGGCCCAGGTCATGATTTAATTAATTCTATTAATGAAGAAATTGGAAGTTCAAAAATCATTGCTGAAGACCTAGGGGTTGTTACCCAGAAGGTTAAGCAGCTTTTAAAAGATAGTGGTTATCCAGGTATGAGGCTCTTACAATTTGGATTTGATTCAGATGCTAGAAACGAGAATCTAGCTAAGCATTGTCCTTCGAACTCTGTTGTTTACGGTGGCACTCACGATAATGAAACTCTTAGAGGATATTTTCAAAATCTAGATTCTAAATCCAGAGCTAAAGCTAGAAAAATGCTTGATATTAAGCAGAATAGATTTTTTGTGTGGAAAGTTATTGAATCTGGGTTTAAATCAAAAGCAAATACCGTGATATTCCAAATACAAGACTATCTAGAGCTTGATAATTCTGCCAGAATGAATGTTCCATCAACCATTGGTGGAAACTGGTGCTGGAGATTATTACCAAATCAAATCAGTGATGATTTAATACACAAAATAGAAAATTTAATTAAGATAACAAAAAGATAGGAGAAAATTATGGCTAATATAACCCTAAAAAACATCCATAAGATTTATCCAGGAGATGTTACAGCTGTAAAGGATTTTAATCTGGAAATTCAAGATAAAGAGTTTATAATTCTAGTTGGACCATCTGGTTGTGGTAAATCAACTACTCTTAGGATGATTGCAGGTCTAGAGGATATATCAAAAGGCGAACTTTATATTGGAGATAAATTAGTAAATAATGTTCCTCCAAAAGATAGAGATATTGCTATGGTATTTCAAAGCTATGCTCTTTATCCTCACATGAGTGTATATAAAAATATGGCATTTTCTTTAACTTTACAGAAAGTTGATAAAAGCGAAATTGATAAAAGAGTACGCGAGGCAGCAAAGATTCTAGATATAGAACATTTATTAGAAAGAAAACCAAAGGCTTTATCTGGTGGTCAAAGACAAAGAGTAGCACTAGGAAGAGCTATGGTTAGAAATCCTAAAGTTTTTCTTCTTGACGAGCCACTTTCTAATCTCGATGCAAAACTACGTACAGCTATGAGAAGCGAGATAAGCAAACTTCACAAAAGACTTGGAACTACTTTTATATACGTAACTCATGACCAGACTGAGGCTATGACAATGGGAGATAGAATCGTAGTCATGAAGGATGGTTTAGTTCAACAAGTTGATACTCCACAAAATTTATATGATTATCCTGTAAATTTATTTGTAGCAGGTTTTATAGGATCTCCACAAATGAATTTTTTTAAGGTTAAGATTGAAAAGAATAATGAGAATTTTATAGCTAGATTGGGAGATTATAAGATACCAATTAATTGGAGCACTGATAAGTCAAAGAACTTGAGCAATTATGATGGCAAAGAGGTTTTAATGGGCATTAGACCTGAAGAATTACACGATGAGCAAAGTACTCAAGCTAAAGAAACCTTAAGCTTTGTTAATGCTTTAGTCGAGTTAAGCGAACCTATGGGCTCCGAAGTTTATTTATATCTTGATATAAATAATGAAAAAGCAATCGCCAAAATTCCTCCAAGAACAAATGCAAAAATTGGTGATGTTGTAAGCCTAGGAATTAATACTACAAATGTTCATCTTTTTGATATTGAAACTGAGAACGCAATTGCTGTGAGGTAAATATATGGATATAAATAAAGTGATTAAATCAGCACAAGATAAATGTAAAATTGAATACGGAAAAGAGCTTTCAAACGCCCTTGCTTGGCAGCTTCACAATTCACTTTCAGAGTCAATAAGGGAAGAAATAGGCGGCAAGTGGCAGGAATTAAAAATAATGAGTGATAAAAATAGAAAAGCATATTATTTTTCTGCCGAGTTTTTAATTGGCCGTTCAATTCAAAATAACTTGTTAAATTTAGGGATCCTTGATGAAATAAACAATAAACTAAAAGATCTTAATGTTGATTTTGGAATTTTAGAAGAGATTGAAGATGCTGCTCTAGGTAACGGGGGGCTTGGTAGACTTGCTGCTTGCTTTATTGAAAGTGCTGCAACTATGGATATTCCTTTAGACGGATATGGAATAAGATATAAGTTTGGATTATTTAAACAAGAATTTCAAGATGGATTTCAAATTGAAAAAGCTGATGATTGGTCAAAATATGGTGATCCATGGTCATTAAGAAAATATGAAGACTCAGTGTTAGTAAAGTTTAGTGACCAAAACGTTATTGCTGTTCCCTATGATATACCTATTATAGGGTATAAGGGAAATAATATTTCTACCCTAAGGCTTTGGCAAGCTGAGCCAGTCAATGAATTTGATTTTAATTTATTTAATGACCAAAACTATGATTTGGCTGTAAAAGAAAAAAATAAAGCTGAGGATATTTCTAGAGTCTTGTATCCAAACGATGATACTTTAGATGGAAAAAAATTAAGATTTAGACAGCAATACTTTTTCAGTAGTGCTTCACTACAGGATTTAATTAGAAAGTTTAAAAGAAATCATTCTGAGGATTTATTAGATTTTGCTAAGTATAACGTAATCCAGCTTAATGACACTCATCCTACAATTGCAATTCCTGAGCTTATAAGGCTTTTAGTTGATGAGGAAAAACTTAGTTTTGAATCTGCGCTTGATATTTGTAAAAAAACCTTTGCATATACAAATCATACAATAATGCAAGAGGCATTAGAAAAATGGGATATCGGCTTAATAAAAGAACTCCTTCCAAGAATCTATGAAATTATAAAACAAATTCACAATAATTTTGAAGAAGAAAAAAAGGATTTAGTAAAAAATAAAATTATTAGTAAAGCTTTATCTAATAGAACAAAAATAATAAATAAAAATACACTTCATATGGCTCATATGGCTATTTACGGTTCTAGCTATGTAAATGGAGTGGCTCAAATTCACACAGATATAATAAAAAGTGATGTACTAAAAGACTTCTATCAATTATATCCTTCCAAGTTTCAAAATAAAACAAACGGAATAACTCAACGCAGATGGCTAGCATTATGTAATAGAGAATTATCTTCCTTTATTAGTAATAATCTTGGAAATGAAAACTGGATAACAAACTTATCTGATTTAAAGAAATTAGAACCGCTTTCTAAGAGCACTTCTATTATTGAAGAGTTTTCAAATATTAAGCAAATAAAGAAACACCAATTAGCTGACTATATTTTTAGAAAAGAAGGTATTGCAATTGACCCTCAAAGTATTTATGATATTCAAATTAAAAGGCTACACGAATACAAAAGACAATTGCTAAATATTTTAACGATTTTATATATGTACAATGAAATTAAATCAGGTAATTTGAATAACTTTAATAAAACAACCTTTATTTTTGGAGCTAAAGCAGCTCCAGGATATAAGAGAGCTAAAAGTATAATCAAATTAATTAATGAAGTTGGCAATCTCATTGATAATGACCCGCTAGTAAGTTCAAAAATCAAAGTTGTTTTTGTTAGCAACTATAATGTATCCTATGCTGAAAAATTAGTTGCTGCAGCTGATATTTCTGAGCAAATATCAACAGCAGGAACAGAGGCTAGTGGAACTGGAAATATGAAATTTATGCTTAATGGTGCAGTTACACTAGGAACATTGGATGGTGCAAATGTCGAAATCGTCCAAGAAGCAGGCAGGGAAAACAATTACATTTTTGGAGCAACTGTTGATGAAATAAGTAGCATTTCTAAATCATATAGTCCTATAGACATTTATAAATCAAATCCTAAAGTTAAAGCAGTATTAGATATGCTTATAGATGGTACCCTTAAAGACTGTAAAACTAAAGGCTTTAAGGAGCTCTACGATTCTATATTAAAAGGTGCTAGTTGGCATACGGCTGACCACTACTACCTACTACATGATTTTATGTCATATGTAGAGACAAGAATTAAAGTAAATAGTGATTTTTCATCCAAATATGAGTTTAGAAAAAAATGTTATATTAATATGTGTAATGCAGGCAAGTTCAGTTCTGATAGAACTATACAAGACTATGCTAAGGAAATTTGGCATGTATAAGCTTCAATTTTTTTATTAAACCTGAATATTTTAAAAAATTATAAGTAGACCACTTGATGGATGTTAATCTAAAAGTGGTCTTTCTAATTAATAAAATTTATTCCTCTTATGATTGCATTAATATAATAAAAAGATTAGAATAACATATTATTAGCTATAGCACCTTTATTATGAAAGGCGGATTACGTATAATGGCGCACTTAACAGGAAAATCTGGCTATAAAAGCTTAATTGATAGATATAATAAGTTTCCACAAGGAGCCCCTGAGTCTGAAACTCTATATGAGATATTGAAAGTCTTTTTTACAGAGGAAGAAGCTCAATTAGTTTCTATGCTGCCTATTAAACCCTTTGATGTAAAAATGGCATCGACAATCTGGAATAAATCTCAGGACGAAACTTTATTAATTCTTGAAAATCTGGCAAGCAAAGCCTTATTATTAGATATGAATGACAATAAAAAACAAATGTATGTTATGCCACCACCTATGATAGGTTTTTTTGAGTTTGCTCTTATGAGAACTGGAGGACATTTTAATCAAAAATTATTAAGCGAGTTATTTTATCAATATATCGAAACTGAAGAAGAGTTTATGAGAAAGCTCTTATCATTAAAGACCCCTATAGGCAGAATTCTTATAAATGAAGAAGCTATTAATAAGACTGATGAGGTTTATGTTCTAGATTATGAAAAGGCGACTAGCCTTCTAAACAATGCTACAAGCATAGGTGTAAGCAGATGTTACTGTAGACATAAAGCTGAACACCTTAATCAGCATTGTAATGCTCCACAGGAGGTGTGTCTATCTCTAAACAACTTGTCTGTTTCTTTAGCGAAGCACGGGTATGCAAGACTTATAGATCATGATGAAGCTCTCTCAATACTAAAAACAGCTTATAATAATAATCTAATTCAATTTGCTGAAAACGTTAAGGACGATGTAGGTTTTATTTGTAACTGTTGCTCTTGTTGCTGTGTAGCACTAAAAAGTGTTAAAAAAATGGGAATTCCTCAAACAATATCTTCGTCAAACTTTATTGCAAATCAGTTAGATAACTGCATTAGCTGTAAAAAATGTGTATCGGTGTGTCCAGTTGGATGCTTTGAAATTAAGGTTTTTAATGACAAAGATAAAGTAGTGCTAAATTCTGAGCTTTGCCTCGGATGTGGAGTGTGCCAAAGAGTATGCCCCATTAATGCAATAGAAATGAGCAAGAGAGATGTTAAAATTTTTACCCCAGTAAACACTGTCCATAAGCTAGTATTAGAAGCAATTGAAACTAATACTTTACATAACCTTATTTTTGATAATCAGGCTATGCTTAGCCATAAGTTCATGGCTGCATTTACTGGAGCTTTTCTTAAATTACCTCTTGTTAACCAGCTTTTAGTGAGCGAAACTTTTCAGTCTAAATATTTGGCTAGATTAATCGAAAAATTAGGATAAATTTGCTTTACGATTTTTGAATTTAGTATAAGTATATAGTATAATTCCAAAGATTATCCACCCGATTACTATGGCCCATTCTGCCATAATTAGTGATGATGGCTGGCCTGGCAAGTATAAAATTATCATAGCAGAACATAGTATAATTGCCATTATTCCTACAAGCTTATAATATTTCACTTTATAAGGACGATCTAGATTAGGTTCTTTTCTTCTTAATACTAAAAATGAGATTGATACCATTAGATATGAGTTTACTATTCCTAGAGATCCTGCATTTGTAAGCCAAACAAGCATTCTTCTGCCTAAAAGCGGCGATAATGTGGAGATTAAACCTATAAGTAAAATTGCATTAACTGGTGTTTTGTACTTTGGATGAAATTTAGCTAAAAAACTAGGTAACATTTTTGATTCTGCCATCGCATATATTGCTCTGCTTCCACCTACAAAGAAAGAGTTCCAGCTTGTCAAAATACCTCCAATTCCTCCTATAATAATTATTTTTGAAGCGATAGGACTGTTGTAAATATTTTTCATTGCATCTGCAGTAGCAAGCTTTGATTGTGATAATTCTTCATAAGATAAGCCAACCGAAGTGCTATAAATCATCATTGTATACCAAGCTATAGCCATAACTAGAGATAATATTATAATTTTTCCAATGGTATTAAAGGGGACATTAATTTCCTCTGCTGCCTGAGGAATAACATCAAATCCAACATATAAAAAAGGTGTCATTAAAGTTACTGCTAATATTCCGCTTTTACCATTGGAAAATAAAGGAGTAATATTTCCTGAGTGTCCACTAAATATTGCTCCTGTAAAAAGCATTAATCCTACTATTAAAATCATAATTGTAGCTATTCCTTGAAAAAATGCTGCAGGCTTCACGCCTATGTAATTTACAAATGTTATAATAATTGAACTAACTGAGCCAACAATAACCCAAGTAAAGTATATGTCATAGGAAGCAACTGAATACATATATCCCTTTAGATACGCGGGAAATAAATATTCAATAACAGTAGGAAAAGCTACTGCCTCAAATGCTACTACTGAAATATATCCTAAAACAATTGCCCAGGTGCAAAAAAATGAAGCTTTTTCGCCCAAAGCTCTATAGCTAAAAACATGTTCTCCTCCGCACTGCGGCATAGCAGAAGTTAGCTCTGCATAAATTAAGCCAACAAACAACACCATTATTCCACCAAATACAAACCCCAGTATTGCACCTAGTGTTCCGGCCATCATTATCCATTCTCCAGTGAGTACTACCCATCCCCACCCAATCATAGCTCCAAAAGCCAATGCGATTATGTCTTTTTTTGACAAAACTCTTTCAAAATTATGATTACCTTCATTCATTTACTTTCCCCCCAATAGAATATATTTGTATCATAAAATTATACTATTTGTTTTCTCGTAAATCATATAAATGAATTATTCAAGCTTCATAAAATTAAATTACAGAATATTTAATCATTTTATACAATTATATATTATTAGCCTAGATATCTACAAGCTAACAAAACACTAAAATTAACTTATATAAATCAAATATATTTTGCGTTTAGACTATTATCCTATTCAAAATAGTTTCTTATATATAATTATATATACGTAATCGTGTTATACTTAAAAGAAAAAAGAAGGAGAGAGTTATATGATATTAATTTGCTATCCTAAATGAACAACATGTAAAAAAGCCGAGGCATGGCTTAAAGAAAATCAATACACATATTTATATAGAGATATTAAAACTGAAAATCCTAGTAAGCTAGAATTAGCAAGCTGGTATGGCAATAGTGATATAGATATTAAGAAGCTTTTTAATACTTCTGGAAATGTTTATAAAGACCTAAATTTAAAAGATAAAATTGATAAAATGACAATTGATGAGAAGCTTGAACTTCTTGCTTCAGATGGAATGTTATTAAAAAGACCTTTTCTAGTTTATAAAGATAAAATTAAGGTTGGTTTTAAAGAAAACGAATGGTTTTCTTTTTTAAGCGAAACATAATATAAGTTATGTTAACCTATAGATTATCTTTATATAATATATAAAACAAATCTATTGGATTACTCTTAGTTTTAAATATATTATTATTATAGAGTTTAATTTTAGATTATATTTACAATTAGGAGAATTCATATGATTATAGACACACATATGCATGAAAAAACTTATTCATCCGATAGTTTTTTATCATTAGAAGATATAGTTAAGAAATCTAAATCAATGGGCTTAGATGGCGTTTGTATTACAGATCATGAAAGCAATGAAATTAAGGATTTTGCTCATCAATTTTCAAAGCAGTCAGGATTTCTAATCCTAGTAGGTGCAGAAGTACTAACGCATGAGGGAGACATAACTGTTTTTGGGTTAGATGATTTACCAAAAGAAAAGATTCATGCTCAACAGCTTATTGATCTTACATTAAAAGCTGGAGGAGTTGCTATAAGTGCTCATCCATTTAGACATAATAATAGAGGAATGGGAAAATTTATAGAAAATGTACAGGGTTTATCAGGAATTGAGGCATTTAATGGAAGTACATTCCCACATCATAATCTATATGCATATGGCTTATCATCAGAACTCAGTATTCCAGCTCTAGGAGCTAGTGATGCTCATACAATAGATGCTATAGGAAAATATGCTACTTTAATCCCTGGTAATATCAGAGATGAAAAAGATTTTATAGAAGCTGTAAAATCTGGAAGAGTATCTCCAGTTGTTTATTCCAACAATAAATATGAGAGTTTAGATATAAATCAGATGTTATATAATAAACCTATTTATAAAAAAGCTATTTAAATACAAAAACCTATTTATACACAAAAAACTTCCGTAATTTTGTCATTAGACATCATTTATGGAAGTTTTTAATTATAAAATGTATATAATTATTTTTTTATAGACATATTTGAGAATTAACTAGTGAAATAAGTTATATATAGTGTTAAAATAAGGGTGAATGTACCTAGTTTGGTATATTTATAGTTCTAGATTAATTAAATTAAATAAAATCTTATCTAAGAGGGGAGTCAATTAAAAATGAGTAAGCCAGTTTTATCGGCTCATTTTGAGTCAAGAACACCATCAGATGTACGTTTAGCACAAATGAAATACGATGAGAGAAAAGTTAAGCCACAAGCAGTTATCAATGTAGGTATTGGTAATGTTTCTCTGCCTACAAATCCTGCTATGCAAAAAAGAATGTTTAATTTAAACGCGCCAGATAGTCCTTTTGCAAATGGAGTTATTAGATATTCAGGTACAGCTGGACTTCCAGAATGCCAAGATGCTTTTAAAAACATATTAAAATGCGAAGGCTTTGATACTAGCAAATTGCATGTTCAGGTTACAGATGGAGGTTCTTCAGGAATGGAGCTTCTTCTAATTGGAACTTGTGGTCCTGCAGGTACTGACGAAAAACCTTTGATGATGATTGACCCAGCTTATACAAACTACATTTCTTTTGCAGAAAGAGTTGGAAGAAAAACCGTAACAATTAAGCGTAAAATGGAAGACAATGGTAAGTTCACTCTTCCTGAAGTAAGCGAAATCGAAGAAATGATTCAAAAGCATAATCCTGGAGCTCTACTAGTAATACCTTATGACAATCCAACTGGCCAGCTATATGATTATGAAAACATGAAAGATCTTGCTAAGCTTTGTGTTAAGTACAATATGTGGATGGTAAGTGATGAAGCATACCGCGAGTTATATTATCAAGAAGACAAGCCTCTAGTAAGTATCTGGGGATTAACAGATGCTGATGTTCCTGGAATCGAAGGAAGAAGAATCAGTATAGAAACAGCTTCAAAAGTTTGGAATGCTTGCGGACTTAGAATTGGTGCTGTAATAACTGATAGCGCTGAGTTCAATAATAGATCAATCGCAGAATATACTGCTAATCTTTGTGCAAACGTTATCGGACAGTACATATTTGCTGCTCTAGCTCATGAAAGCAAGGAGCAAATTGCTGCTTGGTGTTCAGAATTACGTGAATACTACAAAAAACAAATCATGATGGTATATAATGGTTTAAAAGAACAAGAGCCAGGACTTATAGTTTCTAGCCCTGACGCTTCTATCTACTCAGTTATTGACGTTAGAAACGTTGTTAAACCTGGATTTGATGCTATCGATTTCGTATTATATTGTGCTCAAGAAGGCTCAATTAATATTGATGGAGTAGAAACTACTTTACTTGTAGCTCCAATGAAAGGCTTCTATGATATAAAAGCAGGGGAGGTTAACCCTGGAAGCACACAGTTCAGAATTTCTTTTGTTGAGTCTCCTGAGAACATGGCAAAGATTCCTGAATTATTTGTAAAACTATTAAGAGCCTTCGAAGCTCAAAGATAATTTACCCATTTAAAGCTATATCCATCAGATTTTTTTCTGATTTGGATATAGCTTTTTTTGAAATTAATGAAAAAAATCAAACAGCTCTCTTATTAAATTTTAGGAGTTGAAAATATGATACACGATGAACGAATAAAAAACTTAAATCATAAGAAAATAAATAATGGAGACTATGTTTTATATTGGATGCAAGCATCGCAAAGATCTGAATATAATCATGCACTGGAATACTCAATTGAATACTCAAATAAACTTAAACTTCCACTTATAGTTCTTTTTATTATAATGGAGGATTTTCCTAAAGCAAATTTTCGTCATTTTCGTTTCATGCTAGAAGGTATAGAAGATGTCATGAATCAGCTAAAATCTCGTAAAATCAAAATGGTAATTAGAAAAGGTGAGGCTCTTCCTATAGTAAATGAACTATCTAAAAATGCATCAATTTTGATAACTGATTTTGGTTATTTAAAGCATGAGATTATTATGAAATCCAATATTGCACAGCAATTAAACTGCTCTATGCTCAGTGTGGAAAGCAACGTAATCATCCCTGTGGAGGTTACTTCTAATAAAGAAGAATATGGAGCCTATACCATTCGTCCCAAAATTAATAAAATTATTGACAAGTATTTAATCGAGCTTAATTCTAGACTAGTAATGCAATCATCGATTGATTATCCTATTAAGTCAGAGGATATCTCTGATTTAAACTCATTTATTGATAGCTTGAAAATCGATAAAAGTATTAATGAGTCAATTTATAAGGGTGGATCAGTTGAAGCAGAAAAATATCTTAAAGATTTTATAGAAAATAAAGCTCAATATTACTCTGAACTAAAAAATCATCCTGGAATGAATTATTCTTCAAATTTAAGTCCATATTTGCATTTCGGACAAATTTCTCCACTATATATAGCTCTTAAAATAATAAAAAGTGACATTAAATCTAAAAAAGATTTTCTTGAAGAGCTCATAACAAGAAGAGAACTTGCAATCAACTATATATATTATAATAAAAATTATGATAGTGATATTGAAAAAATTTTGCCAAGCTGGGCATATGATTCCTTAATATCTCATCAGAATGATTTAAAAGACTATTTATACTCGCTTGAAGAATTAGAAAATGCAAAAACTCATGATGAGTTTTGGAATAAAGCTCAAAAAGAAATGGTTATTACAGGAAAAATGCATGGATATATGAGGATGTACTGGGGGAAGAAAATAATTGAATGGTCATTGACTATAAATGACGCTTTCTCAAAAGCTCTTTATTTAAATGACAGATATAGTATAGATGGAAGAGATGCAAACGGATATGCTGGAATAGCATGGTGCTATGGTAAACATGATAGACCATGGAAAGAAAGAGAAATCTTTGGAAAGATAAGATATATGAATGACAAAGGTCTAATAAAAAAATTTAACATGGAAAAATATTTAGATCTAAAATTATGATTTACGATTTCATTAATGATTGATTTTATCAAATAAGGGTAATTATTTAATTAGATGCTAATATAATATTTATATTATAATAAGGAGGAATAGTTATGTCAGATAAAGATAAAATCAAAAAAAATCCAGATATTTGTGAAAATGAAACTGCAGACTCTACAACCCCTGCTACAGATGTGTATGATAGTATAAAGTGTCGTATCAAAGAAACTAATGTAGATATACCTACAGAAGAAGCTGTCGAAAAAGCAAAAGAATGGGTAGATGATGAAAATATCAAATAATTTGATGTAATTTTAGTGTAAATTATATATTGATATAATTTACACTGTTTTTTTGTTATTAAATAAATAGGGATTTAGAGACAATACAAAGGAGGCAAACCTTATAATGTTTAAAAAGTATGACCACTCTCATCAAATGTCTTGTGATTTACTATATATTGATGAACAATCATTTAACGATATACCTTATAGTGCAGAAGAGCTTTCTATGAGATTGAAAAAAAACACACATTATAATATATATATTCAATATATAAAAGATGTCCCAGTAGGATACATAGGGCTTCTTGAAGTTCAAAATCCTCACTATTCAGGTGTTTGGATAGATTTAATTGCAGTTTGCAAGCAATATCAAAATCAAGGTATAGCAAAACATATGCTTGAACTAGTTATAAAAAAATTTAAAAATAAAGGTATAACTTTATCAACTGCTTTAGTTAGGGAAAATAATGTACCTTCATTGTGCGTTTTTAAGAAACTGGGCTATAAAGAGGAAGCTGATGCCTTCAAGTTGCTTTGTCTAGATAAAATTTAACTAATATGATATAATTTATTTGTATTACTTATGGATAAAATAAATAGAAATAGCAAAGAGGATTAATTTAGTATTAGTCCTTTTATTATGTTATAATCAAATGTGAACTATTATCAAAGGAGTAAATCATGATAAAGCAAAAAATTATGGTTTGTGTTACTGAACAGAAAACCTGCGAAAGACTTATAAAAAAAGGAATTGAATTAACTAAAGATAATGATACAGAAATTTTTGTTTTACATGTTGCAACTAAAGATATAAAAGTAATCGAAGATCCTAGAGCAGCTGAAGAACTAGAATATATTTTTGAAGAATCAAAAAAATACGGTGCAAGTGTAACTGTTTTAAAATCTAATGATATTCTAAAAACATTATCAAAATTTGCTATTGAAAATGACATTGATTATATGATTTTAGGAGAAACTAGACTTCAAAATGAAAAGGACAGTGTTATCTTTAATTTAAGAAAAGAGTTAGGGGCAACAAAAACCCAAATAGAAGTAGTACCACTTAAATCAAATTAAATAATTAATGTATTAGAACGGAGATTGAAGTTAATGCAAAGAAGTAAAGCAAAACAAATATCACAAGATGAGATACTAATGCAACAATATAATATAAATTCGTTATCACAAATGAACGAAGATTTCTTTAAAGAAAACGGCAGATATCAATCTTATTTTATTCAAACATTTGGCTGCCAAATGAATGAACACGATTCAGAAAATTTAGCTGGGATGTTTGATATGATGAACATAGATTTAGCTGATTCTATGGAAGAAGCTGATATAATTATATTCAATACCTGTGCTGTAAGAGAAAATGCTGAATTAAAGGTTTATGGCAATTTACACGCTTTAAAAAAACTAAAGGTAAAAAATCCAGATTTGATAATAGCTGTGTGCGGATGTATGATGCAACAAGATCACGTTGTAGATGAAATTAAAAAAAGATTTCCTCATGTTAGTTTAGTTTTTGGAACTCATAATTTATATAAATTTCCAGAGCTGCTTTTGAAATATCTGTCTGGAGACTCAAAGACACTAATTGATGTTTGGGATATAGACGGAAATGTAATTGAAGGATTGCCTTCCGCTAGAAGATATGACTTAAAAGCTTTTGTAAATATAATGTACGGCTGTAATAACTTCTGTACATATTGCATAGTTCCATATACTAGAGGTAGAGAAAGAAGCAGAAATCCAGAAGATGTTATTAATGAAGTAAAAGATTTGGCAAGAAACGGTGTAAAGGAAATTACTTTACTCGGCCAAAACGTTAATTCATATGGCAATGATTTTGATAACAAGGTTTCTTTTGCTAAGTTACTTACTATATTAAATGATATTCAAGGGATTGAGCGTATAAGATTTATGACATCACATCCTAAAGATATTTCTGAAGAACTCATAGATGCTGTTGCAAATCTCGATAAAGTTTGCGAAAGTATACATCTTCCTGTTCAGTCTGGCAGTACAGCTGTGCTCAAAAAAATGAATAGACACTATACAAAAGATCAATATATTGAGCTAATTAATAAGATTAAAACTAAAGTTCCAAATGTAGCTCTAACTACAGATATTATGGTAGGCTTTCCTGGCGAAACTGAGGAAGATTTTTTAGATACTTTAGACGTATTGGAAAAAGTTCAATACGATTCTGCTTTTATGTTCATTTACTCTGTTAGAAAAGGTACTGTTGCAGAAAATATGGACAATCACATTGATGAATCCGTAAAAAAAGATAGATTTAATAGACTTCTTTCTAAAGCAAACGAGATAGCTGAATTAAAAAATTCCAAATATATGGACGAAATCGTTGAGGTTTTAGTAGAGGGCTTCAGCAAAAAAGATAAAACCCGATTGATGGGTAGAACAAGACAAAATAAATTAGTTAATTTTATAGGCGATGAGTCTATGATTGGATCTTTAGTAAATGTAAAGGTTACTGAGACAAAGTCTTTTTCTTTAAATGGAATAGCACTCGATTAGAGTGCTATTTTAAATAGATTAGAGGTGATATTCTTGGAAAAGCTTACTCCTATGATGAGGCAATATCTTGAAATAAAAGAAAACCATAAGGATTGTATTTTATTTTTTAGACTTGGAGATTTTTATGAAATGTTCTTTGAGGATGCAGTAACAGCATCCGAAATACTAGATATAACCCTCACAGGCAAAGCTTGTGGTTTGAAAGAAAGAGCTCCTATGTGTGGAATCCCTTATCATAGCTCTCAAGGATATATTCAAAAACTAATACTAGCTGGTAAAAAAGTTGCTGTTTGTGAACAAGTAGAAGATCCTTCTCAAGCAAAAGGGATTGTTAAAAGAGAAGTTGTTAAAATAGTGACTCCGGGAACTATAATAGATGAGGATATTATAGATAGAGAAAAAAACAATTACCTATTATCATTTTTAATCAATAATACTAATGTTGATATTTCATATATAGATATTTCTACTGGCGAACTAAGTACTACAGTTATTAACAAAAGTGAATTAAGCGATTTATTTTTCAAAATAAATCCAAGTGAAATTATAACAAATGCAAGTAGCAAAGAGATTCTAGATTCTGATTTAGACAAAAATATTAAATTAATAAACTCATATATTTCCGAAAATAATATTATTATGAATATTTCAGAAGAGCTCATAGATGAAAGCTGGTTACTCAATAATAAGCTTGATACTAATATATCTCTTTCTCTATATAAAATATTTAGATATATCAACCATACTCAAAAATCTATTAATCTAAACATGACTAAAAAGGATAATGGCGAGGCCTTAATTATAGATCATTTTACTTTAAAAAATCTTGAAATAATAGAGACTATTAGACGTTCAAAAAAGAAAGGTTCCTTATTTTGGGTGTTAGATGATACAAAAACAGCCATGGGAGCTAGAATGCTAAAAAATTGGTTATTGTATCCGCTTAAGAATGAGACTCTTATTAACGCTCGTTTAAACTATATTGATTTGTTCTTTCAGAACACTGACTTTACATTAAAAATGAGAAATATTTTAAATCATATTTCTGACTTAGAAAGAATATGCCAGAAATTATCGTATGATTCTATTAAAACTGACGACATACTTAGGTTAAAAGAGTCTACTTCAATGATAATCGAATTAAAAAAATTTATGGCTATGAGCGAATTTGAGCTATTAAGAGATTTTTATTTAAAGATTCCAGATTTGGAGTATGTTTTTGAGCTAATTGATTCATCTATAATAAATAAGGACTTTAATTCTAAAGAAAAATATATAATTAAATCTTCTTTTAATGACGAATTATCTGAACTTAGAAATTTAATTGACCACTCCGCCGAAATGATTTTAGGTGTAGAACAAAGAGAAAAACTTAGAACTGGGATTAAAACATTAAAAATAGGCTATAACAAAGTTTTCGGCTATTATATAGAAATAACCCATGCTAATTTAAAGAATTTTGATATACCTTCAGATTATATTCGCAAACAAACACTTACAAACGGAGAACGCTTTATAAGTGAGGAATTAAAATTATTGGAAGAGAAAATACTTACAGCTAAAGATAAAGCAGATTCACTTGAAAAGCATATTTTTGAAAATATAAAAATGGAGCTAAAGAACCATATAAACAATCTACTATCAGCTTCAAAGGTAGTTGCTATTTTAGATTGTTATCAATCTTTAGCAACTGTAGCTAATAATAATAACTTTGTAAGACCAGAAATTAATAATAAGGGATATATTAAATTAGAAAACGGAAGACATCCTGTTATAGAAAAAATGACATCTGATTATATGTTTGTCCCTAACGACACAACCATCGAAGATGGAATAATTCAAATAATTACTGGTCCAAATATGGCCGGAAAGTCAACTTATATGAGACAGGTAGCTATAATTGTTCTGCTCGCTCATATCGGTAGCTTTGTACCATGTTCTAAAGCTGAAATTTGTTTAATAGATAGGATTTTCACTCGAATCGGAGCTAGCGATGATTTATCTCAGGGACAAAGTACTTTTATGGTTGAAATGATAGAGGTTGCAAATATTCTTCAAAATGCTTCTTCTAACAGTTTTATTATTTTAGATGAGATAGGAAGAGGGACTAGCACATACGATGGTATGAGTATAGCTTTTGCAGTAATCAAATATATAGAAGATCAAATAAAAGCCAAAACTTTAGTTTCAACACATTACCACGAAATAACATCACTCGAAGACTCATCAAAAAATATCCAAAATTACTCTATGCTTGTAGAAGAAGTAAATGACAATGTAAATTTCCTAAGAAAAATAGTAAAAGGCAAAGCTGATAAAAGCTACGGCATTCACGTTGCTATGTTAGCCAACTTACCTTCACAAATAATTGATTTAGCGCAAGATACGCTAGAAAGCTTAGAATCAAACGTTTCAGTTTATAAACCTAAAATTCAATCTACTAAGAAAAGCTCTGAGGTAGAAAATCATCAGTTATCGTTAGAGCAGTATTTTTATGATAATATCATTTCAGAAATAAAAACATTGGATTTAAATAATACAACTCCACTTGAAGCTCTTACTATACTTAATAATTTAAAAAATAAGTTAGGATGATGTATGATGAACAAAAATCAAATAAAACAGTTAGATGACAAAACTATTAGTTTAATAGCAGCTGGGGAAGTTGTTGAAAGTCCTGCCTCAATAGTAAAAGAGCTTATAGAAAATTCAATTGACGCAAAGGCTACAAGTATAGTTTTAGAAATTCGAGATGGTGGAAAATCTTATATCCGTGTAACTGATGATGGATTTGGAATCGACGAAGCTGATGTTGAGCTCGCTTTCAAAAGACATACTACAAGTAAAATTACATCTTTTACTGATTTTTGCAATTTGTATACTAATGGATTTAGAGGAGAAGCTTTAGCAAGTATAGCTGCAGTTTCAAGAGTATCGATTACAACTAAAACCAAAGAAGCATTTTTAGGAACCTCATTGATTATTACAGGTGGTATAATCGAAAAAAAGGAAAAAGTTGGAGCAAAAGATGGTACGACTATTATAATTGAAGATTTGCTATATAATACTCCTGCTAGAAAAAATTTTCTAAAGAGCAACCAAGCAGAAACGTCAAAAATTAATGACATTGTAGAGAGACTAGCACTTATTAATAACTCTGTAAAATTCAAATATATAAACAATAATAAAGTTATGTTAATAACGGCTAGTAATTTAACCTTTTCAGAGTCTATGAATAATATTTATAATAACGCCTACGATAAATCTATCAAAGAACTTCCAATCGAATACATAGGTGACTATGGTATTGAGGGTTTCTTAGGTGATAATTCTATTATGTCACATAATAGAAAAAATCAGTATATCTTTGTAAATAAACGAGTTGTAAAAAGCAAGCTCATAACTTCCGTAGTTGAAGAAGCTTATAGTCAGTTTATAACTATAAATAGATTCCCGATTTTTTTAATTAATTTAAACGTAGATCCTGCCCTTATTGATGTTAATATCCATCCAAACAAATTAGAGGTTAAGTTTTCTAACGAAAATAAGCTTAAAGACACTTTATCTAATTATATTAAATCAAAGCTATCAGAATCTATAATGATTCCTAAATCAAATCTAAGTTCAAAATATGATAAAGTTAAAAAAGACGAACCTCAAAATATAAATTTTGATTTATTCATAAATGAGACTAATCTGTTCTCTCAAGATGCTGTAAAGAAGCCAGCTTCTAATAATTATGCATTAGAGTCTATGCCAACAAACGATAAATCTCATGCTTTAGAAAACTTCATAATAAATACTAAACCCAATGCCGAAAACAATCTTTTTATTAATGAAAATCCAAATAATAACTATGATTTAAGCTCAAAACCTAGCTACAATAAAACTAATCTAAATACTACTTCTAATTCTAACCATCAGTTTAATTATAAAGATCTTAGCGTTATTGGTGTTTTTATAAATTCATATATTATTACACAATACAATGAAGCTCTATATGTGATTGACCAGCATGCTGCTCATGAGAGAATATTATACGAAAAATATCTCAACTCCTACAAGAATGATAAAATATCCTCTCAAAATCTATTAATACCAATTTCTATCAATATATCGTTTGATGTTTCAGTTTATATTCATGATATAATTGATTTGCTTAATGATTACGGCTTTAATGCAGAGCCATTTTCTCAAGAATCATTGGTTATTAGAGCCATTCCAAATATTTTTAATCAAAATGAAGCAATAAATTTAGCTAATGAGCTTATTAATAATTTTTCAAAACAAATATATCTATCTGATGAACTAAAAGAAAAAATTGCATCTAAAGCATGCAAGTCAGCAATAAAAGCAAATGATAAATTGCTTAGCCTTGAGATATCTCAAATACTAAGTGATTTAGATTCTTGTGAAAATAAGTACTCTTGCCCACACGGAAGACCTATAACTATAGAACTTAGTAAATACGAGCTCGAGAAAATGTTTAAAAGAATTGTATAATGAGGTAAATATGAAAAATAAAAAAATAATAATTATAGCTGGACCTACTGCTGTAGGAAAAACAGCACTTTCTGTATCTTTAGCGAAAAGAATTAACGGAGAAATCATATCGGCTGATTCTATGCAAATCTATAAGCAGATGGATATTGGAACAGCTAAAGTCACTGCTTCTGAATCATCTGGAATAACTCACCATATGATCGATATTGTATCTCCACAAGACGATTTCACTGTAGCTGATTATGCTAAACTTGCTAGAGAAAAAATTGAAGACATTCTTTCTAGAGGTAAAGTACCTATAGTAGTAGGTGGCACTGGGTTATATATAAATTCTATAGTATTCGAAATGGATTTTAATAATTCAGCTCCAGATTCAGGAATAAGAAATCAATATAATACTATTCTCTTGGAACAAGGATCTGAATATTTATATTCTATTTTAGCTAAAAAAAATCCTGAGGCTGCTAATTCAATTCATCCTAATAATACTAAAAGAGTTATACGTGCTTTAGAAATATTAGATTCTAAAGATGACTTTTCAAATTTTGAAAATGCTCAAAGTAAATATTCTAAGTATGATAGTAAAATCTATATTTTATCTCTCGAAAGATCAATACTTTATAATAGAATAAACTCACGTGTGGATACCATGATAAATAATGGATTAGTCGATGAAGTAAAAGATTTGCTTTCGAAAGGCTTGACTAACCAGCATCAATCTATGAAGGCGATAGGCTATAGACAAATCATCTCATATTTAACTAATGATTTATCACTTGATGATGCTGTTGATTTAATAAAAAGAGATAGCCGTAGATATGCTAAAAGACAATTTACTTGGTTTAAAAAATATAAAGATGCGAAATGGCTTGACGTAGGGTCGCAAGATATTGAAAAATTGACAGAGGAGATTCTTAATGATTATAATAAATCGTAATGAGGTATTAACATAATAAAATATAAAATAAAATTTCAGGGAGGGCTAATTTTGAAAAATTCAATAAATCTTCAAGATCAACTTTTAAATCAAGCAAGGAAGGAAAAAATATTTCTAACAATATTCTTGGTTAATGGAGTTCAAATCAAAGGAACTATAAAGGGTTTTGACAATTACGTAATCTTGCTAGACTCAGATAGCAAGCAAAATCTAGTATATAAACATGCTGTATCTACTATAATCCCAGCTAAAGTCCTTACTTTCAAAGTAGGAGATGAAGAATAAGTTCACTTGCTTTATAATTAACTGAAAAAGCTTCACATAATTGAGACTTCAATTTATTCACAATAAAATACTAGGAAGATGCCTAGTATTTTATTGTGAATTTTTTTATAGCCTCATCTAAGTCTTTAGAGTTTGAATGTGTGTAGATTTGGGTTGTAGATATAGAGCTATGACCTAGCAATTCTTGAACCAATCTTATGTTTGTGCCATTTTTTAATAAGTGGGTAGCAAAAGTATGTCTGAGCTTATGAGGAGTTACATTTTTATTTAAATTAGCACTTAATCTTAATTCCTGTAAATTTTTTTGTACATAACGACTTGTTAATCTATCTCCTCTTTTAGAGATAAACAGCGCACAATTAGAAGTTTTAGTTTTATTTCTTAACGTAAAATATCTTTCTGCAAAATTATAAACAAATCCTTCTTCGTATATTTGAAAAAAAGTGGAATTTAGCTCTATTGGCAAATATCTTTCTTTTTCGCCCTTACCTTTTACATAGAGACGATTAGTATTTATACCTTGTTCAAAATCGCTTAAATCTAAATTTAGAGCTTCGTTTATTCTTAGTCCTGTGTGGATTAAAAGATTGAATATGAATAAGTTTCTTATTTTTGTAAATTCATTTTTATTGGTATCTAATATTGCTTTATTTATTTTTTTTATTTCTTCAATTTCTAAATAAGTAGGCGCTTTATATGGATTTTTAATTTTTGCTTTTATAACGCTATCTTTAGGTATCGGATTTTTATTAATCTCATTTTGTTCCTCTAAAAAATCAAAAAACAATTTCATGACATATTTTTTTCTTTTTATTGAAATTGAATTATTGTCTCTAACAGAAACGAGATGAGTATAATATGAATTTATATGTATTGGCCTTATATCTGTGATTTCTTGCGAAAGGATTTCGCTTATGCTACAGTAATCAAAAAAAGTTTTTATATCTAAATAATAAGAAACTACAGTGTTGTTGCTTTTTCCTGATGAAATAAGAGCATTCGTGAACAGCTTTACATACATTTTAAAAGCATTTGGTATTTCTTTATCTATTTTGTTATTAATTTGTATCAGAAAATTTTTATCCATGTAACCCTCCAGTTTAGTTCGCATAATATGTATTATGCGAACTAATTTTGAATTTATTATATCATAATTACACTAAAAAGAAAACTTTCATTCTGATATCGATTTCCTTCAAAAAATTTATTGCAATTTCATACATTTAATACTAAAATCATTACTTATATAGGAGGGCACAATGTATACATCATCGAATAATTATTATAGCTATTTTGGAATTTCGAATGACTTAATTAATCAAGCTTCATCAATAGAAAAAAGTCTTTCTAAAATTTATTCCGAGTTAGATAAAATTAAAGAAATTAACCAATTAAAAGTTTTAAAAGCAATGCAGGATGCAAAACTAAGCGATTCCCACTTTAATCCTTCCACAGGCTATGGTTACAATGATGCAGGAAGAGAAAAAATAGAAGAAATATATGCCAATGTATTTAATACTGAAGATGCTTTAGTAAGACCTACATTAGTAAATGGAACTCACGCTTTATCAACTTGTCTACAATCTCTACTTATGCCTGGCGATACAATGCTTTCCATATCAGGGAAACCGTACGATACTTTAGATGAGGTAATAGGAATAACCAATCATCCTCTGTCTCTAAAAAGCTATAACATAAAATATGAGCAAATAGATTTGCTTCCTAGTGGTGATTTTGACAAAAATTCAATCGTGAATCACCTCAAAGTTAATTCAGATATTAAAATGATTTATATCCAAAGATCAAAAGGATATAGCAGAAGAAAAAGTCTTACTATAAATACATTAGAAGAAATATGTAACTTGATAAAATCAATCAATAACAAAGTTATAATTATGCTTGACAATTGCTACGGAGAGTTTATAGAGACTCGTGAACCAACCGATGTCGGCGTGGATATAATGGCTGGATCTTTAATAAAAAATCCAGGAGGAGGCTTAGCTATAACCGGAGGCTATATAGTAGGAAAAAAAAGCTATGTGGAGCTCGCTTCCCAAAGATTGACCTGCCCAAGCATAGGAAAAGAATGTGGACTTACGTTCAATACCAACAGATTGACACTACAAGGTCTTTTCTTGGCTCCAAGTATTGTAAATTCAGCCCTAAAAGGAGCAATTTTTTGTTCCAAGCTTTTTCAAGATAGCAGCTATGACGTTTATCCAGTGTACGATGAAGCAAGAAGCGATATAATACAAGCAATTGGCCTGAATTCAGAACTGGAGGTAATAGAGTTTTGCAAAGCAATACAAGCTGCCGCACCTGTAGATTCATATGTGACACCAGAACCATGGGATATGCCTGGCTATGACAGCAAGGTGATTATGGCTGCTGGAGCTTTTATACAAGGCTCTTCAATAGAACTGAGTGCTGATGCACCTATAAAAGAACCCTTTACCGTATACTTTCAAGGTGGAATTACATACGAACATTCTAAGCTGGGAGCTTTAATGGCTTATAATAATATAAAAAAAATCAAGGAGTGATTAGATGCCTAGTGAAATAAAATTTTTACCTTTGGACAATTTGCTTTATGTAATAAAAAAAGAAAACCATGATTTTGAGTATTTAAAAACTTTACTTAGCAACCACCCTGAAATTAAGTTCGTTTCATTAGTAGGTATGGATCTAAAAGGCAACGGTACTGACGAAAGAATCCCTATACAATCCATGCTTGATGACATGGAAAGTTTCTTCAGCCTAGGAATTCAAACTGACGGTTCAAGTGTTGTTTTACATAATATAGCTACTCTAAATGATGCTAAAGTTATAATTCTGCCAGATTTAAAGGTAAATTGGCATGTTGATTATAATTTCGGACATTTAGACCATATAACTGGTTTACCTATCGGAACCCTTAGAATACCAGCTTTTTTAATTCATAATAACAAAATGGTTTGTTCTAGATCTATACTAAAAAAAGCAGTTAAAAGATTTAAAAATAATTGTCTTGAAATCATAGAAAATAGCGAGTCTTTAAAAGACGAGCTTGGCATTAAAGATAAAAAAATAAAAACTATACACATGACTTCAGCAACTGAACTAGAGTTTTGGGTTCAAACACCAGAAGACAAAGCAGACGAAGAAAAACTATCAACTTCTCAAACGCTTAAGGAGCAATACTGGAAACGTACAGAAGGAACCGTAAGAACTGCAATGGAAAAAACCATATTGATGATGGAAAAATATGGTTTCGAGCCAGAAATGGGTCATAAAGAAGTAGGAGGAGTAAGACCTCAAATCAATGTAAGCGGAAAGCAAAGCCATATTATGGAGCAGCTTGAAATAGATTGGAAATATACAAACACTCTTCAATGCGCAGACAATGAGCACTTTATAAGACATTTAGTTCTTGACGTATTTAACAGCCATGGCTTAGAAGTAACATTTGCCGCCAAACCAATAGAAGGTGTAGCTGGTAGTGGAGAGCATACTCATCTAGGAATTATGGCAGAGCTTGAAGATGGCACTAAAGTAAACTTATTTGCCCATAAAAATTTCAAAGAAGAATACATGAGTTCTATAGGCTTTTCATCATTAATGGGAATACTTAAAAATTACGAAGTTATTAATCCTTTCGTTACATCAACAAATGATGCATTAAATAGATTAAAACCAGGCTTCGAAGCTCCTGTTTGCATTGTATCTTCTCTAGGACATTCGCCAGAGTTTCCGTCTAGAAATAGATCTATCCTAGTTGGATTAATAAAAGATATAGAAACACCTTTATCAACAAGATTTGAGCTTAGAGCTCCAAATCCTAACTCTAATACTTATCTAGTATTAGCTTCCTGCTATCAATGTATGCTTGATGGTATATCCAAACTTGCTGGAAAATATAGCTTGAAGCAATTAGAAGCGGAATTTTCAAAAAAAGTTGGAGATGAATCAATTTACTTAGAAAAAAATAGAGAGTACAGAAGCGAGTTTGACGTATTTGAGCATTACACAGAATCTGAAAGATCTGAGCTTTTTGGAAAGCCTCCTGCTACTGTATATGAAAATGTGATTGCTTTTGATAGTTATCCTGAAAAAGTTGAAACTTTAATAGAGGGCGAGGTTTTTACAAAAGCTATTATTGATTCATACAAAACCTCAACAATCGATATGTGGATTAACGAGCTTAGAGGAAGAATAATAGAAGACAATATGAATTTAGTGAGAAATTGCTCTAAGGTTCATGATGACGAAATTTCGGATTTAGATATTGTTAACTGGAATAGAATTAATACTTTGAGATGGGAGCTGATGAAGGATAGTGTAGATAAAAAATCTATCTTTACTAATATTAGAAGTCAAATCCTTCTCAATGACCTAAACGAAGTTTCAAACTTGCAAAAAATTATGAGCGATAAAGTTAAATTACTTAAAGAGCTTTATTTAGCATATAAAAAGAACATCTTCTAGATTATCCCAATATAACGTTTTAATCAAAATACCCGCATTATTGAATTTAGAAGTATTTAGTTCATGAATACAAACGAAACCCACCAAAACAAGGTGGGTTTATTTTTTATTATGATTATATCAAAATTATTTTATCCTTATACGCGAAGCTCTTATTATAGAATTTTTTTACAAGCTACTTGTTTTATTTTTAAGATACATCTGTTCTTATAAGTGTTTTAACAACCCCTAATATAGAGATATTTTCAGGATAAATAGGAGAGTATGCTTCATTTTCAGGTTGCAGTCTAATCCTATTTTTTTCCTTAAAGAAACGTTTAACAGTTGTTTCATCATCATTTATAAGAGCAACTACAATATCCCCATTTTTAGCATATTCAGTTTTTTCTACGATTATAGTATCTTTATCATATATTCCAGCATTAATCATGCTATCTCCTTTAACCTTAAGCATGAAATATGTTCCATTATTTACCCAAGATGAAGGAATGGGCAAAAATTCTTCTATATTTTCTACCGCCAGAATAGGAGCTCCTGCAGTAACTACGCCTAGCAATGGTATATCAACTGAGCTTCTTCTATAAAAGCCTTCTTCATCATCCGAAAGAATAACTTCAATTGCTCTTGGTTTTGTTGGGTCTTTTTTAATGTATCCATACTCTTCCAGCTTATTCAGATGAGAATGCACAGTAGAGGTGGATTTTAAATCAACCGCAGAACATATTTCTCTTACAGAAGGCGGATATCCCTTTTTTTGAATTTCTTCTTTTATATATAATAATATTTCTAGTTGCTTCTGATTTATTTTAGAATACATAATATCATCCTCCATATCTTTGTTATAGTAACAATTATAACATATGAAACAAAAAAAACAAACATCTGTTCACATTTGCTATTGACTAACGAACAGACGTTCTAGTATAATGATATTAGAACATCTGTTCGTATACGTTTTATATCTAAGGAGGATAAAAATGAAAACTAGAAGAAAAAAAAATAGACATTATATAAATAGCAAAGTTAACATAACTATATTATTGTTAATAATATTAATTTCCACTGTTTTTAGCATATATTCACTAGGTGAGAATAATGAAGCAAATCAAATATCATATTCTACCTACACTATACTATCAGGAGATACATTATGGGATATATCAACTAGATATAAAAACCCGAGCGATGATACAAGAGATTTTATCGAAAAGATAGTAGAGGCAAATCAATTAACATCCTTAAATGTAATTCCAGGACAAAAATTACTCATTCCAATCGAAAGTACTTTCAACTAAAATAAAGCCTTACGGCTTTATTTTTTTTCATCATTCCATTCAAAATTCTTTATTATATCTCTTTTTAAATTTTTCCTTTGCGCTGAATATAATTGTGTAGTAGTTATATTTTCATGATCAAGTAAAGTCTTAACATCATAAATAGAAAACCCATAGTCAATAAGAGAGCTTGCTGCAGTTGCTCTTAATTTATGTGGACTATACCCTTTATCCCTAGTAGTACCCATAGCAAGAGAAGTATATTTCTTTACAAGCTCTCTGATAGCTTTCATTGTTAGCCGTTTATTTTGTATGGATAAAAAAAGAGCATCCTCATTATTTTCATCAAGTAAGTCAGAATTTGGTCGTTCGCAGGATATATAATCATCTAAAGCTTTTTTTATCGTTGAATTCAATGGCATTAACGCTTCTTTAGATCTTTTTCTGTAAATTTTAAATTCGTCACGGCCATAATTAAATGATGACAAATTCAATTGCTGAATTTCAGACAATCTAAGTCCATAGGTTACAAAGAAAAGCAAAATAGCTTTATCTCTTAATTTAGTCTTTTCCCAATATATTTTTTCTTTATCTGTCAATCCTTCTCCTGTGGATACAATATCTAGCATAATGGCAACCTCGTCAACTGCTAGCTTCTTTATAGCATCTGGTTGAGGTTTTGGCAATTTTATTGGATTAAAACCATCAGTTATGTTATTTTCCAATTGATTATTTCTATACATATACTTAAACAAAGAGGATAGAGAGGATTTTTTTCTAGCTAAAGATCTATTGTCATTTTTAAATAAATAATCATTTCCATTTATTGATTTTAAGTATCTTGTACAGTATTCTCCAATAAAATAGTTAATATCTCTAGCTTTCAACTTAGAAAATTGTTCTATAGTAATTTCAGACAGGTTATTTAAATGTATGTATGATTCATCGTTACTAATTAAATACTTTAAAAAAAATTCTATATCTTCGAGGTAGGCAAGCCTTGTAGATAAAGAAACTGCATTTTTTAAATATATAAAATAATCTTTCATAAAATGAGGCAGAGCAGTTTCGATTTCTATACATTTATCTATTATATGGTGTTGTTTGGCAACAATATTATCTGGTTTGTCAGATTTGTTATGTATTTTTATCATGAAATAAACCTCCAGCTTAAGTTAATTTTTTTAGACCAATAAAAGGTGACAAGTATATTATAAGCTAGATTTAAACAGAATAGTAATAATTCGCTAAAATGCACTGTAAGTAAAAATCTATTCAAACTATTCCCTAAATATACATTTAAAAACCAGTTGAAAAACCTTAAAGATTGCAAAAAAAAATATTTTGATAACCTTGATGACTACTTCTATTCTAAAGTAAATCATTTAACAAAGCAATATGGCGCTTTCTTATCTTTACTGCAGCATGTTAATCCTGAACGATTAAAAAATATTTGTTATGGAAATACAGATACAATGTTATCTAAATCTAAGTATCAAGTTATCTTTGACCATTTCAAAAATAAATATGATCTAACACTTTATAATTTTATTGATGATATCGAAGGTTGTGATTTATTTGCTTATTAATCCTATTGAAGTTTATTGTGAAATATTGAAATTTGAATCTTTCCACGACTTTTTTTATAAAAATACTCTTCATAATGCATTTATTAATTTTTTTAGAAATATAAATATTACTGTTAATGATATTAGACCTTATCTTTGTGTGCGTGATATTTTCGCTATTGTAACTGTTGAAACTGATGTTGGTATGTTTACTTTTAATTATAATTCTTTGCTTACTGCTCAAACTTATGTTAATGATTTAGTTAAATTTAAATAATTTGGAGGTTGTTTATATGGTGAATTTAGATATTACTCAAGAGCAATTAGAAATATTATTTGATTTATTGCCTGCTGTTGAAACTATAAGAATTTCTAATAATTTTAATCCTGATGTTGTTGATGCCTATAAAGATTTAAAACATAAAATTTATAGTGAAGTTGTTAAAAATGAAAATTTATAATTTATTTGGAGGTGCTTTTTATGAAACGTGTATTAGTTCTTGCTTGTAAACCTTTTGATTTTATTGGTAATGATGGGAAACCTGTTCAATTTGCTAGAATTTGGTATATTTCAGATGATATTCAAGATAAAAATATAATTGGAATGGTAGTCGGCCAGATGAATATTTCTTTGCCTTTAGCTAAAAAGATTGGTTTTAATCTTGAAGGTTCTCTTCCTGCAATTTGTGATTTAGAACTTGATGTATATTTTGATTATGCAGGAAATGCAAAAGTAAGATTAGATGATGCTTTAATTATTAAGGCTCTTGATATGGGACAACTTATGGTGATATAAAATGTCTGATATCTCCCCTACTCTATCTGAAAACATTGAAACTACTGAAATTACAACTGATTATTCAGAGCATCTAGTCAATGTTAATCAATACCTTTCTAATAATCAAGAGTTATTAAAAGAATTGATATTTTGGGAAAAAAGTAATTCATTCTTATTGGTTATGATTGTTGTAATCACTGGATTAACTATATTAACTAATTTTTTAAGAGGTAATGTAAAATGATAGAACCTATAGTATTTGATATAGTGCTTTCAACAACTGAATTAACTGAACTTTGGCAAACTGCTTCTGTATATGGTTCTTTAATATGTTTATCTGCTTTTAGTACTGGCTTTATTATTAATGCTTGTTTTGGATATATGCACTCTATACGTTTTAGATAGGTTATTTTTCAGCTGAAATAACATAGATTAATAATTTAAAATTTGATTGGAGGTATTTGGTATGGAAAAATTAAAAAATCTTTTAAAAGGTAAAACTTTCAAGACTTGCTTAACTGCTCTATCAATAATGGTATTATCTGCACCTATGGCTTTTGCTAGTGAAACTGGATCTGGTGCTTCTGCTGGAATGACTACTGCTATGGAAGGTGTTAAAACAGAATTTGAAGCAACTGTTGCGGGCATTGCTCCTATTGCTGTTGGTATTATTGCAATATTCTTAGTTTGGAAGTATGGGATGCAATTCTTCACTTCTCTAACTAATAAAGGTGCAAAATAGTTTTTATTTAACTACTTAAAGGGAGTAGGGATTTTATTCCCTACTCCTTTTTAATTTGGGGGTGAGATTTTGAAAAAGACAATTCTATCATTTATTATGATATTTACTATATTATTTAATACTTATTCTAAGCCTGCTTATGCTGACCCTGTTACTATTGGAGTTACTTCTTATGAGGTTTATACTTATATAACTTTAATTCTTACGTATATGGGTGTTGAATTTAAGAATGCTCAGGAACGTCAAAGATGGATTGAAGAAGAATACGGAACTTATACTGGAAACCCTGACGGTGGTTTTTATGATATTATCGATTATCAAATAAGACGTGCTAAGGCTGATGCAAAGTTTGGAACTGAACCTCCTAAACCTGAACCCCGTCAAATTGCAATTCCTGTACCTGATTCTTTAATTGATAACTTATTTAATAAACTAAAAGATTTGGTATCAAATGAAACTAGTCCAGATGAAATTTCATTTAATATGATAAATTTTTTAGTTTCTCAACAAGTTGATGAATACAGAATTTTTGCTGTTAATAATCCTTATTACACTTATTTAGCAATTGCTAATAAGGATTATGATGATGGATATAGAATTACTGTTAAAGATGGGAAATACTCTAATTATAAGTCAATAAATAATCATTATTATTATCTATATACTTATCAATTTAAACCAAATGGAAATCTATATTATCAGGGTATGACTATAATTGACCCTTTAGATATCGTTTCTTATTTTAAAATAACATCTATAATTACTGATAATATAGTTGATGAAACTAAAACTCAAATTACTTTACCTACTGGAGATTTTAATCTTAATTGGACTAGCCCTTATACTGGTATGCAAACTGTTACTATGCCATTAACAACTACTGGAATTGAATCCCCTGTTGAAGTTCCTGTTATACCTGGTGAATATGTTGAGCCTGTTCCTGATGAAGTTACTAACCCAATACTAAATCCTGATGGTGACCCTCTTATCAATCCTGAAACTGGACTTCCATTTCTAGATCCTGAAACTGGACTTCCTATTTTTCCATCTACTCCTCTTGTTCCTAGTGTGCCTGTTACTCCTGTTCCAGCACCTGAAACCTTAACTCAGCCTAAAGATTATACTCCTAATTTGACAGAAATTAGTAATGGAATTAAGCAGCTGCCTGAGCGAATTATAAATCCTATAAAGAAACTTTTTATTCCTGATACAGTTAGTAAAATCGATTTTAGCCCTCTTAACGTTCCAATTACTAATAAATTTCCATTTTGTATTCCGTGGGATTTAAGAGATGCAGTAGTTGCTTTTTCTGCTCCACCTGTTCCGCCTGTTTTTACTTTTTCTTTAACTTTTTTTGGTGATGAATATCCTATAGTTTGGGACTTTGCTATTTTTGATGAATTTGCTGAAATAACTAGATTTTTCGTTCTTATTGGTTTTGTGGTTGGTTTGATTCTAGCAACTAGAGGTTTGATTAAGGGGTGATTATATGCTTTTAAATGCGATTATTTGGGTCATAAATGTAGCTATTGAATCTTTGGGCGATATTATCAGGCTTTTCTTGTCATTGCTCCCTAATTCCCCTTTTCAAGCTATAGAAATGCCTGCTTCTGTATCTAAGAATCTATCATATTTGAATTGGCTTGTTCCTGTTAATAAAATACTTGGTGTTTTTTCTCTTTGGCTCGTTGCTATTGCAGGGTTTTATTTATATCAAATTATTCTTAGGTGGGTAAAAGCTATTGAGTAAATTAATTGATTATCTCAGAAGAATTGGTTTTGATTTATTAATTACTTACTTTATTTTTTTGATTTTAATGTTTTTGATTTTGGGGGTTTTAATATGATTACTCTATTTTGTGGTACTCCAGGAAGTGGAAAATCTTTGATGGTTGCTAAAGAAATACTTTTTGAAATTAGAGTAAAAAAAAGAAATGTTATTTGTTGTAATATGTCGGTTAATCCTGATTATGTATGCAGGCAGGGAAAGAATGATGGAAAGCTTTTGTTTGCTCCTACTTATGCTCAAATACAGAATCCTTATTATCTCTTTGAATATGCTAAGAAATATCATAAAAAAGGAATTGAAGGACAGACACTTATAGTATTTGATGAAATTCAGGAACTTCTTTCTCCTACTGTGTGTAAAAGAATGAGAACTGAAAACCCTGATTATGTTAAGGACTGGCTTACTTTCTTCTCTCAGCATCGTCATTTAGGTTATGATGTTTACTTTGTTACCCAGTACGATCGTATGCTTGTTCATGATATCAGATATCTTGTTGAATATAAGAACATCCATAGGAAGCTTCGTAATAATGGCGATACTGGTTTCTTGATTGCTTTCTTCTTAAGGTTAATTTTTGGAATTGAATTGTTTATTCAAATAAGTACCTGGTGTGCTACTCGTGAAAAAATGGGTCATAGATTTTATTGGTATTCTAAAAAATTAAGTAAAGTTTACGATTCTTATAAAAAGTTTGCGGACATGCAGACGCAGGATAGCGTAGCGTGCAAGCCTGCGACTGTCGGGTCTGCGAATTTTATAGAGCAAATGGAAAGTTTTAATAAAGTTGTTGAATTTCCTGAAAATAAAAAGACTTCATAACGTTTTATAATACATCATTTTTAACGTTTTAAGTTACTAAAAAAGCAAGGGCGCACTTGTGCGTGCATTTTACCCTTGCTTTTTTCTACGTGATTTTCCATGCTTTTTATTGCTCTCTGCCCATAGCAGAGGGCTTACTTGCTTATGCTGCATTATCTTTTTCTCTCTAAAAGTTTTTTCAAACTCTCTTTTACTTTCTTTTCTCTTTTTTCTATGTAAAATAAATCTTTTAGACAATTATCTTTTATTTTTTCAAGCTCTTCCTCTTCTTTTTTCCAGTAATCTAGGGCATTATTGAATAATTTCTTTTCCATTTTTTAAATCACTCCTAAAAAAAGGTATTGACAAAAAATAAAAGTAGTAGTAATGTAAAAATTAACAGATACCCCACCTCTATAAGGGGGTATCATTAGCCAAAAGGGGTTTTGTTAAATGAAGAATTATTTTCTTATTGATTACCTTACAATCAATATAAAAAATGTAGTTCCTACAGAAATGATATCCTTTTTTTGTAATGTTGTTAGAAATAATGATGTTAAAATTGATAATTTTATTCATTTTGAAACTGGTGCTATAGCTGGTTATAACAATTCATATCGTTTTCTTGGTGAAAAATTTATAACTTTTTCTTATCATACTGATTTTCCTGAGTATGGTCTTACTATTAATATCTCTGGTCAAGGTTGTAATTTTTTGAAATCTTCTGATTTTGTTGATTACATCTCCTTTCTAAAAAATAATGGATATGATTACAATGTTACTAGATGTGATATTGCTTATGATGATTTTAACAAAATTATTCCTATTAATCAAATGATTGAATCAGTAAAAAATTATATTGATAATGGAACTTCTGTTTCTACTAAAATAATGCGTTCTTCTGTTACTTTTTATTATGGTTCTTTTAATAATATTTCTTATACTAATTTTAAATTTGGTTCTAGATATTCAACTGGTGGTTTAAGACTTTATGATAAAAGAGCAGAACAAAAATGTAAAGATTTAGACTATTGGTATCGTTTAGAATTAGAGCTTAGAAAAGAAAAGGCTCATGCGTTTATGAATCTTTATCTAACGCATTATAATAATTTTTCTGATTTATATGTTACTATATTAAATTCAATTTTAAGATTTATTGATGATTCTGATGAAGGAACTCATAAATCAAGGTCTAAAAATTCAGGGTGGTATACTGATTTTTTAGCTAAGTTGGGCAACACATCTTTAAAAAGTACATTTAAAAACTAGTTGAATCCTTAAATAAATAGGCCCCTAACATAATTTTTCTATAATTAAGGGCCATTTTTTTATTCTTTATACATTTAACTCTACATCTTTAACTAGGTTCTTATATTTTTCTAGTATCGGATTTACATCATTTAAAATAAATTCTTCAACTTGTTCTTTTGATCTTCCTATAAAATTCTCAGCTTTAAGTACATTTTTTATCTCAACTTCGTCTAAATTAAATTCAGCATCATTTGCTAATAATTCTATTAGATTATTATGTCCACCATTTATTTTTACATTTTTTGCTGCTTCCATAGAATAAACTCTAATTTTTTCGTGTAGCTCTTGTCTATCGCCACCTTTTTTTACAGCCTCCATAAGAATATATTCTGTAGCCATAAATGGAAGTTCTTCATTTATATGTCTGTTTATCATATTCTCATACACAACAAGACCATTGGTAACGTTAATTGCAATTTCTAAAATAGCATCTGTTGCTAAAAATGCTTCACCAATTGCTAATCGTCTGTTTGCTGAATCATCTAAAGTTCTCTCTAACCACTGAGTAGAATGAACTAAAGCTGGGTTTTGAGCTAAATTTATTATGTATTTTGATAATGAAGATATTCTTTCTGAACGCATTGGATTTCTTTTGTAGGCCATTGCAGAAGATCCTATTTGAGTTGATTCAAAAGGCTCTTCTAGCTCTTTAAGATGCTGCAATAATCTTATATCATTTGTCATTTTATGAAGACTTTGGGCTATCGATGATAATGATGAAAGTACATATGAGTCTACTTTTCTACTATAAGTTTGTCCTGTAACTGGATATGACTTTTTGAAACCCATTTTTTCGCAAACTTTTTCATCTAGCTCTTTAACTTTATCATGGTCGTGATTGAATAATTCTAAGAAAGATGCTTGGGTTCCAGTAGTTCCTTTGACCCCTCTTAAATATATTTTATTTTTTCTGTAGGTGACTTCTTCTAAGTCCATCAACAAGTCATATAACCATAAAGTCGCTCTTTTTCCAACAGTTGTTAATTGTGCTGCTTGAAAATGTGTGAATCCTAGAGTTGGAATAGACTTATATTCTATTGCAAATTTTGATAAATTATTTATTACTGAAGCTAGCTTTATTTCAATTAACTCCAAAGCCTTAAACATGTTAATTAAGTCGGTGTTATCCCCTACATAGCAGCTAGTCGCACCTAGGTGAATAATGCCTTTTGCTAGTTCAGCTTGTATTCCAAAAGCCTTTACATGGGACATTACATCATGCCTTGTCTCTTTTTCAATTTGTTTTGCTACATCGTAATTTATATCAGATTCAAAGTCTTTCATATTTTGAATTTGATTATCATCAATATTAAGTCCTAATTCTTTTTGGCTCTCAGCAAGTGCAATCCATAATTTTCTCCATGTTTTAAATTTATTTTCATCTGAAAAAATATAACTCATTTCTTTGCTTGAATAACGCTCGTTTAATGGATTTTGATATACTTCCCTATTAATCATTTTATTCTCCCTTCAAAATTACAGTAATTCTTCAATAAAATTACTTTTATATTCGTATTATATCAAATAATAAACACTAAAAAAAGTTTAATATTCGTTATTATTAAATAAAAAAATAAAAACCTTATAAGCTTTAAAGGCTTACAAGGCTATATTTAATTAAGAAATAATTAATTACTAAATTTATTATATTATTCTAAGCATTTCTTTATTCTATTTAAACCTTCTTTAATCTTTTCTTGTGATGTTGCATATGATAGTCTCACATAATTATCTACTCCAAATGCTATACCTGGAACTACTGCTACTTGAGCTTCTTCTAGCAATAAATTTGCAAAATCCATGGATCCTTTTATTTCTATATTCTTAATTTTTTTACCAATAGCATTAGAAATATTGACCATAACATAAAACGCACCCTTAGGCTTTTTACAACTTAATAGAGGAATTTCATTAACTAGTGAAACCATCAAATCTCTTCTTAAATTAAACTCTGCTTTCATATTATCGATTGATGAAGTATCTCCTTCTAAAGCTTCAATACTAGCGTACTGAGCTACAGTATTAGGATTTGATGTAGCATGACTTTGCATATTGCTCATAATTGATGCAATTTCTTTGTTTGATGCAGTGTATCCTATTCTCCATCCAGTCATCGCATATGCTTTTGACATACCATTTATAACAATAGTTCTTTCTTTTATTTCTTCAGAAAATGATGCAATACTAATATGCTCACCATCATAAATTAATTTTTCATAAATCTCATCAGATATCACTATTAAATCTTCTTTAATAGCTAAGTCAGCGATTTTCATAAGCTCATCTCTAGTATAGACTGCACCTGTAGGATTTGATGGGGAGTTGATTATAATAGCTTTTGTTTTATCAGATATCACAGAAGAAATATCAGCAGCTGTTATTTTAAACTCATTTTCTTCTAATCCTTCAATTATTACAGGCTTTGCTCCTGACATATTAATTAGCTCAATATAGCTCACCCAGTATGGAGAAGGTACAATGATTTCATCCCCAGGATTAACAATAGCTTCAATTGCATTATGTAAAGAATGCTTTGCTCCATTTGAAACCACAATCTGTCCAGATTCATAATCTAATCCATTGTCATTTTTTAATTTTTTAATAATTGATTTTTTTAAATTTGGCATTCCATCTGCTGCAGTATAACCTATTGGGTCATTTTCTATAGAATCTATTGCTTTTTTTCTAATATTTTCTGGTGTTTTAAAATCAGGTTCTCCAACGCTAAAGCCTATAATGTCTATCCCTTCAGATTTCATTTTTTTCTCTTTCGCACTTATAGCTAATGTTATTGAGGGCTCAATAGCCGAATACTTCTTAGAATACTCCATTAATAAATACCTCCTCATATGATATAATTTCATTATACTATATTCTCAACAATATACAAGACTTCTATCATTATATTAAAAAAATGATTATTATCTTTCAAAATTCATATTTATATGTGAATAGTTAATATACTATGATATAATACACCTAAAATTTTAAGGAGAGCCAAATGTATAATAAAAACATTAACATAAAAGTAGATTATAGAATAATTAGAGAAGATGGTATGGACCAAGATATAATCATCCCTATCGAAAACGGACTTATAGATTTGAATGTATCTGATTTTAAAATTTTCGATAGGATACAATTTACTCATATTTATGCCATCTTACTAAGAATAACAAATCAGAACATGACAATTTGCATACACCTGCTTAAGGATATAGATATTTTTTCCAGCTTTGTAAATATGGATATTGACTTAGCCAAAAAAAATATGGTTATCAGTAAAAATGACAACCATACAATAATAAATATTGAATCAGTTAATTAATCATATTATTAATTTGCCTTTTTAAATATAGCCCTACTATTTCAGAAAATCTATCAATAGAATGAATATATGCAAAGTCTTTGCCATAAATCAATTTTTCTGCGTCCAAATCCTCTATTTCACCAGTATATACACCAAGCACTGCTATACCTTTCATTCTAGCTTTTCTCACTTCATGAGCAGTATCCTTTACAGCTTTTATACCTTTATAATCTGCATCTCTATTAAAAGCTAAAGAAGAGGTTTTAGTAACCTTTACATCATTTGGTTTTCCGTCACTTAGTACAATTAAAATTTTATGCTCCTCAGGTCTTTTTTCTAATGATTCAACTACTGCTCTTATAGCCAATCCATCTCGGTTACTTCCAGTAGCATAGTATTCAAAAATATTTTTATTTTTTATAATTGGATCATTATAGTCTCTGAATCTTCTTATAATAGTAAAATCTAAAAAGTTATTAAAACTTAGCACCCTATTTGGTATATTAACAAGAGACAAAGCTTGTGAGATAACATACCCTTGCGAAGCTACTCGGCTTTGGCGCTCCATTTGAGAACCGCTTGAATCAAGAAGTATGTCCACAGCAAAATCTCCAATATCCTCTTTGACCTCTTTTTCAAACACCTTGGAATTATTTAGATATTTAATTTTCCATATTATATCTCCTCTAAGCATTCCATTATCTGATATATTTTTACTATATTCAGTATCTCTTAGTATGGTTCTTTGAATTATATCTTTTAACTTACTTATATTTCTGTTGTAAACTCTATAGTGATCGTTATAATCAATCATATTCTTTTCTTTTTGTTTTTTTACATACTTGACTCTGTAATTATTAATATGACTGAGCTTAAAATTTCCATCTGTTATGTGAATATGGCATCCTTTATGCATTCCAGTACAGATTTTTTTTTCTAGTTTTCTAAGTTCATCAAAAGACACTATTGATGCCCCGTAATACTGCTCAATTTTATCTGTGAGTTTGTTGTATACCTCTGGATTAATATTAAAGTTCATTTTATTATCTTCAAACTCATATCCATCCTTAGGGTCTATTTTACTTGCATTTGGGTTATATTCTGCCGAAACATATTCTTCCTGTAATTCATCATATAAATATGAATTTGGCGAATCCTTAGTTGTGGTATCAGTATTATCACTTAATGCTTCTTTTTCCTCAGGAGCTATATTTTCATTGTCAAAATAGCTTTCAAAATGGAAGTAGTCTTGAAATATTTTACTTAAAAATTCAATCAGCTCAATAGTAGAACTTATGGATTTACCTTTATCAATTTCTTTAACTAACTTATATACTTTTGAATTTACTGCTGGAGATTTTCCAATCTTCCTAGAATAATAAGCAAATCTAATTTCATCTGCTGAATCCTTTGGTTTATTAAAAAAGAAACTACTTAATATTTTTTTATATACATCTTCTTTTAGTTTTTTTATAGCGGGTCTTGATATTTCTATATTACTAATTACATTTTCTTCTAAGACAAGTACCGCAATTTGAAAAAACGGTTTAGGATCTGAAATTTCAACCTTAATTTTATTAATATATGAATATATCATCTCATAATCAAAGAATCTATAAATTCCGCCTAAAACAGTATTATTATATAAATCTATTTTCCTATCTCCAGTGAATTTTACAAGTGTAAAATCAGGGTCTATAGAATATTTCTCAGAAATAGTCCATACAACATTCGAAAACCTTTCTTCAGATTCTCGTCTCAATAAATTATTATCTTCCATAATCCATCCTCTTTCGCAGTTACTACAATCTAAAAATATCTTCTTTCCCTAAAGATTTAGGTATTCTTAGTTCAATTACATCAGAAATGATTTCTTTTTCAAACTCATCAAAAGTTTTACCAAGTATACCCATTTTTACTGCAAGCAATGGCTCAAGTCCTCTATTGATTGTTCGCAACGCTCCTATCAAACCTCTAAGATCAACTGCTTTAGTTGATATCTCAGAATTTTGAGATTTGAGCTGTAAATCCAAAAATAATCCACTGAACTGCTCTAAATATTCTTCATTTAGATTAGGAAATTCAGATAGCAATATTTTCGTTAATTTAGACTTTGTCATAGGCGGTATGTCAATAACCATAAAACGAGATACTAGAGCTTCGTTCAATTCTTTTGTTCCAGCATATCCATAATTCATAGTCCCAATAAATCTGGTAGCTTCATTAAGATATATCTTATCGTATCCAGGCACATCTATTATTCTTCTGTGATCAAGCGCTGAGTGAAGTACAGCTACTGCATCATTTTTAGCCATATTTATTTCATCAAAAATTCCAAATCCTCCATTCTCAGCACATTGATAAACCGAACCCTTTCTAAGATCAACTCTATTATCTACAAAGGTATCTGTTCCAATTAATGCCGAGCTATCAGTATTAACATGAAAAGAAACTGTCCACGCAGGCCTATTAAATGCACAAGCAAGATTATCAGCAAGTACGTTCTTACCTGTGGCTTTTGGTCCACTAATTAAAATGTGCTCTCCTTCTAACAATGCAGCTATAGCCATATTCCAAACTTCTCTTCCATAGTAGTAAAATCTTGGTTTTGGGATTCTTAAAAGGTTTTCTTCTTTATTATCATAAAATTTTCTAAAATGAAGTAAGTCTTCTATTAATTTTTCATCTACATTATGTGATTTTAAAAATTCAATCATGGCAATTCTCCTTTAGAAACTCTTTATTTTCACTATAAATTAATAAATTATTTTATATAACATAATAGATAGATTATAACATTATAAGACTGAAATGAGTAAAGAATTTAATACTTAATTCTTGTATACAATATTATTTTAAAATTTAATAAATGCAATTTTTGAATCAATAATTGCATTTATTAATATTAAATTTTCGTTATTCAGATAAATTAATTTTAGGTTTATACCTTAAATATAAACAAATAATAATGTTATCGTTGTGTATACAGAATAATCATAAAAAATAAATTTTGCATATCGAATAATATAAATTGCAATTTTACGAAAAAATGTATTGATTTTTAATTTTTATAGTAATATAATCATTTCTAATAATCTAAATGAAATATATAACGGAGGGATTGCCTTGTACAAAATTACAGTTATTCCTGGAGACGGAATAGGAGAAGAAGTTACTCAAAGTGTTATTCAGATGGTTGACTCACTTAATTTGCCAATCGAATGGGAAATAGTTAGTGCAGGGCTTAATACATATAATAATACAGGTGAACTTTTGCCAGAATCTGCATTAAACAGTATTGAAACAAATAAAATTGTTTTAAAGGGTCCTATAACTACACCTATCGGCTATGGATTCAAAAGCATCAATGTAACTCTTAGAACAAAATATAATCTATATGCAAATATCCGCCCTGTAAAAAATCTAGGCGTTATAGATAGCAAATATAAAAATATTGACTTGGTTATATTTAGAGAAAACACTGAAGATTTATATGCTGGAATAGAAGAAAAAATAAGCGATAATGAATGCCATAGCTTAAAAATAATTACTAAATCAGCAACACTTAAAATTGCACATGAAGCTTTCAAATATGCTCAAAGCATGAATAAAACCAAAGTTACTGTTGTAACAAAAGCAAATATAATGAAGTTAACAGATGGTCTATTTTTAAATACAGTCAGAGAAGTGGCATTAGATTATCCAAATATAGAGCTAGAGGAATTGCTAATTGACAATATGTGTATGCAGTTAGTTTTAAATCCTTCTAGATATCAAATTATTTTAACATCCAACCTGTATGGCGATATTCTCTCAGATTTATGTGCCGGCTTAATTGGAGGCCTCGGCCTTGTTCCAAGTGCAAATATAGGAAAAGATATTGCATTATTTGAAGCTGTACACGGAAGTGCTCTAGATATAGCAGGAGCTAACAAAGCTAATCCTACAGCATTAGCACTAAGTGCAGCTATGATGCTAGATTATATTGGTGAAAACTTAGCAGCAAAGAAATTAAAGAATGCTCTTAATGAGGTCTTATGTTATGAAGATAATTTCACATACGATTTAGGTGGCAACCTATCAACATCGGATTTTACACAAAAAGTTATAGAAACAATTCAAACTCTTTAATTCAATTGGAGGAATAAAAATGGAAACAGCAATTGATAAACTAGCTATATTAACAGAAAGTAATAGCCTAATAGAACCAGAGCTTTATGATAAATATAATGTAAAAAGAGGTCTTAGAAATTCAAATGGCACTGGTGTTCTAGTAGGACTTACTAAAATTGGTTCTGTGGAAGGTTATAAACTTATTGATGATAAAAAAATCCCAAAAGAAGGTAAACTTTTTTATAGAGGAATCAATGTCGAAGAGATTGTAGATGGATTTCAAAAAGATAATCGTATGGGTTTTGAAGAAACCACTTATTTGCTTTTATTTGGAAAACTTCCAAACAAAACTGAGCTAGATGATTTTAACAAGTTGCTTTCTGAAATGAGATGTCTTCCGAAACACTTTACTGAAAATATGATTTTAAAAATACCTAGCTCAAACATCATGAATAAATTGCAAAGAAGTGTCCTTGTTTTATATTCAAGCGATGATAATCCTGAAGACTTAAGTGTAAGAAATGTTCTTAAGCAATCTTTAAACTTGATAGCAAAATTTCCTACTATTATTTCCTATGGCTATCAAGCTAAATCACACTATTTTTATGATAACAGCTTATTTATCCATTCACCAAGAAAAGATTTAAGTACAGCAGAAAATATTCTTCATATGATTCGTCCTGATAGCAAGTATACAAAAACAGAAGCAGAAACTTTAGATTTAAGCCTTGTTTTACACGCTGAACATGGTGGAGGAAACAATTCAGCCTTTGCTACTCATGTCGTATCTTCAAGCGGAACCGATACATATTCAGCTATTGCTACTGCAGTCGGTTCTCTTAAAGGACCAAAACACGGAGGAGCAAATCTTAAGGTAAGAGATATGGTAGCTGATATAAAGGAAAATGTAAATAATTGGTCAGATAAAAACTTATTAAAGGATTACTTAGTTAAAATTCTAAAAAAAGATGCTTTTGATAATTCCGGTCTAATTTATGGCATGGGCCATGCAGTGTATACTCTTTCGGATCCAAGAGCTGAATTATTGAAAAAGAAAGCCAAAGAACTTGCATGCGAAAAAGATAGTTTAAAAGAATATGAACTTTACACTAATATAGAAGAGCTTTCAAAAGAAATATATAAAACCTTTAAAGGCGAAGATGCCGTAATTTCTGCAAATGTAGACTTATATTCAGGTTTTGTATATGAGCTGCTAAATATCCCATATGATTTGTATACCGCCCTATTTGCTACCTCTAGAATTTCTGGTTGGTGCGCTCATCGAATCGAACAAATCATAAGTGACAAAAAAATAATGAGACCAGCTTACAAAAGCATAGACAAAAACATAAACTATGTAGATTTAAATTCAAGATAATAAACATGAAAAAATCCATTATGGAAGCAGAAATTTTCTGTTCTTAATGGATTTTTATTTTTGTAATTATACGAGTAGACCTATAAGCCGAGTTCTGTCTTGAACAGTCATCTATCTACGACTACTGTCGCCAGTAGCCTCTAGCGACCTACCTACGGGACAAAGACGGGTTATCTTTATATCGGCCCCTGCTTGGTCTTGCTCCGGATGGGGTTTACATAGCCAGTTAGTTACCTAACTGCTGGTGGGCTCTTACCCCACCTTTCCACCCTTACCATAATGGCGGTTTATCTCTGTTGCACTATCCTTGGAGTTGCCTCCACCAGGCATTACCTGGCATCCTTACCCTATGGAGCTCGGACTTTCCTCGTGAACTTAATCACGCGACTGCTCAGTCTACTCTCTTGAGATTATATCATTATATTGATTAATAAACAAATACTTTATACGATTATGCAATTATTGTAATATATAAAATATTATGACATTTATCTTGCAGAAAATTTACAATAATAAAATATTTCTTTCCTAATCTGCTATTTATACTTTATATTTTTTGGGTTTTATGTTAATTTAAATATGCAGATAATAAAAATTTATGAGGTGATAATATGCCAGCAATTTTAGAATGTGTACCTAATATAAGCGAAGGAAGAGATTTAGAAAAAGTAGAAAAAATTGTAGATGCTATCAGAACAACAAAAGGAGTTAAGCTTTTAGACTACTCTTCTGATAAAGATCACAATCGTTCTGTTATAACATTTTTAGGAGAGCCTAATGCTGTAGCTGAAGCTGCTTTAAAGCTAGCAAAAGCTGCAACAGAATTAATCGATATGTCAACACATACCGGTGGCCATCCAAGAATGGGCGCGGTTGATGTAATGCCCCTGATTCCTATCAAAGACATCACTATAGAAGAAACAATAGAGTTATCAAAAAAATTAGCTGAAAGTATAGCAAATGAATGCAACATGCATGTTACATTATACGAAAACTCTGCTTCAGCTCCACATAGACAAAATTTAGCCGATATAAGAAGAGGTCAATACGAGGTTATGGCTGAAAAAATTAAAGAAGATATGTGGATTCCAGACTATGGACCTAACGAATTCAATCCAAAAGCTGGAATGGTTGCAGTTGGGGCTAGACCTCCACTAATTGCATATAATATTAACTTATCTACAGATGACGTAAAAATAGCAAAGAATATTGCCAATGTAATAAGAAGCGCTAAAGGTGGATTTGTATTTTGTAAAGCAATGGGTCTTCTAATTGAAGAAACAGGAAAAGCTCAAGTATCAATGAACTTAGTTAATCCTGATTACACTACTATTTTTAGAGTTTTTGACATGGTAGAAAGAGAAGCTCATCGTTACGGCGTTAGCGTTACTGACTCTGAGATAGTTGGTTTAGTTCCAATGAAAGCACTTATAGATACAGCTATTTATCATCTTAAGTTAGACAACTTCTCTATGGATCAAGTTTTAGAAACAAGAATATGGGAGTAGGTGGAATAAATGAAGCTTATAGATATGAATCTTAAAGATTTTGCAGATGAAGTCGAATCATTATCTCCAGCCCCTGGTGGTGGTTCATGCTCAGCATATAGTTCACTAGTTGGAATATGCTTATCGAGAATGATGGCTAATTTAAGCTTTGGCAAAAAGAAATATGAGCTTAATGAAGAAAACATAAAATTAGAGGTAAAAACCAGTTTTGAAGCGCTTAAAGAAATTAAAGATGAGATGCTATCACTGGTAGATAAAGATACTGAAGCCTTTAATGAAGTTGTAAAAGCAATGAAAATGCCAAAAGAGACTGATGAAGAAAAAGCTCTTAGAAAAGATGCTATCGATAATGCAACATGGCAATCAATAGATGTCCCTCATAGGGTTGCATTACTCTCTTTAGAAGCAATGAAAAAAATGTATCCTATATATAAATATGGCAACGAAAATGCTTTGACCGATGTAGGTGTAGGGTATTTAATGTGTGCTACTGGAGCCGAGGGTGCAATTTTGAATGTAAAAATTAATCTAGGCTCTGTAATGGATATTGAAAGAGCGAAAAAATTAGAGCTAGAGTGCAATCAATTATTGTCAGAGGTTACAAATCTTAAAAACGAAGTATTGGTATCAATTCACGATAGACTTAAAATATAATCGAGGTGAATATAATGTCTGCTGATTTAATTTTATATAATATAGGAGAATTGTTCTGCCCTATTGATAACAATGAGCCCCTAAGAGGACAGGCTATGAATACAGCTAAAATAATGCATAATGCGTATATCGCTATAAAAGCTGGAAAAATTCAAGCTATAGGTGAAGGTGAGGTGCCAGAATCTCTAATTTCTAATGAAACCCAAAAAAGAGATTTATCAGGACTTACTGTTACTCCTGGATTAATAGATTCTCATACACATTTAGTTCACGGTGGAAGTAGAGAAAATGAATTTAGTATGAAGCTTAACGGTGTAAGCTATCTCGATATCCTAGCTGCAGGTGGCGGAATACTAAGTACAGTAAACTCTACAAAAACTTCTACCTTTGATGAATTGTATACTAAAGCTAAAAAAAGCTTAGATACAATGCTTATTCATGGTACTACTACAGTAGAAGCAAAAAGTGGATATGGTTTAGAATGGGAAACTGAAGAAAAACAACTTAAAGTCGCAAAAAAATTAAATGAAGATCATCCAGTAGAAGTAGTTTCAACTTTTATGGGAGCACATGCTATTCCTACTCAGCTCAAAGAAAACCCAGAAGAGTTCATAAAAGAACTTACAGAATTTATGATTCCTGAAGTATCAAAACATTCACTAGCAGAATTCTGTGATGTATTTTGTGAGCACGGAGTGTTTAGTGTAGAACAGACTAGAAGAATACTAAAGTGCGCTAAAGAAAATAATCTAAAAATAAAAATCCACGCAGATGAAATAGTGTCGCTTGGTGGAGCAGAACTTGCTGCTGAAATGGGAGCACATAGCGCTGAGCATCTTATGGCAGCTTCTGATGAAGGTATTTCTTTAATGGCAAAAAATAATGTAATTGCCAACCTTCTTCCGGGAACTACTTTCAGTTTAATGAAAACATCGTATGCCGATGCTAGAAAAATGATTGAAAATAATTTGGCTGTTGCTCTTTCAACTGACTACAATCCTGGAAGCTGCCCAACAGAAAACATCCAACTTATAATGCAGTTAGGTAGCCTTGCTATGAAAATGAGTCCAATTGAAGTGTTTAATGCAGTAACAATTAATGGTGCTCATAGCTTAGGAAGAGGACATGAAACTGGAAGCTTTGAAGTTGGTAAAAACGCTGACATCGTAGTCTTCGATGCTCCAAATATAGACTATATACTATATCACTTTGGGGTTAACCATGTTAAGGAAGTATATAAAAATGGAAATCTTGTTGTACAGGATAGAAGAGTAATATAAATTAAAGGATAATTTCTATAGATTAATAAATCATAATAGAAATTATCCTTTTCTATTTTAATCAATATATTAAAGTCCAATAAAAATCGGAACAAGAATAGGAACTAGTATTGAAAGTATTAACCCTGTTACAAAAGCAATAATTGCAGTTTTTCCATCAGTAGCTTTGGATATAATTGGCAAAGTCGTATCCATGGCAGTTGCCCCAGCTGGAGCTACTGCCTCATTAAATCCTATGTATTTAGCAACAAGTGGAATACTCATAATTGCCAAAATCTCTCTACTGACATTTGTCATAAATGATAAAGCACTAAGCTCAGATGAATATGGAGCTATTATAATAGCAGATAAAGAATACCAACCAAAACCAGCTCCTATTGCCGCTGATTCATTGACATTGTATCCAAAAATTAGTCCACATACTACCGCTCCAATAATACTGCCAAATGCAACAAGTATTGGAGTAGATATAGCTTTTATACCGATTTCTTTTATTTGTGAAATTACATCTTTATTTTTTCCAATATCTATCCCTACGAAGAATAATAAAGCACATAATCCTATATCCATAAAATTTGTTATAAGTCCTACAGAATCACCTGCAAAAAATTTACCTGTAAAAATCCCTAAAACTACTGCAAGTATTATTTTAAATGTCAAAGCCTTCACCTGCTTTCTGAACTTCCTTTTTGCTAGAAAACGTTAATGTAAGCACTTTGTTGAAAATTAGTACAAAGAAAACGCTAAATATTATTGAAAATACTGCAAATGCAGCTGATTTAAGTCCAATAGTAGAAAATGAACTCATTACTTTTTCATCGGTTCCCATGCTGATACCCATAGCAAATAATAAGAATAAAAGACAAATGAGTTGTATTAAATCTAATTTATTCAGGATTTTAGAGCTTAACTTTCCACTCCTACCAACTAGTACGCCCACAAACATTAAAGAAACATACAATAAAATTCTAAAAACCATCCTATCTCCTCCTTGTAGTTTATATCTTTATCATATCAAATTTATTGCTATAACCCAACCCCATTAATTCAATTTATATCGTTATATCTATATATTTTAATATTTAGTAATATTAACTATTTACTTTTTATTCATTTTGCTATAAAATTATTTTATGATTTTAATTAATCTTATCTATCGATTAGGAGGTCTTTTATGAAAGCAATCAGTATTAGTACCGAAGCTCTAACTGAGCTGAGAAATATACTTCAATCAAAAAAATTAGAAAGCAACTCTATAAGAGTATTTCTATCTGGAATGGGATGAGGCGGCCCATCATTTAACCTTGCTCTGGATGAGCAAAAAGATGAAGATTTAGTAACTAATGTAGAAGATTTTAATTTTTTAGTTGAAAAGTCTTTAAACGATCAATTTGGAACATTTGAAATAGAATATTTCAATGAAAATGGAAATACTGGTATCTTTGTTCAGCCTTCAAATACTGGCGAGCAAAGTGGTTGCTCAAGCTGTAGTGGATGTAACTAATATTTCATTATATTTTCAAAATAAAAAGACAAGAATCGCTCTTGTCTTTTTATTTGTAATTTTTTTATCTTAAAGAAGTTCTTTTTCAATATATTCGCTTGTAAATCCTTTTAAAAGAGCTCCATAACCCATTCTAAAAGTTATTATATCTCCAACCTTATATGAAGTGTTGCTGTCAGAAACATCAACTATTAAATGATCAGAGCTAGCTCCTAGAATTTCAAGCTTATCATCTATTGGCATAAGCGAAGAAATGTCTGTATCTTGTTGTCCAATGGCTAATATAGCTCTTTTTCTAATTCCTTTATCTTCGTAATATGGTTTATTTCCAAAAGCATCAACACCAATTTCTCCAATTGGAAGTGATGGTTTTTCTTTAAGCTCTACAATCTGGCACTTAAGTTCAAAGACATCGTTATTCATACCGATAATGTCTTCGCCGTAAGCGGTTTCTCTACCTAGAAGCATAGACTCTCCCACACGGAGATTTGTAATTCCTTCAGGAAGTTCGCCTTTATCAATAAGATAAATAGAGCTAGAATTTCCACCAGAAACAATTGGAAGCTCTAGATTAAATTCTGTTCTTAGTTCATCTGCAATATCACATAATCTAGATAGATTATCATTTTTAGGAATAACGGCGCCATAACAAGTGAGATTAACTCCTATTCCTTTTATTTCTATATTCTCAAGTTTAATAATTTCTTTAATGTTTTCTTTCAAATCTTCAGCTTCAAAATAACCTTCTCTTAAGTCTCCTAAATCTACCATAATAATAACTGAGTGTACTTTATTAAGAGTCTTAGCAGCTTTATTCAAAGCCTTTAAGGTATCTAATTCTGAATTCATGCTTATGTCAGCATACTTAACTACATCTTCAACCTCACAAAGCATAGGAATGCGAAGTAGCATTTTTTTTGTTTTTAAATCTTTAAGCTTCTTTAAATTTTGGATTCTCGAATCCGCGAAATAGTCAACTTCTACCGAATCTAGCTCTTTAACTATGTCATGATTTGCACACATAGACTTTACTACTAAAGCTGTTTTGCATCCCCCTTTTTCGCAAAGATTTTTAATGAAGGTAGCATTATCTCTTAGTTTATTAATATCTATTGTAATTTTAGGATACATCTTCTTCTCCTTTTAAAAAGTATTTTTCGTCAATTTCTAAGCTATCACACATAAGCTTAAATGCAGCATCCTTGTGCACCTTAGAAAGAACTCCTAAAGATGCCATTATATAATGATTGTCAATTAATATTTCTGCTTCAGCAGTAGGAAATAGTAAAAGACCAGTGTGATTATTTTTAGCGATTGACTCAATTATTGATACTCTATTAGGAAGTCTAGTTAATGCTCCACCTGTTCCTACAATATACCTAACTTCCGATAAATCTTTACCTTCTGCCAGAGATGATCTACCCGAAGGTCCATAAACATTTCTGATTTTGCCAGCATGTCTTTCCACAGCTCTTAAAACAGCTTCTTTTGTCAGTCTTTCGACAAATTTCACTTCATCAGGGTTCTTAGGTATAGCCTTATAGGTTTGCATTATATTGTCAATATTTAAACCCAGCTCTTTTTCAAGTATTTCTTTGCCAATTTGTTTAACAATATTAGGCATATTTACAAATACTCCCAAATCGCCTTCAACTGTTCTCTTTGCAAGAGGTTCTGGACTCACAAGAATTCTTTCTACCTCTTCCGAACCCTTAGTTACAGAATGCAAATCTGTAGTAGCTCCTCCTACATCTAGAACCATTACATCGCCAATTTTTTCATACAATAATTTTGAGCTTTCCATTACTGCTCCAGGTGTTGGAATAATTGGACCATTAACTAGGTCTCTAACGTGTTCCATACCTGGTGCATGAATGATATGCTCTTCAAATGCATCTTGAATAACTTTTCTTGTAGGTTCAACATTAAGCTCGTCTATTTTAGGATATACATTATCCACAATATAAAGTTTGTAATTTGTACCTTCAAATATTAATTTGATTTCTTCTTGATTTTCAACATTTCCTGCATAAATAAGTGGAATAGGCAAATTAAGACCTGCTAATAATTCTGCATTATAAATAGCTGTATCTCTCTCTCCATAATCCACTCCACCTGCTAGCAAAATTATATTTGGATGAATTTCTTCGATTTTTTTCAAATCTGTACGTCTTAGCTTACCAGCAGTAACTTGATGAATAATTGCCCCTGCTCCAAGCGCAGCTTCTTTAGCTGCCCTTGCAGTCATGTCATATACAAGTCCATGAACTGTCATTTTAAGTCCTCCAGCCGCACTAGAGGTAGCAATCATTTCTGTATATTCAATTGACTGAGCATTTAAATTCTCAGCCAAATCATCAATAGCACTATTTAATCCAATTCTAACATCACCTTCTAAAACTGAAGTAGGTGCTTGTCCTTGACCCAGAAAAACTGGGTCAGGACTATTTATATTATTGAAGGCATTTACGACTGTCGTTGTTGAACCTATTTCAGCAACTAAAACATCGATTTTCATTATTTCCCTTCTCTCATCTCTCTTCTTTTCTTAACAAGGAAAGTTGCAACATGAATACCTTTTGAACCTCTACCAAATCCAGCATCCACGCCTTGCTTAACTGCAACCTCTGGAGTAACCTGAGTTCCTCCGCATCCGATCATAATCTTATCACGGATACCTTTTTCTACAGCTAGCTCATGAATGCGCTTCATATTTTTATAATGGATATCATCATGACTGATAATAGTTGAAGCTAATATAGCATCTGCTTTTAATTCTATAGCAGCATCTACTAGCTTCTCAACAGGTACAGATGTTCCTAGATAATGAACTTCAACACCGTATTTTTCAATACCGCCATGTTTAATATCTATTACTTCTCTTAGACCAACTGAATGCTCATCTTCTCCAACAGTTGCCGCAACTATTTTAAGTGGAGTTTTTTCGATATCTTCTCTTATTTCATCTTCAGAAAGTATTTCTGGCTCTGGAGGAATAACAAGGCTGTTGATATCTATGCTAAATGGAACTCTTCCTTTTAGCTCTATTCTAGTTCCTTCAGCTTCTTGCATTACTTCTCTATTAATAACTTCAACTTCTTCCAAGTTCATCTTTTTAGCAAATTCTATAGCAGCAAATTCAGCAATTCTTTTACTAGTTGGAAGGAACATAGTTAAAAGAACTGTACCATCTGCTTGCCATTCTACCTCAGGTTTAATCATTGATGAATGTCTGAATTCTTTAGTTTCTTCCATTCTAACGTTAACGTTATCATTTTCATCTAGCTCATCAATATATACGATTTTTTCTGGTACTTCTAAAGTACAACCATCGATTAACTTTGAAGGTTCAGATACTAATGCCTCGTCGTATTGCTTAACATTGTTGTATCCGAAGTGAGCTGTAACTGGAGCCATATAGTCTTCATCTCTCTCAAATACAGTTCCTGCACCAATTCCTCCATCTATTTGTCTTGCGATTCCATCGCCATTTCTTTCTGGATAGTACCCTGAATCAACGAAGAATCCTTGCTCAACAGCATTGAAGTATCCGCCAGCTTCAATTATTTCTTCCATAAATAGAACAGCTCTTTCTTTAAGCTCTCTTACTGTGTCGCCAAGAACGCCTTCTCTTTTAAGCTGAACCATATCCATTAATCCATCCATACCAATTAGAGCTTGTTTTGCTGTATCGCAAGCTTCTATATTGTATATATGCCAAGGAACGTTTCTTCCCTCGTCAGGAGTAATTGTAGATTGAATATCTGCTCTTGTAAGTTTAGATATAAGAAGATTTAGAACATGAGTTACAGTAGCTTCTCTAGTAGATGCTTCCATATACTTTGTATTCATCTGTGCTCTCATTCTATATCCTTCAAACATCTCTCTTAAAGCCACTGCATATGGTAAATCTAAATACATAGACGGTGCTGGTGGAGCAGTAGGAGGAACTGTAGATAAGCAGATATTTGATTTTTTCATTCCAACTTTAAGCGAGAATATTGAGTTTAAAGCATGCTGAACCATAAGTTCAGGCATTACTTTCCAAGCTTCTCTAGCTGTAGCGTTTGCATTATGCGCTCCATCTATCTGAGCCATATCAGCCCAAGCCATGATAGTTTTTGATTCGCAAGCATCTATAAAAGAACGAATCATATTAATATTTCTGTATAGTACGTTGTATTGTGGATCTTGGTGAGCTCCATTAACTCCCTCTTCAGCAAACATAACTGCTATATCAGGACCTGCAACTCCAGAAACATATGAATGATAGTTAATTGGTCTTCCTACTTCTTCTTCAATTAAATCAAGTGCTTTACGCTGAGCTCTAACTTGCTTTCTAGTTATAGGTACTCCACCAATCCCTTGAGGAGTTCCTTCAATTAAACCATCGTAGTGAGATTGTCCAGCTGTACGGATAACCATTATATGGTCAGCTCCATGCCAAGCAGCCATTCTCATACGTCTAATATCGTCTTCAAATCTTCCTGAAGCAATCTCTGTTGTGATTACTGGAAGTGGTTGTGGATCGATATCACCAAAATATTTTGCTGATGGTAGTGCAACACTATTTTCTAAAGGAGTAGAAGCATCTTTATAAATAAAAGGTCCCATTTGAAGATTTTCAGCTGGTTGTCTCCATGTCCAACCTCTTCTTTTTGGAGTATATTTATCAAGGTCTTTTAATATATTTTCAACGTCAAGTTTTTCATTAACTCTTAACTGTAGATCTTTTTCCATTATTTTACTCCTCCTTTGAAAATTTGAATAGCATCATCCCAGTACTTGCCTTCACTTAATGCAAGTCCAGCTTCTCTAACAGAGATATTTTTTTCTTTCGCTATTTTGTAAACTATATGACCAGCACCTTTTCCCATAAGCCCTCTATCCATAGTTTTATCTACTATTGCTTTAGCTTCTAAAGATGAGAATCCCATACGAAGAAGTACAGATCTTTCAATTGAAGGAGTTGTATTCTTTTTCCCTAAATCCAATAATGGATCAACTATTTTTTCTGCCATTTCCCAAAATCTTGCTTGAAGCTCTTCGTCGCTTAAGTTAGCTAAATGAGCTCTTCTTTGTTGAAAATCGTCTGCTCTTTTCATTCTAATCCTCCCTAAAATAAAAACTATTTTATTAACCCTTTATTTCTTTAATAGTAGCTTTAACAAATTCTGTATCTGATTTAGTTTCCTTAACTAGGAAATCAATGTCAGAATCATCTAATTTTGCATCAGGATAATTAGCTAATGCATTTTTTATCAGTGATTTTCTAAGTTTATTCATATCATGGTCAACTGCTTTTATCATGCCAGGATTTTCTGGAAGTATAATGTTTATTCCAGCAATTTCTTCTTTTGGGTTACCGAATTTAATATCTATTCCATTATCTCTAGCAAAAGCTAGTTGAGGCTGAATATGCTTACCAGCACCAGTGTATTCAGTTTCTTGTACTACAATTATCTGGTCCTTATCCATTTCTTGTGCTAAAGAAAAAGCTGCTGCTAATGCAGTATTCCCTGCAGGTCCTTTTTCAAGTCCTTCTAAACTAGCAAGTGTCTCTGTGATATAAAAAACTTCACCTTGATTAACCGTTACATATCTATCCATGTAGCGAAGTGGCCTCGCCGCTGATCTTGGAACATCTGATCTATCAGGCCATGTTGCAAAAGGCATACCAAATCCAGTATGGCTAGTAGTAAAGGATTTCTTATTAAATTGAGTATCTGATGCCATATGAAGCCCTTGGAGATTTACACTTGCAGCCACGACTTCTGACTGTGCTCCAGCTTTAATAAGACCTCTAGCTGTACCTGTAAGATTTCCTCCACCTGCATTTGAACAAACAACTACATCTGGATCCTTGCCATAAGCCTCTCTAAATTCAACTGCAAGCTCATATCCTAAAGTCTCTACTCCAGCTATTCCAAATGGAGTATATAATGAAGCGTTGAAATATCCTGTTTCTTCTAAAAGCGATAAGAATTTATAAAAAAGCTCTGGACCAACTGATAGCTGAACTACCTCTGCCCCAAGTGCTTCACATTTTCTTGCTTTTTCGATTATCTCAGGCTGGCCTACTCCTTTTGAGTCATAGCATTCTTGTACTATAATACACTTTAATCCTGCCATTGCTGCTTGTGAAGCAACTGCCGCACCATAGTTTCCGCTTGTGGCAGCTATAACACCTTTATATCCTAATTTTTTTGCATGATATACAGCATTAGCAGCTCTTCTAGCTTTAAAACTTCCAGACGGATTTCCAGCTTCATCTTTTATAAATATTCTAGCTCCTTTTCCTGGCGCTGCATATTTTCTTGCCAAAGCTGTTATATTTCTAAGCTCTAAAACTGGAGTTCTTCCTACTCCTGTAGAGTACTGGATCTTTTGCATTTCTTCTAAGGTGTATCCAGTTTCTCTCATCATTTTTTCATAGTCGAAAGATAAAGAGCCACTTTCAAAAGTAGTGTAATCTATGCCAATAGCATTTTTCATTATCTCATTTCTTCTTGACATAACGCCACTGTATGACATGTCCTTACTCATTTCCTTCACCTCCAAAAGTAATTTCTCTAACCTGCTCAGAAATTTTTAAAAGCTCAGGAACGAATTTTCCGAAATCATGAGTATAATATGGATTCACTTCTAAAAGCTTTCCTTCTTCTACTCTTTTAGTTCTTGTAGTAATTGATACTTGATCTCCGATTTGAGCATCCTCATTAAGATAGCCTTTAATCCACATCTCAAGAGGTACTTTTTTAGTATCATCAGGAACTTGTGGCGCTCTTTCTTCAGGAGAAAGAACTATCTTATGGATTAGTACCCAATCACCTTTTTTTGCCATTTTAGTCACTTCCTATTTTTTTATATATTTTTATTTTACGATTTTAGCTTCTTCAGATATTAAATCTCTAAAGTCTCCCATGATAGCTCTTGGTACTGGTAAATCTATCATAGTGTGAAGACCTGGTCTTGCATTTATAATTTGAGGAATCATATTAACGCACATTGCTATAGTTCCAATTCCTCCTGGAACCTCTGGTGAGTTAACCATGTTTATATTTGGCACACCGTTTATAATTACATAGTCGCCTGTTTGAACTCCAACTTGCTCTGGCTCGATTTGTTGTGGATGATCCATTTCAATCTTAAGCTCACCATCAACGTATCCAAATCCTTTCATTGCGCATCCAGCAACATTGCCAGCTTTAGCAAATCCATATGGTGATTTTCTATCTACATCAGTTACAATTGGCTCCATACTTTGAGTAATTGGCGCGCTGAGCTTCCATCCAATTGCATCTGCAATCATTCCAATAGACTCATGGAAACCAACGTGCCCTGCTAGAGTTCCTTCTTGTACTCCTTTGTTAAACTCTTCAACTGTAATGCCTATTCCTTGCTCTTCCATTACAGCAGGTCCAAATGGAGAAAGGCTGTTTACTCTTCTTGATAAAATTGAATGAACTTCTTCACAGCATCCAGTCATAAGTATCACTAGTAAATCCATAATAAGACCAGGATTAATTCCTGTTCCAAGAACAGATACTCCATTTTCTTTTGCTAATCTGTCTATTTCTTTTGCTAGCTCTGGCTCTTGTGCCATAGGATATGCCATTTCTTCTGCAGATGAAATAACATTAATTTTCTTTTCTACTATAAATTTTATTTTATCAAATGCTTTTCTTGTAAATGAATCTGTGCAAAGTAAAACTACATCCGCAGCTTTTTCTGTTATAACATCTTCCATAGCTCCAACAATTACATCTTCTCTATCTCCTCTTGGAGTTGAAATATGATCATACATGCTAGTTCCTAGCATTTTACCTCTACCTACAACCCCAACGATTTCTACTCCTTGTTTCTTTAATAGCATATCGGCCATTCCTCCGCCCATAGCTCCTAGACCCATTATTATTACTTTAACTTTTTCCATTATTAATTTCCTCCTCGTTATATAAGTAAATAATCATATTTAACACACATCTTTTGTTAATAGCAATATCAATGCCAATATTTTATTATTTATAATTTTGCTAATTTTATTTAAAATTAATAACGTCTTAGGTGGTTATTAAGCCATTTTCAAGACTATTCTTATAATAAGACATTTATTTATTATTTAAAAAATCCGAAAATTTTGAATAAAATTATTGTATTTGAATAAAAAAAGCAAAATAATTTGCACTTTAGTGCAAATTATTTTGCTAAATTTTATATTTTTTAATTTTATGCTGTAAGGTTTGCCGTTTTATCCCTAGTTCATTAGCAGCTTTGCTTATATTTAAAGAATTTCTCTTTAATGAATCCATTATTAAGCTCATTTCTATTTCCTCTAGAATTTGATTTAAATTTTTCTTAGATATATCAATTTGTTTTGCAGTAGCTCCTACAAAGCTATTGTCAGTTTCAGGTAGCAAAATATTGTTTTCGTTTATAACATGTTCATCATCTATCATAGATAGTGCTGCCATTATGGTATTTTCTAATTCCCTTACATTGCCAGGCCATGAATAGTTGATTAATTTTTCCTTTGCCTTATCAGATATAAGCCATACTTCTTTCTCATATATTTCATTGTATTTTTTTATAAATCTCTCACTAAGTGGAACAATATCCACTTTTCTAGCTCTTAGTGGTGGTACATTAATTGGGATAATATTCAATCTATAATATAAATCTTTTCTGAGTATTCCTTTATCTACAAGTAATGATGGCTGTTCGTTTGTGGTAGCAATTATTCTCACATCGATAGGAATATCTTTCATTCCACCTACACGTCTTATGTATCCTTCTTGTAGCACTCTAAGTAATTTAGCTTGAAGCTCATATGGCATGGAGTTGATTTCATCTAATAGCAAAGTCCCTCCATTTGCTTGTTCAAATAATCCTGGCCTATCTATTGCGCCAGTAAATCCGCCCTTAGAGGTTCCAAAAAGAATTCCTTCTAGTAGAGACTCAGGAAGAGCTGCGCAGTTTTGTGCCAAAAATGGCATAGCCTTTCTTGGTCCCTCATAATGAATACTTTGAGCAATTAGCTCTTTTCCAGTTCCTGTTTCTCCATAAATAAACACAGATGCAGTAGTTTTTGCAGCCTTTCTAGCAATTGATAACGAGGCTGAAAACTCTAAATCTTTGCCATAAATATTTTCAAATGTATATTTTTTTATTTTCTTTATTCGTCTGTTTGGAGTATTAATTTCTTTTTGAAGCTCAAGTATAGTTTCTGACATTTCCTGAATTTCAGTTATATTTTTAGCAATTTCAATCGCTCCTACAACCTCTTTATTATTAAGAAGTGGCATAGTTGTATTAATTGTAGTAATTTCTTTACCATCCTTATTTAAATAAGTTTGCTTTTTATTTATAATGTCAACTTTATTGTTCAGAGCAGTAAGCAATGTACTTTCATTAATTTTCATTCCTTTAAACACTTCAAGCAAAGGTTTTTTAATTACATCTACTTCTTTCATATCTTCAAGCCTAGCCATTGCTTCATTATAAACTACTGTATTTCCCTCTTTATCTATTACATGTACCCCTTCTTGTATGTGATGCAAAATTTTTTGCATCACTATCTGTTGGAATTTGCTCTTCATAATTAATATCCTCCAAAAAAAATAAGGTTAGAATAATTCTAACCTTATTTTAACATAAATTTTTTATAATACTGCATCTTTGTATAAAGGATACTTATCAGTCAGAGCTCTAGACATTTGTTTTGCTTTTTCGATATCCTTTTGACCTAATACTACTTCAATTATTTCTGCAATAGTTTCCATATCCTCTTCATTCATACCTCTTGTAGTAACAGCTGGTGTTCCAAGTCTTACACCACTAGTTATTAAGAAATTAGCTGGGTCGAACGGAATAGAATTTTTATTTACAGTTATATGTGCTTCATCTAATAATTTTTCAGCATCTTTACCAGTAACATTTTTACTTCTTAAATCAAGAAGTACTATATGATTATCAGTTCCACCACTAACTATATCAAAACCTCTTTTAATTAATGCATCTGAAAGAGCTTTTGCATTTGCAACTACTTTCTTTTGATATTCCTTAAAGTCTGGGCTAAGTGCCTCTTTAAAGCAAACTGCTTTAGCTGCAATTACATGCTCTAGAGGACCACCTTGAATTCCAGGGAAAATTGCTTTATCAATCTTAGTAGCATATTCTTTCTTACATAAAATTACTCCCCCACGTGGACCTCTCAAAGTTTTATGTGTAGTACTAGTCACGAAATCTGCAACCTCGCAAGGATTATTATGAAGACCAGCAGCAACAAGGCCAGCAATATGAGCCATATCTACCATAAGATATGCTCCAACTTCATCTGCAATTTCTTTGAATTTTTTAAAATCAATTTCTCTTGGATACGCACTCGCCCCAGCAACAATCATTTTAGGTTTAATTTCATGAGCTAGTCTTCTCACTTCATCAAAGTCAATCATGCCATCTTCTTTGGCTACCCCGTACTCAGTAAAGTCAAAATACTGGCCAGATATATTAACTGGAGATCCATGAGTTAAATGACCTCCCTGAGATAGGTTCATACCCATAACCTTATCTCCTGGCTTTAAGAATGCAAAGTACACTCCCATATTTGCTTGTGAACCAGAGTGAGGCTGGACATTAGCATGCTCTGCTCCAAATATTTCTTTTAATCTATCTATTGCATAATTTTCCATTACATCTACGTGCTCGCAACCGCCATAGTATCTTTTGCCAGGATACCCTTCTGCGTATTTATTAGTAAAATAGCTTCCCATAGCTTCCATAACTGCTTCACTCACGATATTTTCTGAAGCAATCAATTCAATATTTGTTCTTTGTCTTTCTAATTCCGTTTTTAAAGTTTCATAGACTTCTGGATCAAACTTCTTTAAATTTTCAAAATTCATGTTATCACCTCATGGAATATTTTAAATTTTTTGACTTGTTCAACAATATAATACCATAAAAAAATGGAAATATATAAAAATATTTATTTTTTATGGTAGTTTTCGTTGTATAATTTTTATACGGACAATAAAAAAGGTGGTGGAGTTATGACTCAACTAAATGACATGCAGAAAAAACAAATTTTAAGATTAGCATTATATGCTGGCGAAATCATGCTTAAAAATGGAGCTGAAACCTATAGAGTGGAAGATACGATCACAAGAATCTGTAAATCAAAAAAACTTAAGCATATAAGTGCTTTTGTTACGCCTACAGTAATTATCGTATCTGATGACAGATTTGATGGATACAGCTTTATTAAAAGAATTAAATTTAGAAATACTGATTTAAATAAAGTGGCTATGATAAATGACTTTTCAAGAGAATTTATATTAGATGATTTAGATATATGGGAAGGTATTAAGGAATTAAAAAAAATAGACAAAGCTCCTTCTTATAAAACTCTTACTAAAATGATTTGGGCAGGTCTAGCTTCTGGAATGTTCGCGCTTATTTTTGGCGGTAAAATCAGCGATTTTATAGTAGCATTTTTCATATCTATGATTGCCATGATTAGCTTTGAAAAATTAGAGCGACTTTCAGAAACATCATTTTTAGCAAATGCAGCTGCTAGCTTCATTATAGGAATTCTTGCAATAGTAGTTAGAAAGATAGGGTTTGGTCACAGTCTTGACATGGTTATAGTTGGCTCAATAATGCCTCTTCTTCCAGGCGTTGCCTTAACCAATGGTATACGTGATTTCATATCTGGTGATCTTATTTCTGGCGTATCTAGAGTATCTGAGGCATTGCTTACAGCCATTGCTATTGCGGTAGGAATAGGTAGCGCTCTTAAACTGCTGATAATGCTTGGAGGTGTAATCTAATGTCACTAATACTACATTTTATATATTCTTTTTTTGCTACAGTTGGTTTTGCTGTTGTTTTTAATACTCCAAAGAAATCCCTTATTTATGGTGGTCTTTGTGGCGGTACTGGTTGGACTGTTTATACGGCTCTTCAACCATTAATTTCACCAGCCCCCGCAAACTTAATTGCTGCAATTTCAGTTGCTGCGTTAGGAGAGCTATTTGCTAGAATAAATAAAAACCCTGTTACTGCATTTGTCATACCTGGAATAATACCATTGGTTCCAGGCTACGGTATATATAGTACAATGCTCAATTTGCTTCAAAATAATTTAGAGCAAGGATTGTCTCTAGGTCTAAATACTATTTTCAATTCAGGAGCTATAGCAATAGGAGTAATTCTAGTTTCTTCAATAGCAAAAATCTTGAAAAGAAAAAATTCAAAAAAGCCAATGACCTTGCCAAGAATTTAGTTAATTTAAACCTAAATATTTTTATGATTATATCAGAGCATATTATAATAGTTAAAAAAGCAGGATTATATTTGTGAAACTTCATCACAAAAGTAATCCTGCTTTATTTCATAGCCCTATAAACATTAATTATATTAACGATTTACCTTTAATTTCTACTACAGTTGAACTAAATTTTTTAGATTCTTTTAGTTTTGGCTCATTTAGTCTAATTATTATAAAAGAAATTATCATAAATACTACTCCAGTTAATAGCATTAATATCTCAGAATTATAGTTAATAGCTTTCATTACTCCATATGAAGCAAATATCCCTAAAATAAGTGCAAGTAGTGGTATTCCATAAATAATAAATGCCGCTAGAAGAACATCTGGAGATTCTAAATCAAGTTCAACTATATCTCCTTTTTGAGCTTTTATATTATTTATTGCTTGGACTATAATTGATTTTTCATCACTAGTACCCAAGCCACACGCTTTACAGCTTTCGCAAGCTGTTTTTCTATCAATTTGCACATATGCGTTGTTAGCTTCTACATTAACCACTAAACCTACTTCTCGCATTTACTGCCTCCAAACATATTAATTATCAAGTAAACCAATTCCCAGTTCTAAAAGCGCAGTGTTATCAGCCTCTGATGGAGCATTAGTAAGTGGACATGAAGCATTTTGAGTTTTAGGAAATGCAATTACTTCCCTAATGCTTTCTTCTCCAGCCAGTAACATGATTAATCTATCAAGTCCAAATGCAATTCCACCATGAGGAGGCGTCCCATATTTAAACGCTTCTAATAAAAATCCGAATTTATCCCAAGCTTCTTCTGTGCTAAAACCAAGAGCTGTAAACATTTTTTCTTGGATTTTAGAATTATGAATTCTAATACTTCCACCACCAAGCTCTACTCCGTTAAGAACCATATCATACGCCTTTGCTCTAACTTTAGAAGGATTGCTTTCTAGTAGCCCCATATCTTCATCAAGAGGACTTGTAAATGGATGATGCATAGCAACATACCTATTATTGTCTTCATCATATTCAAATTGAGGAAATTCTGTTACGTAAAGTAATTTATACTCATCTTTCTTTAATAAATCCAACTTCTTAGCTGCATCTATTCTTACATGTCCTAATGAATCAAAAACTATTTTATCTCTATCTGCAACAAATAAGATTAAATCTCCAGTTTTAGCATCCATTTTAGATAAAATTCTATTCATCGCTTCATCATTTATAAATTTAGAAATAGGTGAATTAACTCCCTCTGAAGTAAGCTTAATCCATGCTAATCCCTTTGCTCCATACGTCTTTGCCACATCTTCAAGAGCTGTTATTCCTTTTCTCGTGAAATTAGATTCATATCCATTAATGTTTATTGCCCTTACACTTTTACCTTCTTCCATTGCACTAGTTTCAAATACTGAAAACCCACAATCTTTAACTTCTTCAGTTAAATCAACTATTTCAAATCCAAATCTTACATCTGGTTTATCTGAACCGAATCTTGACATAGCTTCATCATAAGTCATTCTTTGTAATGGCAAATCTATTTTTACATTTAGCGCTTCATCAAATACCTTGGCTATTAATCTCTCCATAATCTGCATTACATCTTCCATATCCACAAAAGACATTTCGCAGTCTATCTGGGTAAATTCAGGTTGTCTATCTGCTCTTAAATCTTCATCTCTAAAGCACTTAACTATTTGGTAATATCTATCCATTCCAGATACCATCAAAAGTTGCTTAAATAGCTGTGGAGATTGAGGGAGTGCATAAAATTTACCATTGCTAACTCTACTTGGTACCAGATAATCTCTAGCACCTTCTGGCGTAGGCTTAGTAAGCATAGGCGTTTCAACATCTATAAATCCTTCTTGAGACAAGAAGTTTCTTACAATTTGAGTTACTTTATGCCTTAAAATAAAATTTTTCTGCATTTTAGGTTTTCTAAGATCTAAATATCTGTATTTTAGTCTTAAGTTTTCAGAAACATCATCATCGTCCTTAATATAAATTGGTGGAGTATTTGCTTCATTTAAAATGTCTATACTATTAGCAAAGATTTCTATATCTCCAGTTGGAATATTGCTATTTTTTGAACTTCTTTCCCTTACTATTCCGCTAATTGCAATTACATATTCACTTCCAATTTTACTTGCTTTTTCAAATGCTTGCTTATCAATCTCTTCATCAAATACTATTTGGCATATTCCTTCTCTGTCTCTTAAATCAACAAAAATTAAACCACCAAGATTTCTAGCTCTTTGCACCCATCCCATTAACACAACTTCTTGATTTATATGTTCATTTCTTAAATCCCCACAATAATGAGTCCTTTTCATATTATCCCTCCTATATTTATCTTTATTTCAAATTTTTAAAGTAATTTACTATGTCATCTAGCTTAATTTGGGTCTGAGTAGAATTTGACATATCTTTCACCGTAACTATCTGATTATTTATTTCATCATCACCTAGTACAATAGTGAATCTGCTATTTAGCTTATCAGCATATTTAAACTGAGCTTTTATACTCTTACCCACATGATCTTTCTCACAGCTTATACCAGTTTTTCTCAAATCATATAAAATTTTAAATGCTTCGATTTCGGCAGCTTCTCCCATAGAAGCTATAAACACATCTAAGCTTGGCTGCTGATTTATATCTTTTTCTAGATTATCTAGAAGCAATAATAATCTTTCTATCCCTAATCCAAAGCCTACACCTGGAATTTTAGGACCACCTAGCTCCTCTATTAAACCATCATACCTTCCTCCACCGCAAACTGTAGATTGACTGCCTATGTCATTTGATACAAATTCAAAAGCTGATTTTGTATAATAATCTAAGCCTCTTACAATATGTGGATCAATTGTATAATCTATTTTCATTGCAGTAAGATATTTTTTAAGCTTTTCAAAGTGTAATTTGCTTTCTTCATCCAAATGGTCAATCATTAGCGGTGCATCGTGTGATATTGCTTTACAGGTTTCATTCTTACAATCAATAATTCTCATTGGATTTTTTTCAAATCTATCCTTGCAAGTCTGACAGAGATTATCATAATTTGGCTTAAGATAATCCCTAAGGATTTTATTATATTCTTTTCTACTTTCTAAAGTCCCTACAGAATTTATCCTCAGCTCGATTTTATCATCAATTTCAAGTCGTCTAAAAAATTCTACTGCTAAAGAAATAACTTCTGCATCTGCTGAAGAGCTATCTGTGCCAAAAATTTCAATTCCAAATTGATGGAAAGCTCTGAGTCTACCAGCTTGTGGCTTTTCATATCTAAAACAAGGTGTTATGTAAAAAAATTTGGATGGCTGTGGATCTGCATATAGTTTATTCTCAATATAAGCTCTTACAACTGGAGCCGTTCCTTCTGGTTTTAGAGTTATACTTTCCTTGGACTTTGCTTCAAAAGTAAACATCTCCTTTTGAACAATATCAGTAGTATCTCCTACTCCACGTTTAAAAAGCTCTGTATATTCAAAATCAGGAGTTCTCATTTCTCCATAACCAAAATCCGAGCATACTTTTTTAAATAAGGTTTCTACATAATTCCATTTATTTATATCCTTAGGTAGTACATCTTGAGTTCCTCTTGGCCTCTTTATATCCACTTTTCTACCTCCTTATTTTTCTTTGCTATAACTTGTTCAACATTATCTATATACAATTTTACATCTTTAATATTGGATACTCTTTCAATTCTATTTTCTTCTGGATATGTAAATTTTGAAACACTTCCAGAACCAAAAGCAATTATTGTTTGCTTTTCTTCCATAATTGCAATATTATATAGAGATATTTTGTCTTCTAATGCATATCCTATATTTTCTAAATTTGATAACATATTTTTTTGTCTGTATAGATAATATGGTTTCATACCTAAGTAATCTGCTGCATCTGCGGATATCTTCATGAAGTCTTCAATATTATACGTCCTTAACTTATCTAACGCCCCTTGCGAATCATTAATTAATGTTGAAGCTTTTTTTATCGCTAGAGTATGGACAGTCAAGCTATCTGGTTTTAATTCTTTTATATGACTTAAAGTTTTAGTTATATTTTCTATAGACTCATCTTCTAATCCTAAAATCAAATCCATATTAATATTATCAAAGCCTATATCTCTAGAAATTTTAAAACATTCAATAATATCACTTACTGTATGATTTCTTCCAATTTTTTTTAAAGTAACGTCGTTCATAGTCTGTGGATTTATCGATAATCTAGTTACAGGCGACATTTTGATAGCTTCGAGTTTTTCCCTATCCAAAGTATCAGGTCTTCCTGCTTCGAAAGTAAACTCTTTAACGTTTTTAAGCGGAACATAAGTTTGAAGAATTTTAATAAGTCTTTGAAATTGATTAATTGATAGAGTACTAGGGGTTCCCCCACCAATGTAAATCGACAACAATTCTTTATCGTAAATAACCTTATTACTATAAAAGAATTTTAGTTCCTTTTCTAAGCTATCTAGATATGGATCTATTAAATTTTGTCCTTTATCTAAGCTACATGAAAAAAAAGAACAATAGTTACATCTTGAAGGGCAAAATGGGATACTTATATAAATTGAATATGATTTCTCTATATCATCAAGATATTTAGATTGAATTTTTGCTATTCTCAACATCAAATCTATTTTTTCATCAGAAATATAATATATTTTATTCAACATTTTTTTTATTGTTATATAATCTATGTTCTTCTTTATTAAATCCTGAGCTATTTTAACTGGTCTAATTCCTGTGAGTATCCCCCAAGGATGATTTGAACTAGGATAAATACTTTTTAGAGCTTTAAATAAAGCTTTTTTATAGGATATAGTTTCTTTAAAGCCATCATCGACTTTTTCTATAAAGCATAGCTTTTCGCCATCATTTTTTATAATAGTTGAAATATCTTTAGCACTCCTAAACATTTCAATTTCAAGTTCATCACTAATATGAAATGAATTTAAGAGTTGCTTTACTTCAAATTCAACACTTTGATTGTCAACTTTAATAATCATGGAACTCATCTCTCATAAATGGATTTGAGGTTTTTTCATACTCTAGAGTTGTTGCGCCCCCGTGTCCTGGAAGAACAGTATAATTTATTGTAAGCTGCTTTAGTTTTTTCAGCGAAGCTTTCATTCTATCGGAATCCCCACTGTATAAATCTGTTCTTCCCATAGATCCAGCAAACAATGTGTCTCCACTGAACATTATTTCATTTACCAATATGCACATACTTCCCTTTGTATGACCTGGTGTATGCATAATTTCCAGCTTTAAATCCCCAAGTTCCAAAGTATCTCCATCGTGGAGCATCAAATCAGCATTAGAAGAAACTGAATTCATTCCTAATTGCTTTGAAAAATTATAGTCTGGGTTTTCAAGTATTTCTTTTTCCAAATAATGAATTACTATTTTGGGATTATAAGTATCCTTTAAATAGTTTATTGCTCCAATATGATCTCCATGAGCATGTGTTAGGATAATGTATTTTAAATCAAAACCATTGTCTTCAATTATATCTCTTATATTCTCAAAATCAGCACCTGGATCAATCACAGCTGCGCTCATCGAATTTTTATCCGCAATTACGTAACAGTTAACCCTATAGACGCCTACTTCTAGTTTTTCCAAAAACATGTACTTCCTCCTAAAATAACTTACTTGAGTCTAATAAAATTGTAACAGGTCCATCATTTTGAATGTCTACGAGCATATCTGCACCGAATATACCGACTTCAACTTTTATTCCTTTTAATTTTAAAGTTTCTATCATTTTTTCATATAGTGGTATTGCTATCTCTGGCCTTGCTGCATCTGTAAATCCAGGTCTTCTTCCTTTTCTACAATCTCCATATAATGTAAACTGAGAAATTAAAAGAATTTCTCCCTTTATATCATCAATTGATAAATTCATCTTTCCTTGCTCATCTTCAAATATCCTAAGACCTGATATTTTATCTGCGATATAGTCTAAGTCTTTATCATTATCTTCATGGGTAATTCCCAAAAATACTAAAAGACCTTTGTCAATCTCACCATTAATATAATCTCCATCAGAAGTATTTTGAATTTTAACACTCGCTTTTTTAACTCTTTGAACTACAGCTCTCAATTTATACCTCCTAGTTAAATAGTCTAAATATGTCGATAACTCCTTCTACCCGTCTAATTTGATTCATTATACTCTTTAACTGCTCTTTACTTAAAACTTCTAGAACTACATTCATAATCGCAGTTCCATCCTTGCTAGTTCTGGCATTAATTCCATTTACTGTTATTTTTTCATCAGCTAGTATTCTACTTACATCTGTAAATAAGCCTCTTCTATCAATTGCTTTAATTTGAATCTCAGCTTCGAAATTTTTATTTTTGTTTTTATCAATATCCCACTCAACATCTATTAGTCTTCCTCTTGAAGCATCATCGTCATTTAAAGTATTCGGACAATCAGATCTATGAATAGAAACTCCTCTACCTTTTGTAATATATCCTACAATATCATCACCTGGAAGAGGATTACAGCATTTTGCAAACCTAATCAAAATATTGTCAATTCCCTTTACATGAACTCCTTGATTACCAGTTTTTTTCTTTTGCGCTGATTTTTGAATTGTCTTTTCTTGGATTCTTTCTTGAATTTTCTCTTCTTTTAATTTATGATTGTCTGCTTCATATTTTTCTTTAAGCCTCGGCATTACTTGACTAAGTGTGATTCCACCGTATCCTAGCGCAGCATACAAATCATCTTCGCTTCCTTGTGTTACTAGTTTTGCAACCTGAACTAAATACTTGTGTTTTAGAAAATCTCCAATAGGAAACCCTTGTCTTTTAGTTTCTCTTTCTAGTATTTCTTTGCCTTTTTCAATATTTTCTTCTCTTCTTTCTTTTTTAAACCATTGCCTAATCTTGTTTTTAGCATGAGAGCTTTTTACTATATTTAACCAATCTCTGCTAGGTCCATTGGAATTTGATGAGGTCATAACTTCAACTATATTTCCATTTTTTAATTTGTAATCAAGAGGAACTATTCTTCCATCTACTTTAGCTCCTATACATCTATTTCCAACTCCAGAATGGACTTTGTATGCAAAATCAAGCGGGGTAGATTCAGCAGGCAATTCTATAACATCACCTTTTGGAGTAAATACAAAAACTTGATTTACAAATAAATCTATCTTTAATGATTCCATAAATTCAGTTGGATCAGATACATCTTTTTGCCATTCCATCATCTGTCTAAGCCAAGAAAGTTTTTTATCCATATCTGATTCATTAGGATCAATTTTTCCTTCTTTATACTTCCAATGTGCTGCAATACCAAATTCTGCAGTCCTGTGCATTTCCTTAGTTCTAATTTGTATCTCTAAAGGCTCACCATCTGGCCCTAGCACCGTAGTATGAAGTGATTGATACATATTCGGTTTAGGCATTGCAATATAGTCTTTAAACCTTCCAGGCATAGGTTTCCATATCGTATGAACTATACCTACTACCCCGTAACAATCCTTAAGTGAGTCTACCAAAATTCTTACAGCCATTAAATCATATATTTCTTCAAAAGATTTGCTTTGATACTTCATTTTTCTGTATATACTATAAAAATGTTTAGCTCTTCCTTTTATATCGCCTTCGATATTAGCTTCTGCTAATTTATTTTTAAGTAAATCAATTACACCTTGAATATATGCTTCTCTTTCTCTTCTTTTTTTAGATACTTTCTCAATTAAATCATAATAACCCTCTGGATCTAAATATCTAAGAGCTATGTCTTCCATTTCCCATTTTACTCTGGATATTCCTAATCTATGTGCAATTGGAGCATATATTTCAATTGTCTCGGTTGCTTTTTCCTTTGCTTTTTCCTCAGACATATACTTTAGAGTTCTCATATTATGAAGTCTATCAGCAAGCTTAATTAAAATAACTCTTATGTCCTTTCCCATAGCCATGAACATTTTTCGGAGATTTTCTGCTTGAGTTTCTTCTTTTGATTTATATTCAATTTTCCCTAATTTTGTTACTCCATCAACAAGCTCTGCAACTTCAGTTCCAAATAGTCTTTCTATGTCGGAAAACGAAACCTCCGTATCTTCTACTACATCATGCATTAATCCTGCGGCAATCGTAAAAACATCCAGTTCGAGTTCAGCTAAAATTTTAGCAACCTCTAACGGATGTATAATATATTTCTCACCAGATTTTCTATATTGACCCTCATGAGCATTATAAGCATAGTTGTAAGCTTTAATAACTATATCTAAATCTGCATCAGGATTATATTGTTCTATCATCAATAATAAATTTTCAAGCATAAAATCACCCACTAACATAAGAGTCATAAATTGAGCTTTATTAAATATAATAATTATATCATAATCACCTAGGTACAAAAATTATAACTTATCCTTTATTAGGATAAGTTATAATAACATATCTAGTATATACATTTTCTAAAATAACTAATATTTTACTAAAGAGTTAATATGATATTCAGAAAGCTTGTCTCTACCATTTAAAAATTCTAATTCAATTAAAAACTCCATAGCTTCGACTTTTCCTCCAAGACGTTCTATAAGCTTTGCAACAGCTTGAACTGTACCACCTGTTGCTAGTAGGTCATCTACGATAGCTATTTTATGTCCCTCTTCAATTGCATCCACATGTATTTCTAAAGAATCAACTCCATATTCTAACTCATATTCTATATTAGCAGTTGCTGCTGGCAATTTACCAGGCTTTCTTACTGGAATAAATCCAACGCCAAGGGCATAAGCCACAGCCGCTCCCATCAAGAATCCTCTTGCTTCTGGTCCAACAACATAATCTATATTTTTATCTTTTAGATCAGCTACCATTTTGTCCACAGCGTATTTAAAATAATCACTGTCTTTAAGTAATGTTGTTATATCTTTAAAATTAATTCCTTCTTTTGGAAAATTTTCTATTTCTCTAATTCTCGATTTTATATCCACTTGTTTTCCTCCTAAGAAAATAGATTATTTATCATAAAGATTAATAAAATCCAATGATTTAATAGTTTTTGTTTCATCTAAATTTTTTTTACCAATCAACTTATTTATAATTTTTACACTAACAGATCCATCTGAGTAATCTAACTCAAAATCTATAATTTTTAATTCTTTAAAAACCTCTAGGATTACTAAAAAACTAAGCTCAGAAATTCTAAAGTATTCGCAGGTTTCAAAGATATAGAACTTTATATTAAGTTTATTCATTATAACTTTATATAAGCTTATAAAAGTTTCTCTGCTTGGTACTATATCCTCAGTATGAATAATTTTATCTATAATACTTAAAACCTTAATATTTTTACTTTCAATATTAATCGAAGATAAAAAACTATCTGATTGATATATAACAATATTATTATATCTTGAAAGGTCTAAATTATCAATAATTGGTGATAGTATTATTGTATAGTCATTTATGGAATTTTCGAAATCTACAGTAGGCTTTATATTATAAAAATGTAATCTTTCTATTAAGCTAAAATAACTCTCACAGGTGTTTACTATCAGTAATTTTTTGCCATCCAAACATAACATCTCATCAAAATTTATTTTTTTATCTTTATCTATTTTTGTTAGTTGATTCTTAGCTAGAGTCAAGGACTTGCATTTCAATATAAAATCATGCATGATTTTAAGTGCCTCACTATAGTTATAAGAGCTTCTTAAATCTCTTAATAATAATTGGATTTTGTCTTTATTATTAAAAGAATTAATTTCTAACTCAAATACAAAATCTACTGGAAAATTCAAATCTATATTATTAATAAGCTCATGTTTGTTAAATCCAATTATTTCTATATCATCATTAATTTCACTTTTAAAATGCTTTTTCATTTTACCAATATATTTATAATTTGATAATTTATAATTAGTTAGACAAAATAAAGGCTTTCTATTTCCAATACCAAACGGTTCTAATTCGCTTAATATTTTTAAGGTATTAGAATTAATATCTTTCAATTTAAGTTTTGAATCAATTTCAATTATTCTTTGGAAATGATTTTTGTTTAAAATTTCTTCAGCAATTTCATTTATCATTAATTCGAACTCGGCAATTCTATCTTCATGGATTGTTATTCCAGCTGCTTGATTATGCCCCCCAAACTTAATTAAGCATTCATCCAATTTTAATAGATTTTCAAATAAATTAAATCCATCAATGCTTCTTGCTGATCCTTTGCCAATATTCTCGTCTTCGATAGCTATTACAAAAGTGGGTTTATTATATTTTTCCGTAAGCTTTGAAGCTACTATTCCTATTACTCCACTATGCCAATTCTTTGACGAGGCTATTAATATTTTATTATTTTTTGATTTCTGCTCTATAAGAGCTACAGCTTCTTCAAAAATTTTTAGCTCAACAGTTTGTCTTTCGCGATTTAGCTCTTCGATTTTTCTTGCCATAATAACAGCTTCTTCAAAATCATCTTCTATAATCAAGCTTACCCCTAATTCAGGAGTGCCCATTCTACCTGTAGAATTTATTCTAGGAGCTAATATAAAAGCTATATTTGATGAATTAATATTGCTGGAATTTATTCCTGAAACTTCCATCAATGCTTTTAATCCAATATTTATAGTCTTTTTTAAAGATAATAACCCATTTTTAACTATAACTCTATTTTCTCCACTTAGCTCAACTATATCAGCAATAGTAGCAATACAAGCAATTTCTATTAGTTCATCAAATAAAATGCTATCATTATCATCAATTAAAGCTTGAGCAATTTTTAAAGCGATACCTGCCCCACATAAATGTTTGTAAGGATAATGACATTCATGCTGCTTTGGATTAATTATTCCAATTGCATCAGGTAGTATTTCTTTACATTCATGATGGTCTGTAACAATAACATCCAAGTCAATAGTTTTAGCATACTCAATTTCATCGACTGAGGTAATACCACAATCCACAGTAATAATTAAATCTGCTCCCATTTTTTTAATTGTATCTATCGCCTGAGTGTTAATTCCATAGCCCTCTTCTATTCTCTTTGGTATATAAAATATTGAATTAATACCTAAGAAATTAAAGGTTTTTAGTAAAATGGAAACAGAGGATATTCCATCCACATCATAATCTCCATAAATACATATTAGCTGATTGCTATTTTTTGCTTTATTTATCCTACTTACAACCTTCTCCATATCTTTTAAAAGATACGGAGAAATCAAATCAGCTTTTGTTGGATTCAAAAATGATTTTGACTCTTCAATATTTATTTGCCTTACCTTTAATAAATGAGATTTTAAATCCTCTTCTTGGCCTTTTTCTCTAAGCAGCCATTTGTTCTTCATTATTTCACCTCTTACGTTGTGCTATTACTATTGATATAATCAGAACTAGTCCCATAATAGCAGAGGCTAAGTATCCAATTATCCCTAGAACTGGATACCCCCAAAGAGTAGGTTCTACTTTGGTAGTAATCACCAGTGAAGATCCTACTATTAAGCCTGCTATTATTAAGCTAATAGATATTATGTTTGTTACATGATTAAGAGTCTTGTCTATTTTCACAAAAGAGCTATCATCAATAGCAATCTTTATATTATTTTTTTCAATTGATTTAAGTAAAATTCTTAACTGTCTAGGCAAGCTTTTAAAATCAGATAAAAATCCCTTTATTGAATATTTTGATTCTAAAGCTATATTTTTCAAACTTAACTTATCTTTATAAAAATCCTTTGCAAAATCTGTTAAAATTTCAGATATGCTTATTGATGGATTTATTTCTCTTACTCCACCTTCTAATGTTATTAATGTTTTAGAAAGTAGTGAAACTTGACTAGGTAACTTAAGATTGTTTTCTCTACAGAACCTTAAGAACTCGGTTAACAGCTCTGTAATGTTTATTTTGCTTAAAGATAATGAATAATAGTAATGAATAAAAATATTTAGATCATGGTATATTTTTTGAACATCAGCATCCATAGATATTGCATCCATTTCAAACAAAGCATCTACTATGCTTTGAGTATCATTTATAGTTAAAGCTATAAAGATTTCAGATATAAATTCTATAGTGTTTTTATCAATAAATCCAACCATTCCAAAGTCAATTAAAGCAATTTTATTATTTTTTAATATCAATATATTTCCAGGGTGAGGGTCAGCATGAAAAAATCCATGTATAAAAACTTGCTTCATAATTGCTTTAATCCAAACTTGACTTATTTCAATTTTATTGTAATATTTATCATTATTTTCGATTTCATTAATTTTTATTCCATCAATCCATTCCATAGTTAACACTTTTTGAGAAGTTAACTCCCAATTTATTTCAGGAATATAAATTTTATAATCATTTTTATGAATTTCTCTAAATTTATCACAGTTTCTTGCTTCGAAATTATAATCTAGCTCTCTTAATATCTGATTCGAGAATTCCTCATAAATCTGAATAAAGCTTATTCCAGAATAATTTAAATACTCATCAAGTAATCTAGCAATGCTTCTAAGAATATCTAAGTCCATTCTGATAGTATTTTCTATATTAGGTCTTTGAATTTTAATTATTACTTTATCTCCAGTTTCTAAAACTGCAAAATAAACTTGTCCAATTGATGCTGCTGCTAATGGTTTTTTATTAATATACTTGACTTTATCTTCTATATTTTTATTGAATTGACTAAAAAATACAGTATTTAAGTCCTCGTAAGAATTTGGATTTACATCATCTTGAAGTTTTTTTAATTCTGTTAGAATATCTGAATCCAGTAAATCACTTCTTGTAGATAAAATTTGTCCTAATTTTATAAAAGTAGTTCCTAATTCTTCAAAAGCGCATCTAATTCTTTCTCCAGTCGACATATTCATTATATTACTATTAGCAGGTATTTTAATTTTTCCAAAAACTTCTTCAATATTTATTTTTTCGGCAAAAAAAGTAAAACCATACTTTCCAAGTATCTGAAGTATTTCTGAGGTTCTTTTTAAGTTATTATACTTAGGCTTATAATACTTAAATTTCATTAATACACCCCCTGAAGAAAACAATATCTATATTATATGCTCAATAAATTCTTAACAATATTTTATGAGTTCATAATAGAAAATATTCGAAAAAAAAAGGCAATATTTATATATTGCCCTTTTTTCCTTTAATTAAAACCCATATTGGGCTTGCAATAAAAATAGATGAATAAGTACCAACCATTATACCTGTGAGCAAAGGAAGTGTGAATTCTCTTATTGATTCAACTCCAAAGATATATAATGCAATAATGGCAAGCAATGTAGTAAGCGAAGTATTAATAGATCTAGATATAGTTTGTTTAATAGACATTTCTGCTACTTCTTCATATGCATTTTTCTTTGCATGTTTCATATTTTCTCTAATTCTATCAAAGACAACTATTGTGTCGTTAATAGAATAACCTACTACTGTAAGCATAGCCGCAACAAAAGGACTATTAAGAGGAATTCTAAAAATAGCATAAATAGCTAATACAAATAATACGTCATGTGTTAGAGCAAGTATTGCAGATATTCCATATGAAAGTTGGAACCTAAAGGTTATGTATATTAGCATTCCTATAGTTGCAATAATTACTGATAAAAGTGCTTTATTCTGAATTTCTTTTCCCATTGCAGGTCCAAATTGTTCAGATCTTAGAGGCTGGCTTTCATCTAAGCTATACTTTTCTTTGAATAAACCAAATAACTCCATTCTAGCTTCATTATTTAGGTTTTCGGTGGTCCTAATTTGAATTATATCTTTAGTTTCACCAATATGATTTATAGTCGCATTTTTATCAATTCCATCTGTAATTTCTCTTATTTCAGTAGCTTCAATATATTCTTTCATCTGAATTTCAATCAGCGTTCCTCCAGTAAAATCTATACCTAGATTATATCCTCTAATCATGCCTAAAATCATACCAATTATAATTACAATTAGGGATAAGCTAAACCAAATTTTCTTATTTTTTATAATATTCATTTGCTTTCCCTCCTATACTCCAAAGAATTTGGTATTTTTAACATTTGATATACCAATAGCAGATTTCAATAAAAATCTAGTGATAATAATAGCTGTAAACATCGATGCCATAATACCAATCATCAAAGTTATAGCAAATCCTTTAATGCTACCTGTACCAAAATTATATAGCACTACACCTGCAATAAAGGTTGTTATTTGTGAATCAATAATGGTTGACATAGCTTTTTGAAAACCTGAATCTACAGATACTCTTATAGATTTACCACTTCTAATTTCTTCCTTAATTCTTTCAAAAATTATTACATTAGCATCAACTGCCATACCAACTGATAGAATCATCGCTGCAATTCCCGGCAAAGTCAATGTTGCATTTATTCCAATATATGTATATATTACTATCAATATATATGCTACTAGAGCTATAGCCGCCATTAATCCAGGTAGTCTATAGTAAAGTATCATGAAAAGCATTACTAATAATATTCCTATACTTGCTCCATATATACTTTTATCTAAAGCTTCTTCTCCTAGAGTAGCTGTTATAGTAGAGCTTTGAACTTCCTCAAAATCAACTGGTAGTGCACCTGCCCTAATTAATCCAGCTAATTCTGAAGCACTCTCTATTGTAAAATTACCAGTTACTTGAGCTTGACCATTAGGTATTTCTTCGTTAACTCTTGGACTTGATATAACTTCACCATCAAGTACTATGAAAATCGGCTCATTAGTAGGAGCTAAGCTTCTTGTTGCCTCAGCAAATTTTTTGCTTCCCTCACTATTAAATTCTAAAGATACAAATGGCTGGTTATTTCTGCTATCTATCATAACATCAGCTTTTGTAACTTCAGCACCAGAAACCACTACATTTCCATCTGGCAAAATAAACTGTAATTGAGCAGTTTTCCCTATAGTTTCTATAGCTTGCTGAGCATCATTTACCCCTGGAAGCTCAATTCTTATTCTATTATCGCCCTCTTTTACAATTACAGGTTCAGTTAAACCCATACCATCTACTCTTTTTCTGAAAACTTCGATTGTTTGGTCTATAATTTTACTTAATTCTTCACCCTTGGCATCAGTTTTTGCTTCATAAACTACAAAAACTCCACCTTTGAGGTCTAGCCCTTGATTGATTTGCTTCCCTACTGGAGAAAGTTTTATATTCCCAATATTTAGTCCATTAATGGCAGTATAGCTAAAGCAAGCTACTATTAATATTATTAATATAAAAAGACTTAAGTTTTTAAATTTCATACAATTATCCTCCTTACTTTTTATATTTATTATATCGAATGAGGTGCGATACAAATCCCTATAAATTATATAACAGAATTTATACTATGTCCAAAAAAAATCTTCCACTAGCCTATTAGAAGTGGAAGACTACAAAATTATTGTTTTACTCTTGCTATACCCCATTTTTCAAGAGTTATCTTAGTTTTGTCAGATCCGATTTCTATGGTGACTTCATCTTCAAAGATTTTTACTATTTTCCCTACCATACCGCCTATTGTGACAATATTGTCGCCTACTTTAAGAGAATTTCTCATTTCTTTAATAGATTTCTCTCTTTTCTGCTGAGGTCTTATCAACAAGAAATAAAATATGATTAGAAAAATAAAAGGTATAACTAAACTACTTAATTGCTGAACATTCATTTACATTTCACCTCCTAATAGGAGAATGTTTTCCAAGTATTATAATATCTTATTTTTAATAATTCATCCACTTTTTTATTAATAAAAAAATTATAAACCATACTTAGAATAAAAATCTTTTTTAAAATCTAATAGTCTATCTTCTTTTATTGCTGTACGTACTTCGTGCATTAGATTTAAAAGAAAATGTAGATTATGGTTTGTAATCAATCTAGAAGCTAAAATTTCATTTGCCTTAACGAGATGTCTAATATACGCTCTAGAATAGTTTTTACAAGTATAACAATTACAATTAGGATCAAGTGGGGTAAAGTCCTCTTGATAAGTGGCATTTCTAACAACAACCTTGCCTTGGCTAGTCATTGCCGTTCCATTTCTCGCAATTCTAGTAGGAAGTACACAGTCAAACATGTCTACTCCTCTTATTACTCCTTCAATTAAATCATCTGGGCTTCCTACGCCCATCAAATATCTAGGTTTATCTTTTGGAAGTAAAGGCGTAGTATGCTCTAAAACATCATACATTATTGGTTTAGGTTCCCCTACAGATAGTCCACCAATAGAATATCCTGGGAAATCTATTTCCATTAGCTCATTTGCTGATTGAGTTCTTAAATCTTTGTACATTCCACCTTGAACAATACCAAATAAAGCTTGCTTTTCTGGATATTTATGAGCTTCTTTTCCTCTTTTTGCCCATCTTGTTGTTCTTTCTAGCGATTTTTTTACATAATTATATTCCGATGGATATGGTGCACATTCATCAAATGACATAATTATATCTGCACCTAATGAATTTTGAATCTCTATTGCCTTTTCTGGACTTATAAAATGTTTTGAGCCATCGAGATGAGATCTAAAATGTACACCTTCTTCTACTATTTTTCTAAGAGGTCCTAAGCTGAAAACTTGAAACCCTCCGCTATCTGTTAGAATTGCTCTATCCCAGTTCATAAATTTATGAAGACCTCCAGCTTTTTCAATAAGCTCATGACCAGGTCTCATATATAAATGATATGTATTGGATAAAATTATTCTTGCATCCATTACTTTTAATTCTTCTGGAGTCATAGATTTTACAGTCGCTTGAGTACCAACAGGCATAAAAATTGGTGTATCAATTACTCCATGAGGAGTATAAATTTTACCAAGCCTAGCTCCACTTTGTTTGCACGTTTTAATTAATTCATATCTTATTGCCGACATTAAAAAACCACACTTTCTATTAGAATATATACATTGCATCACCAAAACTAAAAAATCTATATTTCTCTTTTATTGCTTCTTCATAAGCGTCCATAATATAGTTCTTCCCAGCAAAAGCACTGATCATCATAATCAAAGTTGACTCTGGTAAATGGAAGTTTGTAATCATGGCATCAACAAATTTAAATTCATAAGATGGATAAATAAAAATATCCGTCCATCCTGAATCTCTATCTAAATTATTTATAATATTTGCAGACGACTCTAATGTTCTCACACTCGTCGTTCCTACGCACACTATTCTCTTCCCATTTTTCTTAGCTTCATTTAGTCTATTTTTAACGTCCTCTGCGATTTCAAAATATTCTTTATGCATTGTATGATCAAAAATTGACTCTGCTTTAACGGGTCTAAATGTCCCTAATCCAACATGAAGTGTTACATATTCAATCTGGACTCCTTTATTTTTTAGCTCCAGCAAAATTTCAGGAGTGAAATGAAGCCCTGCTGTAGGGGCAGCAGAAGAGCCAGTAACTTTAGAATATACAGTTTGATATCTTTCTTTATCTTCAAGTTTTTCATGTATATAGGGAGGTAGTGGCATATTGCCAAGTCTATCCAAAACATCTTCAAAAATACCTTCATATTCGAACTCTATAGTTCTTATACCTTCTTCTTGTAATTCTTTTACTACTCCAATAAGCAACCCATCTCCAAATATTATCCTTGTCCCGAGTTTCAATCTCTTTGCTGGCTTTGTTAGAGCTTCCCATGTATTTATATCTTTTCTAGAAAGTAAAAGAATTTCAATTTCTGCATTGGTTTCTGCTTTAAATCCAAATAATCTAGCTGGGATAACACGTGTATTGTTTAAAACAAGAATATCATTATCATTCAGACATTCTAAAATGTCTCTAAAGGTTTTATGCTTAACTTCTCCAGTATTTTTATCTAATGTCATTAATCTTGATTCATCTCTATTTTTGAGTGGAACCTGAGCTATTAAATCTTCAGGTAGGTCAAAGTAAAAATCATTTGTCTTCAATAATTTCTTCCTTTCTAATATACATCTATTCCTTTAAAATAGTATTTTAAAATTTCATCAAAGGTGTAACCTTGTTCTGCCATTTTTTTTGCTCCATATTGGCTCATACCTAATCCATGTCCATAGCCTTTGCCTTGAAACAAATAATCTTGAGAAGTAATAATATCATTATTACTTAGATTTGAATAGCCATTTATTTTATTTGATTCTGATTTATTCAAAAACAGCTGTAAATCGTTAAGCGCAGCAATATAAGAATCACTTACGATACTTTGAGTATTTTTTATGTTCTGACTGTTTATTGTAAACCAATTGCTTTTTAAATTGGAATATCCAAACAAGCCTCTTATTGCTTCCTTTTCAATGGTTGTTTCACCGCTATCTCCAACAAAGGTAAGTTTTATAATTCTTTCATTTTCAGAAATTTTATCGATTCTTACTCCTAGAAAATTTCCTATATTTTTACCCTTATTTTTTAGAAGGTTTTCTATTTCTGATTTTGAAATCTTATATTCCCAGTAATCATTCGGAGAACCTAGTGAATACGGATCTTCAACTCCTCTAAGGTATGGTACTGCATTTGACCAAATATTCTCTGAATTCTCAGTTTTCCCTCCACTTGATGAATGATAGAATAAGTCTGCAATATTTCCACTATAATAAGCTAAAATTCCTCTAGTCTCGTCTACAGCCTTATTTGTATTAACATGCTCAGCATCAACGCCACCATAAACTTGAGAATTTTGAGTAGTACATAAATCAAATCCTAAAGATTTGTATTTATTTAAATTTTTAATTGCATAATTTCTTGCCGATATAGCTTGAGCTTTTAGAGCTTCTTTATTCCAAGATGCCGGCATTTCTTTTGCAACTACTCCATATAAATAATCCTCAATAGGAAGTGTATTTATAACTGTAAGTTTATTTGAGCTATCTAATTGAAAGCTAATATTTCCTCTATACGGTTTATTTTGAATTTCTATATGCTTTTGATAGTCTGAATTTGAAAATTTTAATTTCATCGAATTATCATAAACTATAATTGGATTACCAGCTGAGGAAAAGAGTCCAATATTTTTGCTATTAATCATAGAAAAAACATTGTCAGCTTGAATAGAGTAAGTAGCCATTTTATATCCATCAGAGCTTAGGTATACGAAGTTATTATTAAGTAAACCTCCAGAAGTCTGTATTTCAATTAACGCTGTGTTTAAATCATAGTAGGTTTTATCAAGCAATATAATTTCTTTATTTACAGGACTAACAGTATATGAAGCATCTCCAAATATTGTTCCTAAAACAGAATTATTTTCATTTAAAATGTTTAAATTAGATGCTTTAATCTGGGCCTGAGGCAATGCCGTAGAATTAAAAAATAACCCAATTCGTATATTTTGATTTGCCAACTGATTTGAGAAGGCAGGAATTTGTGAATATGCCAAACAAGCAAGCGTAATTGCAATAATAATATATAATTTATTTATCAACTTCATATTACCAAACTCCTATCTCTTATAATTAAAATGCTTGTAAGCAAAATCTGTAGCTACTCTTCCTCTTGGAGTTCTATTTAGAAATCCCTTTTGAATGAGAAAAGGTTCGCAAACCTCTTCAATAGTTTCTTTATCTTCTCCTATCGATGCTGCTAAAGTATCTAGACCTACTGGTCCCCCTGCAAAATTTTTAATTATTGACTGAAGTAACCTCTGGTCAACTTTATCAAGTCCTTCCTCGTCAACTTCAAATACTAGCAGAGATTCTTTAGCAATTTTTAGGGTTATTTTTCCATCACCTATTACCTGGGCATAATCTCTCACTCTTTTTAAAAGTCTGTTAGCAATTCTAGGGGTTCCTCTAGATCTCCTAGCAATTTCTATAGCTGCATCATTATTAATAGGAACATCTAATATTTTGGCGGACCTAGTAACAATCTCAAGTAGCTGCTCTACAGAATATAAATCCAAATTTAAGATAACCCCAAATCTGTCTCTAAGTGGAGAAGTAAGCATCCCAGTCCTAGTTGTCGCTCCAATAAGTGTAAATTTAGGAATGTCCAACCTAATAGATCTAGCAGAAGGACCTTTTCCAATTATTATATCTAAGCAATAATCTTCCATAGCAGGGTAAAGAACTTCTTCAACATTTCTGTTTATCCTATGAATTTCATCAATGAAAAGTATATCCTTATCCTTGAGATTAGTTAAGAGTGCCGCTAAATCTCCGGCTCTTTCTATAGCTGGTCCTGATGTAACTTTAATATCAACTCCCATTTCCGAAGCAATTATATGGGATAAAGTAGTTTTTCCTAGTCCCGGTGGTCCATATAAAAGAACATGATCTAGAGTTTCGTTTCTCTTTTTAGCCGCCTCAATAAAAATATTTAATTGGTTAACAGCATTTGTCTGACCAATATATTCACTTATATTCCGTGGTCTTAGTGATACCTCTGATTCATCTTCTATTTTTAGTGATGAATCGATTAATCTATCTTGATTTATATCAAACATGGATAATACACCATCCTTATTTTATCTCAGCTCAAAAAGTGCATTTTTTATTAATGTCTCAACATCTAATGATTCTGTATCGTTACCTACGCTCTTAATGATTTTTTTAACTACATCCTCAGATTCTTTTTTTGAAAATCCGAGACTAATTAAAGCCTCTATAGCCTGATGTCCTATATTTAGCTGAGGTTCACTATAAGATTCTAAATCTGTAAAATAAACTACTCCTATTTTATCTTTTAATTCTAATATTACTCTTTCTGCTGTTTTTTTACCCATCCCAGGAATTTTAACGAGAGAATTTACATCTGATTCTACTATCATAAGTTTAATTTTCTCAGATTTATAAACTGAAAGAGAAGATAATGCAAGCTTTGGTCCTATTTTAGAAACCGATGTAAGTAAATTAAACATAGATAATTCTTCTTTACTTGTAAATCCAACTAGTTGAATATCATCCTCACGAACTAGTAGCTTGGTATGAATTTTTATCTTTTCTCCTATGTTTATTTCTTCTATTGTATTTAGTGAAGTTAATATTTCATAGCCTATGCCATTATTTTCTACGACAATTTTGTCAACTGCCTTTTCTTCCAAAATTCCTTTTATATAATTTAACATTTTCAGCTCCTATGCTCTAAACATACCTGTTATTTTTGAAGTATGGCAATGTGATATAGCAATTGCTAAAGCATCTGCTGCATCATCGGGTTTTGGTATAGTTTTTAGGTTTAGCAAAAGTTTTACCATTTCCTGTACTTGTCTTTTATCAGCCTTTCCATAGCCAGATACTCCTTGCTTTACTTGTAGAGGAGTATATTCATATATAGGTTTTTTATTCAACTGACCACATAAAACGATTACTCCTCTTGCATGAGCTACATCAATTGCCGTTTTGACATTTTTGCAGAAAAATAACTCTTCTACTGCTATTTCATCTATATTATATGAAGAAATAATTTGATTCAGTCCATTAAATATAAGTTCTAAGCGCTCAGGATAGGATAAATCAGATTTTGTTCTTATAACTCCATAATCTAAAACTTTGAATTTATTACCTATATAATCTATAATTCCATACCCCACTATTGCTATTCCCGGGTCAATTCCTAAAACAATCATCGAGCATTCTCCATTCAACAAATAAAGACTGCCTAGGCAGTCTTTTATTCAATATATACTAATATTATATATCTATATGCTTGGAATTTCCATACTATTCGCCGATTTAATTTTATTTTCATGAGAATCATTCAAATGCTTCATTTCATTGTAAAGAAAAACTGCAGTTACAATTGAAGCTGTAAAATCCGAAATCGGTCCAGCTAACCATACACCAGTAAGGCCTAAATACTTAGGTAAGATGATAAGCATAGGAATTAAAACAATAACTTGTCTAAGCAAACTTAAAAACATGGATTTTGGAGCTTTTCCCACTGCTTGAAAATAATTTGAGCTTACAATTTGAAAACCTACTAGCGGAAGCATTGCTAAAAATATTTTCATTCCTGTAGTTGTAAATTTTATAAGCTCAGGATCATCGTTAAATATTTTTATCAAGCCTACAGTATAAAACTGAGTTAATATAAATCCTAAGGTCGCAACTGCTGTTCCAGCAGCTACCGCAAGCTTTAGTGCACTTTTAACTCGTTTATATTCTCCAGCACCATAGTTGAACCCAATTATAGGTTGTGATCCTTGATTAATACCAAAAATAGGCATTAGAAAAAATATTGCTATCGCATTTATCACCGTCATTGCTCCAATTGCCATATCTCCACCGTGAGTCTTTAATGCATTATTAGAAATAATAGTTACAAGGCTAGCTGCTATTTGCATGAAAAAAGGGGCCATCCCTATTGCAAAAATATTTTTTATTATACTCATATCTAGTTTTAAATTATTAATTTTTAATTTTAAATTACTTTTTTCAGATAAAAAATGTTTAAATACCCAAACCATTGATACAAACTGAGATATTATAGTGGCCAGCGCTGCTCCTTTAATCCCCATATTGAAAGTAAAAATAAAAATAGGATCCAAAACTATATTTATAATTGCACCTATAAGCATTGTATACATTGCTATTTTAGGATTCCCCTCGGCTCTAATAATGTTATTAATCCCAAAACCTAAGCCCTGAAAAAGTGCTCCAGCTAGGATAATTGAAATATAGTCATCTGCATATCCAATAGTTTCACTGCTCGCTCCAAACAAATATAATAAATCTGTTTTAAAAATATAAGAAAGTACTACAACAATTGAAATTATTATAAAAATCAATGTAACTGCATTCCCAAGAATTTTTTCTGCTTCTTCTTTCTTATTTTGACCTAATCTGATTGAAATTATTGCTCCAGATCCAATCCCCACAAGCATACCAAAAGCCATCAAGATAGTCATAAATGGCAAATTCAGCCCTATACCTGTCATAGCTAAAGCTCCTAAACGCCCTATATACATCCTGTCTACAACGTTGTATAAAGCATTAACCATCATTCCAATTATTGCTGGTATAGAGAACTTAAGCAATAGCTTCCATATCTTTTCATCTTTAAGCTCTAATTGTTTAGTCATTCTTTTCACCTTTTCTACATCTATTTTTTTTATATTTTGAAGCATTCTCTGATATCTTATAAAGTAGACTTCTTAAATTTTCCTTTTCAGTCTCAGATATATCCTCTAATATAATTTCACTCCATTGTTTAGAAAAATTTATAATTTCTTCTTTTATATTAATAGATTTTTCTGTAAGATATATTCTATTGACACGTTTGTCACTCTCATCAGCTTCTCTTGTTATAAATCCTTTATCTTCTAATTTTGTAATAGCTCTTGCTGTAGTGGCTTTATCTATATCAAGCGCTTTACTTATTTCGTCTTGGCTAGCACCATTATCCTTATATAAATAAAATAAAAATGTATATTGTCCACTTCCAATTTCAAACTTGCTCATAGCAGTATCCATATAGCATCTTCCATGCCTATATAGCATAGATATATATTTTCCCGGATTAAACTCATGATAATCATCGGTTTTCTTCATTTACATTTTCCTCCATTCATAAGCATGAACTATTATACAATATGATAGTTGCTAATGCAACTAAAAAACATTGTTCATATGAACAATGTTTTAAGTCAAACTTAGTCAAAATGCTTATAAATATTTTTTGAACCACTCAGTTATTTCTTCTAAATTTTTAATTCTATTATCTGGTCTTCCGCTACGGGTCAGTTCATGATTTTCATTTTTGAAAATTATTAATTTACTATCTACATCATTGTGTTTCAAAGATGTAAATAATTGTAGTGCTTCTGATAACCAACATCTATAGTCCTGATCAGAATGAACAATAAGAGTAGGTGTTTTTATATTATTATAAAATTTCATTGGAGACTGATTCCACATTTTATCGTAGCTATTCCATGGGTCAGATGCTGTCTGATCAGTAGCAAAATAATAACCTATGTCTGTCGTTCCATACATGCTTGTCCAACTAGATATACTTCTTTGAGTAGCTGCTGCTTTAAAAATATCAGTATGTCCAATAATCCAGTTTGTCATAAATCCGCCATAAGATCCACCGGTTACATACATCTTATCAGTATCAATAAATGGATTAGTTTTTATAGCTTGGTTCAAGCACAGCATTATGTTATCATAATCAACCTTACCATATTCACCCCTAATATCAGCAAATTCATCTCCTTTTCCATCTGAACCTCTAGGGTTACAAAATAATACTACAAATCCCTCTGCTGCCCAGTACTGCATCTCATGATAATATACTTCTCCGTATACGGTCTTCGGACCACCATGAATATCTAGGATTAGAGGATATTTCTTATCAGCTTTAAATTTATATGGTTTCATAACCCAGTAATCTATACTATAATTATCACTATCCTTTACACAAAAGTGGTTTGGATAAATAATTTCTCTTTTTTCAGCTATATAATCATTAAAATTACTTATTTTTTCTTCACAATCTGAAACTCTATATATCTCCTGAGGCACCATATTTCTTAAACCAATGAAAAATATTCCTTTATCAGTTACTACATATTCATCGACCGACCCTGTATTATTCGTCAATTGCTTTAAATTACCTTTTAAATCAAGCTCAAATATATTCGATGAATAACCCACGGTGGATATAAAATATAGTTTATTATTAATCTGCTTTAAATTTTCAGAAGAATATAGCCTTATGTCCGTACCAACTGAATTCCATAAGCTCATGTCAAAATCAGAGTTCAAGCATTCAAAATCAAGTGTATGAAAATTGACTTTATAAAATTTAGGATTTTCATTAATGCCATACTTTTCCATAGCAGCTGCGGATACTATAAGATTATTTTCATCAAACATAAATGCACTACTTATATTGTATTTTTTATCTGTATAATCAAGGATAATCTTTTTATTTTCTATATCTATTATAGCTAATTTGTTTTTTAAATCCATTTTACCTAATTTAGTTCCATAGATTACAACTACTTTAGATTTTGTTGGATCTAATTGGAAGTCATATACATCTATATCATCTCCCAAAATATCAGATATATTTTTAATCTTATCGTTTTCTGCATCATAAGTGTAGATTTTAGTTATAGTATTGTGAATAAACCCAGATCCATTTTCCCAAAATGGCAAATTTTCTATTATCTCATAACCATCCTTATCTTTTCTTTTTTTTACTTCTAGTTCTTTCTCTTCATCTGATAGTAAATAAAAATCTTTTGTACCAAGGACATAGTCTGCTGAAAATATAAACTTAAATTCAGAAATCTGTTTAAATGACTTAATATTTTTTGGAATAATATATTTCTTTATAGCTTCACCCTTAAATAGGTCTAATTGATAAATTGATGATATTTCATAGCCGTTTTTTCTCTTTTCTTTGTCTTTAACATCTCTCAAGGAATTAATATAAATTATAGGTAAATTCATATCCCAAATAAAACTATTGTCTAATCCACTGCCAGTATATTGACCCCACTTATTTTGTTCAATATCATATATATGAATATTGCTTTCATATCCCTTTGTTTCACTATCTACTTGAGAGACAGAAACTGCTAGATATTTATTATCAGGCGATATTGATAAATTAGACAAAAATTTCATTTTAAGCAAATCATTTTTTTTAATTTTCCCCATTTTATATACTCCCTTCTGGTTATACAAAACAATAAAAAAAGTTTTCTTTGATAGTAATTCAAAGAAAACTTTTTGTCTAGTAAATTATTTAATCTTCAAGATTATGGTATACATTTTGAACGTCATCATCTTCCTCTAACATATCCATCATCTTATCCATACTTTTCTTTTGGTCATCAGAAATAGCTGTATATGTTTGAGGTATCATTTCAATATCTGCCGTAACAAATGAATAGCCATGACCAGATAAGGCATCTTTAACTAGTAAGAAACTTTCGATATCAGTTAAAACTACAAAACAATCTTCTTCAGTAATAAAATCTTCTGCTCCAGCTTCTAGAGCTTGCTCCATAAGCGTATCTTCAGATATATCATCAGATTTTTCTATTATAATTTGGCCTTTTCTATCAAACATAAAGCTAACGCATCCAGCAGTTCCTAGATTTCCGCCATTTTTATCAAGATAATATCTCATGTTTCCAGCAGTTCTATTTTTATTGTCAGTAAGAGTTTCTATAATAACTGCTACACCACCAGGTCCATATCCTTCATAGGTTATATGCTCATAGCTTTCTCCATCTCCTGAGCCTATTCCTTTTTTTATAGCTCTTTCAATATTGTCGTTGGGCATATTTTCACTTTTAGCTTTATCTATTGCATTTTTTAGATTGGCATTGTATTCAGGGTCTCCTCCACCCATTTTAGCAGCTACCGAAATAAGTCTAGCATATTTTGTGAAAATCTTAGCTCTTTTTGCATCTTGCTTTCCCTTTTTGTTGATTATGTTTCCTATACGTCCCACATTCAATCCTCCTTGAATAAGCTAAATCAAATTAACTATAAAATTTTAACATAAATAAATTTCATAGTAAATGGTTTGATTTTTTTTGTAGCTAAAAGATTGGTGGTGTAGGAATAGCACTTCTTTTATGCTCAGATGATATATGAAGTTTATCAATAATTACTCTGTCTTTTTCAGGAATTTCATTTCCACTTATATATTCATCGATATAATCATAAGTTGTCCCCATTTCAAGTTCATCAGTTTGGCCTTCCCACAAACCCGCAGATGGAGCTTTATTAATTATCTCATTTGGAACTCCAAGTACTTTCGCCCACTCGTAAACTTCTCTCTTTAAAAGATTTGCAATAGGCAATAAATCTACTCCACCATCTCCGTATTTCGTAAAATAACCAGTATATACTTCCGCCTTGTTGTCAGTTCCCACTACCATATATCCTAAATTATTAGCAATAGTATATAATGTGCTCATTCTCAGTCTTGCTCTTAGATTTGCATCAGATATTTTTTGATAGGTTGGATTCCATAATTGGTCATTTGACATTGTGTTTTTTATTTCATTAAATAAAAGTTCGTGAGTTTGAGTTAAATTGATATTCATAGATTCAATTCTACACTTGTGAACTAATAAATTAGCATGCTCTACATCCTGTGGATTGCTCTTAATTGGCAAAATTACTCCTAAAGAATTTTCTGGGAAAGCTTTTTTTATTAAATAAGCAACAACTGCTGAATCAATTCCTCCAGATATTCCTACAACTAAACCTTTGGATTTTGATTCATTAACCTTCTCCCTTAACCAATCCACTGTCAAATCTATTTTTTTTAACATAGCTTCCATTAACTATTCCTCCATACCAAGAATAGCATAAACACAATGGCCATAAACTATGTTTAAATTATTATCCAACGCTTTTTTTATAACCTCATCATCCCAAGTCCCAGGCTGAAACCAAAGATATTTTATTCCATTTTTTACAGCTTCATCTATAACCATCATGGCTATTTTAGGATTTACTACGATATCTATACAATCAATTTTTTCATTGATTTCATCTAAAGATGAATATATTTCAACATCATTCACAGTTTCACCCTTATATTTGGGATTAATCCCAAAAACTTTATAGCCATGATTTTTCATCCTTGTAGGTATTTTGTAGCCAAATTTATTTTTATCAGGAGTAGCTCCATAAATTGCCCAATTTTTACTCTCTAACATTGTTTTTTTAATTTCGTTCATATTCATATCAATTCCTCCTAAATGAATTCAAATCAAAGTAATATATAGTTATCATTTACAAAATCTAATAAAACTTCATCCTTAATATCTATTATAACATTACCTGAGGTTAAATCATTAATATGATTAATGTTCGAATCAATTTCTCCTTTATCAACATAAATAGTATATTTCACAACATCTTCGAAAGCAGGCTTTGAAGAGAGAATATTTCTTGTGCTGATATCATTTTGAATTTTTCCTAAAAAGCTATAATCAAATAAAATTTCAATCGGAATGAATATTTTTTTTTGAGATATTAATGAGTTTTCAAGGGTGGATTTTGCTGATTTTGAGTATGCTCTTACCAATCCTCCTGCCCCTAATTTTATCCCTCCAAAATATCTTGTCACTACTATAGCAGAGTTAGTTAATTCTTCCTTTTTCATAAGTTCTAAAATAGGTATTCCTGCAGTTCCAGATGGCTCTCCATCATCTGAATATTTTTGTGCATTCATTTTTTCACCTAGAATGTATGCCGAAACATTATGGGTAGCATCTTTATTTTTTTTCTTAATCTCGTTAATAAATGTCAATGCATCTTCCTCAGTTTCAACATGTCTGCTATAACCAATAAATTTTGACTTTTCTATAATTATTGTTGATTCTCCTGATTCAAAGACAGTTTTATATTCATTCAATTTTATTACCTCTCATTATTATTTCTATCTAAAATTAATTCAATTGACTGTTTTGCTGCTCTTCTTACATATTCTTTTTCATTTTTGTTTGTGTGTATATCATTTAGTTTATATATATATTCCTTATCAGCAATTTTCCCAAAAGCTATAATTGCGTATTGCTTAACTTGAGGCTTTATATCCTTCATTCCATTTGATAAATATGGTAAAAATTCCACGCTTCCTATTTTCCCCATAGCAGAGTATGTCATCCTTCTTATATTGCCATGAGGGTGACTAGCATAAAATTTCAGTTTATCATTGAAAGAGTTAGTTTTAAGTTCTCCAATAGTCCATATTATCACCATTAGGTCTTCAATATTATCTATGTCCATCATTGTTTTGCTAAATTCATCTAACAGACATTTTTCGTTTTCTTTATCAATGCATTCTAGATATTGTTCTCTTTCTGGTTTTGAAAGAGATAGATATTCCGACAATATATTACTATCTGCTATTTTCGCTTCAGACAACAATAAGTCCTTTTTTATTTTATAAATATGAAGTTTGACTATATCTTCACTTAAGTTTCTAATCTTCGATATTTGGTAAATAGTTTTATTTTCTAAATACAAAAGATAGGATATTTCATTATCACTCAAGTTCTCGATATTTTCCCAATCTAATTTCATTTTATAAAACCTCTTCTACAATATACTTGTTGTAGCGGCCATAATCTTCATCGGTAATATCTATTTGAACAAGTATTCCTTCTTCAGAATAGTTTTCTTCAAAATTATATTTCTTGTGTAAAGAATTGATGACCTCTCCGTTAGAAAAAGGAATCAAAAGCTTAACCTTTTTTAAATTTGAATTAATATGACTTTCTATTTTTTGTAGTAATTGCTCATTATTATATCCAGTTTTTGCAGAAATAAATACATATTCATCCTTAGGCTTATAATCAAGTTCATAGTTTACTTTATCAGCTTTATTGAATACATAAATCATAGGCTTGTCAGCAGCACCAATTTCTTTTAAAACACCTAATGTAGTGTCAATCTGCAAATTGAAATGCTCATTAGAAGAATCTACTACATGTAACAATAAATCTGCATAACTTACCTCCTCAAGGGTAGCTTTAAATGCTTCCACTAAATAGTGCGGCAAATCTGATACAAAGCCCACTGTATCAGTTATAAGATATTCTTTGTTAGAAGGGAGTATAGCTTTTCTAAGCGAAACATCTAGAGTCGCAAACAGCATATCTTTAACAAATACATCTTTATCCGAGCTATATTCTTTGTGTGATTGAATCAATTTATTCAATAAGGTAGATTTCCCAGAGTTTGTATATCCAACCAGTGCAACTATTGGCAAATTTGACTTTAATCTTTTAGATCTTTGAATCTCTCTATTTTTTTTAATTTCTTTTAATTCCCTTTGAATGTCATAAATTCTTTCTCTTATATGTCTTTTATCAGTTTCTAATTTTTTTTCTCCAGGGCCTTTAGTTCCTATTCCTCCTCCGAGTCTTGACATTTCTTTCCCGACACCAATTAACCTTGGAAGTCGATATTTATACTGTGCAAGTTCAACTTGAAGTTTTCCCTCTCTAGATAAAGCCCTTTTTGCAAATATATCCAAAATAAGCGCAGTTCTGTCTATGACATCCAACCCAATAATTTCTTCAAGATTTCTGATTTGAGCTCCAGATAGCTCTTCATTGAAAACAATTAAATTTGCTTGCATATTATTTGCATATTCTTTTATTTCCTCAGCTTTTCCCTTGCCAAGATAATATGCAACATCATAGTTATCTCTATTTTGAATTATACTCCCAAGTACATTGCCACCAGCGGCCTTAGCTAGTTCTTCTAACTCAATCATAGATTCTTCTATTTTGGTTGAAGAGGTATTCTTCTTATAGTCTGTAACATTTAATCCAACTAATATCATTCTTTCTTCTAATTTATTCATATTATCTTCCATTTGATTTACCTCGTTTTTAGTAGTGTTTTTTATATTATAACCTATAGTCAACAGTTATTAAATGTTACAGTTTATAAAAATTTATATTATACGAAAAGACTTATGATATAATATATTGGATGAAATTAAGGAGGTAATATATGAGTAGTAAAAATACAGAGACTAAAGCTAAAAATGTCTCCAAAAATAAAAAGAAAAAAAGAGTTAGTATTTTTAGAGTAATAATACTAGTTTTTTTATCTTTTTTTATAATTGGTTCAGCACTTGGCCTTGGATTACTGTTTGCAGTTGTAAAAACAGCTCAACCAATAAATGCTGCTAGTATCCAAAACATGCTCGATGAAAGTTCATTTATATATGATTCTAGCGGCAACTTGATTGAAAAAGTTCATGGTTCTAACTATAGAACAATTGTACCTTTAAATCAAATCCCTAAACATTTACAAGAAGCTGTAATAGCAATCGAAGACGAAAGATTCTATAAGCATCCAGGAGTTGATATAAAAAGAATAGGCGGGGCACTTCTATATGACATTAAAACTAGAAGCTTAGCTCAAGGTGCATCAACTATAACTATGCAGTTAGCAAAAAATCTTTATACCTCTCCAGAGAAGGATATAACCAGAAAGATTAAGGATGCATATTATGCTCTAGAAATAGAAAAACAGCTTAATAAAGATCAAATTTTGCACGCTTATCTAAATACTATGTCTCTAGGTAGAGGGGCTATAGGGGTTCAAGCTGCAGCTCAAACTTATTTTTCAAAAGACGTAGCTGAACTGAATTTAGCTGAATGTGCTATGGTAGCCGGTATAACTAAGTATCCCTATAAGTTTTCACCATACGTAACCTCAACTATTGATATTAATGATGAGTTATCGGCTTTAGAAATTGTAGTATTGCCAAGCACAGAGGAAACTCCTCTTCCAACAGAAAATGATTTATTAATATATGAAAAAGCTTTAAATATAGGAAAGATTGATAATTTTGAATATAACCTGTTAAAGAAAGGCGATGTATATTTAAGAAAAGCAGTTTTAAACCCTGAGTCTAAAAAAAGACAAGAAACAGTTCTTTTTAAAATGAATGAATTAGGTTATATAACTGACTCAGAATACCAAGAAGCAATTAATCATGAAATAGTAATAAAAATCGGTAAGAAAAAAGAGCAAGGAATTTCAACTTACTTCATGGATAAGCTAAAACAAGATGTAATTACAGCTTTCATGCAAAAAGGATATACAGAAGATGAAGCAATTGATATTTTATACAATGGCGGTTTAAGAATCTATTCTACACTAGATACTAACATACAAAAAATATTGGAAAAAGAATTTGAAAACAAAAGCAATTTCCCAGGTTCATATACCGATGAAAATGGAGTAATTCAGCCTCAGGGCGCAATGGTTATCATGGACCAATATACAGGAGAAGTTAGAGGTCTTGTTGGAGGAAGAGGAATTGGTGGAAATAGGATTTATAATAGAGCACTTAACCCTAGACAACCAGGTTCTTCCATAAAACCACTTGCAGTATACCTTCCAGCATTATCAAAAGGTATTACAGCAGCAGACGTCTATGATGATTCTCCAAGAGAAGATGGTAAAGGTGGATACTGGCCTAAAAACGTTGGCTCATATTACGGCCCTTCAACTGTTAGGCAATTACTTGAACGTTCTTCGAATGTCGGTGCTGTTAAAATAGGCGAGAGCTTATCTTCTTCACCTGAACAATCAATTAATACTATGATTAGCTATCTACAAAAAATGGGGTTCACAACCATAGTTACTAGAGATCAAAATTCAAGAGTCAATGATGAGAACTTATCTCTTACTCTTGGAGGTATGACAAAAGGACTTACACCTCTTGAAATAACTTCTGCATATACTGCTATTGCTAATCAAGGTAATCAGTCTAGACCAATATTCTTCACTAGAATTGAAAATTCTAACGGAGATATAATTTTTGAAAACAAAAATATTAGTAAAGAAATTACAGATCCACAGACTGCATACATTTTAACTGATATGCTAAGAACAGCTGTACTAAATGGCTCAGGAAAACAAGCAAAGCTTTCAAATATTACTACTGCTGGAAAAACAGGAACCACATCAGACAAAAAAGATGCTTGGTTTGTAGGCTTTACTCCTTACTATACCGCAGCTACATGGATTGGAACAGATATGCCAACAGAACTCTCCGATGGAAGTGCTATGTCTGCTAGGCTTTGGAAAAATGTTATGGAGCAGGTTCATAAGGATTTAAATAATAAAGAATTTTCTAGACCAAATGGCATCACAGAAGTATCTATCTGCAAGCTGTCTGGCGGCTTACTTACTGAAGCATGCAGTAGAGCTGGAACTGCTACAACAGAGCTCTTTAAATCAGGTAGTGCTCCTACACAATATTGCGAAATCCATAATGACGAAAATACCCCTATTGAAGAAGAGTTAACTGATGAAGATTTATTCCCAGATGATGAGCTTTTAGACGATGACCAAGAAGATGATGATTCTTTGAATAACCCAAATTCAAACAACGGAAATGGAAATCCGAATAATAATCCAAATTCAAATAATGGTAATCAAAATAATCAAAGTCCACCACCAGCTGGCGAGGATATAGTTCCAATATTTGATAATCCATAGATTTCAAAATTGTTTTATAAAAAAATACACTGTAGTTTACTCACAATAGTGATAAATCTAGCAGTGTATTTTTTTATTTTAAAGCATTAACAATCCATTTCTTATAGTTCTAATCATTTTTCTCAACTGCTCTTCTTAAAATATAATTTTCTTTCACATTAGCTTCTAGTTTTACATAGACCTCTTGTTTCGGAACATTTGAGGATTCAAGTGTGATATTTTTAATATCTTTAATTTCCAATATTTGAGAAAGCAAAACCGAGTTACTATCAGGTCCTATAATTTCAACAATTTCTCCTTTTGAAAACTTATTTCTTTGTTCTATAAGTGCATAGCCTTCTTGATTAGTGCCACTCTTAACTAAACCAACAAAATCAAAATTCCTTATATATGAACTTGAACCATAGTTTTGAGATTCAGATGTATCGTCAGATTCAAAAAATGCTGTTGTAAAATCCCTATAGCTTACTTTCATAAGCTCATCCATCCAAGCTTCATTAAACTTCCAATTTTCAGGATCTTCGTAATATGCGTCTATGGCCATTCTATATGCCCTAACTACAGTTGCAACATAATATGAAGTCTTAATTCTTCCCTCAATTTTTAAGCTATCTATCCCTGATTTAATTAGTTCAGGGATATATTCTATAAGACACAAATCTTTGGAGTTAAAGAAATATGTTCCTCTATCATCTTGCTCTACTGGATAAAATTGTCCTGGACGCTTTTCTTCCATTAGAGCGTAATTCCATCTGCAAGGTTGTGCGCATTCGCCTCTATTAGCATCTCTAGAAGTAAAATAATTGCTGATTAAGCATCTTCCAGAGTATGAAATGCACATTGCCCCATGAACAAACGCCTCTAATTCAAGCGTTGAAGGAATATTATTTTTGAAATCCTTTAGCTCATCTAAAGATAACTCTCTTGCAGTTACAATCCTTTTTATTCCTTGTGAATGCCAAAATTTAGCACTACTGAAATTAGTAGTATTTGCCTGAGTACTTAAATGCAACTCCATGTTTGGAACAGATTCTTTTGCAATTAATAAAAATCCAGGGTCAGAAATAATAATTGCATCCACACCTATACTTTCAAGATACTTAAAATATTCTGAAGCTCCATCTAAATCCTCATTATGTGGAATTATATTGCATGTTACATAAACCCTTTTCTCATGTTCATGTGCAAAATTTATCCCTTCAATCATTTCGCTTTCAGTAAAGTTTTTTGATGCTGCTCTTAACCCAAATTTTTCTCCACCTATATAAACTGCATCTGCACCATAAATAATGGCCATTTTTAATTTTTCTAAATCTCCTGCAGGTGCTAATAATTCAACTCTTTTCAAAAAATCACCTATAACCTTTCAAATTAAACTTATAAAGTATTTAAAATATTATTAACCATTAATCCATCTCCAATTGGGAGTATGCTTGTTCTTATATTGTCATTAGCGTAAATATAATCAATAAATGCCTTCATGTTTCTAACGATAGTCCTCTGTCTCCTTGGAACTTCATTAAGTGGAAGACAGACTAACCCCTTATGAAGAATGTTGTCGCCAATAATTATTGCTTCATTATTTAGCTTCGGAATAATAAGGTCAAAAAATTCCTTATAATGACCCTTTGCTGCGTCAATAAATACAAAATCGTAAGTATTTTTGAGCTTCTTTATCTCAACTAAAGCATCCCCATGTATCGGGTTTATTTTATATCCAGAGATTTTTATATTTTTTACAGCAATATCATACATATCATTGTTCTTTTCAATAGTATCTATGGTGCAATTTCCAGATAAAGTTTCCGCCATTAATATAGCTGAGTATCCAATTGCTGTACCAAGTTCTAGAATTCTTTTAGGTTTCTTTGTCAATAGAATATTTCTAATAAAACTAGATACATCATCTTTAATTATTGGAACTTTATTTTCAATTGCATATTGGTGCAAATCTTGAATTAAATTACTTTTATTACATGATAAATTATTTATAAAATCGTCTACTATTCTAGGGTTTATTGTATCTAATATATACATTATTCTCTCCTGTTAATCTAAATAGGTGAATAAAAATTATTCACCTAAATATTTCTTCTTAGCTTGTAAATGCTGCTCATAAGTTTCAGAAAATTCGTGTCCCCCATCTCCTTTAGCAACAAAATATAAAAATTTAGTCTGCTGAGGATTTGAAGTAGCCAATATAGCATCTAATCCTGGAGATGCAATTGGCGCAGGTGGCAGGCCTTTAATTAAATAAGTGTTGTATGGAGAATCAATTTTCGTGTCCGCAATAGATAGTACCGGTTTTCTTTCTTTCAAAATATATTGTACTGTAGCACAAGATTGTAGTGGCATTTGAATGCTAAGCCTATTATAAAAAATACCAGCTATAATTGGCCTTTCTTCTTTTTTTACAGCTTCTCTTTCAACAATTGATGCCAAGGTAATAAATTCATTTATATTCAAACCACTTTCTTGTATTTTAGATTCTAGCTGCTGCTCTTCATATACTTCGCTAAATCTATCAAGAAACATTTTTATTATTTGCTCATTCGTAGCCTCTTTAGATATATAGTAGGTATCCGGAAATAAGAAACCCTCTAATGATTTTACTTCTGGAAGGTTTAAGTAAGGGTACTGCGACTTATATAAATCTACATTACTTGTATCACTAATAAAAGAATCAAAATCAGTTATCCCAGCACTTTCTAGTTTTTCAGCTATATTTCTAATTTCATAACCTTCAGGTATTGTAATTTTTATCCCTATTGGTTTAGAGCCTTTATTCAGAATCTGCAAAATTTCCTCTACGTTTTGGGACTTATTGAGAGAATAGCTTCCACTTCTTATATTCTCAAGAGAATTAATTTTTGCATAAATTAAAAATGCTGTTTCGTTTTTAATAAGATTTTTTTCTTCTAAAAGTCTCGCAGCACTTTTTAAACTGCTTCCGTCAGATATATCGACTTCAATTAAGGAAGTATCATTTGATACTGGAGAAATCAAGGATTTATATCCAATGAATATACCTCCAATTATAATAAAAATTAAAATCAATCCCAAAAACAAAAATTTAATAATACTTTTCATTTAGTCACCTTTACCTCTAAAATCTAATAATCTCATCCTTGAGAACTAAACCATGAATTAATTTTTTCGGTGCTGTTTTCTCTGACGAAATAATATATGCTGATAGAATTAACTCTTTAGCTTCTTCATATTTACTCATATCATTGTGATGAACAACCGCCAAGCTTTCATCTAAATCTATCATATCTCCAATTTTTTTATTAAGGATTATTCCAGCACTTAAATCTATTTTCGATTCCTTTGTTTCTCTTCCTGCTCCTACTGCTAATGCTGCTCTTCCTATCATTTCTGCATTTATCCCTTTAATGTACCCTGATTTTATTGATTTAACCTCAGTTTTATAATCTGCTTGCTTAAATAAGCTATAATCATTAACAACCTTTGGATTTCCTCCTTGGTTTTCAATTAATTCTTCTAGCTTTCTTAAAGCTGAACCATTAGAAATCGAATTTTCAATCATTTTTTTTGCATCATCAATATTATCAGTTATTTCAGCTAAAATTAGCATATGAACACCTAAGTTAACACATAATTCATAAAAATCACTCGGTCCATTGCCTTTTAAAGTCTCAATTGCTTCTATAACCTCAAGTGAATTTCCAACTGCATTTCCAAGTGGCTGATCCATATCTGTTATTACAGCTAGTGTCCTTTTCCCCATTTCATTGCCTATATCAACCATTTCCTTTGCTAAAGAAAAGGATTCATGTAAGCTTTTCATAAAAGCTCCACTTCCTGTTTTTACATCAAGAACTATTGCATCTGCTCCAGATGCTAGTTTTTTACTCATAATACTGCTTGCAATTAACGAGATATTATCTACAGTCGCTGTTACATCTCTTAATGCATACAATTTTTTATCCGCAGGTGTGATTTTACCAGTTTGACCAGCTATAGCTATTTTAGACTCATTAACATTTCTAATAAAATCTTCTTTTTCTAAATCCGTAGATAAGCCTGGAATAGCTTCTAGTTTATCTAATGTTCCACCAGTATGTCCCAGTCCTCTTCCAGACATTTTTGCCAAAGGAGCCCCTAAACTAGCAATAATAGGTGCAAGTGCTATAGTAGTTTTGTCACCTACCCCACCAGTAGAATGCTTATCAACTTTAATTCCATTAATTTGATCTAAATTTATTCTTTCTCCAGAATTTATAATGGCTTGAGTTAGATATACCGTCTCAATTTTACTCATCTTTTGAAAATATATAGCCATTAGTAATGCTGACATTTGATAATCAGGAATCAAATCATTAGTGTAGCCATCAATTAGAAAATCTATTTCTGATTTAGTCAGCTCTAGTCCATCTCGTTTTTTTCTTATAATATCAATAGCTTTCATATAGCACCTCATTTATAAAAAGAATTATTTATTTTTAAAAAAATCCTTTATTTCAATATAAGATTGTTTATTATCAGCTTCTCTTAATAAAAAGTTTAAATTATCAATACCAAAAATTTCAGAAACAGTATTTATTGAAACACCATTTTTTATCAAATGTAGTGCAAAAGATTTCCTAAGTATTTTAGGATTTACTTTTGTTTCAATATTTTGATTTTCTGCATACTTTGCAATTATTTTCCATACGCTCTGCCTTGATAGCTTTTCTTTATTTTTATTTAAAAACAAATAATCTGTCTCTAAATTAATTTTTAATCTTTCATAGTTCAAATAGTTGATTAATGATGAGTTAATATCATTATCGAGAGAAAATGTTTTTTTTATTGAATTTCTATAAATACTAATAAGGTTAAGATTCAAATCAATATCATTCAGTTTCAGTTCTACTATTTCAGATGTTCTAAATCCTAATGTGTAAATTGTTTCAATAATAGCCTTATCTCTAAGCGAAATAGAATCATTAGGCGTATTGAGTAGGATATCAATTTCTTCTTCCGAAAGTATGTTATCACTAGATAATATGCTTTTTTTTTCAATTTTAATAGATTTTAAGTTTGAAAAAAACTTTATATCTTTGGCTATAAGACTATTTTGAGTTAAATAAAAATATGCTTTTTTTATTGAAGCTAATCTTCTTTTTTTAGTCGATTCACTAATTGAGGATTGATTAATAAATTCTCTTAGATAGTCAACCTTAAATAGCTCATCAAGCTCCACAGCCTCTGATATATCTAAATAATTTTTAAAATCAAAATAGTAAGCTAAAACAGTGTTTTTCTTAATATTTTGTTTAGATAGATAAAAATAGTACTCATCTAGCAGCTGATTAATATTAGAGAAGCTCATTTTGATTATCCTTTAACCAGTTTATTCCAATAATGGTTTTAGCATCTGAAATTTCATTTCTTTTAATCATATCTAGAGCTTCATTTAAGGATACTTCTAGCACATCAATCATTTCATCATCTTCAGGATTTGGCTCATTCTTTTCTTTTACCTTAGCAAAATAAATATAAATTCTCTCTGTAGAAAACCCTGGTGAAGTATAAAAAGATTGTATGAATTTAATGTCATGTGATATATACCCTGTTTCTTCATGAAGTTCTCTTTTTATACAATTTTTCGGATCTTCATTACTTTCTAGCTTCCCAGCTGGAAGTTCAATTGTATAATTTTCAATTGGTTTCCTAAACTGCCTTACCAATATTATTTTTTTAGATTCATTAATTGCAACAACACAAGCTCCCCCAGGATGGGTAACTATTTCTCGCTGAGAATATTTTTGATCCTTAATTTCAACTGTAGACACTTTAACTGTAATTACCTTTCCAGTATAAATATCTTTAGTCGAGACAGTTTTCTCTGGCATACTTTGCATTAGCTTCTCCTCCTAAGACAAACTCTGATGCAGATATACAAGCATCAAATAGATAAGGTTCATCCGTATAAGTCCTACCCATCGATTTTGGTTTAACTATAAATTCACTAACAATTTCATTGTAGTTATAGCCTTTAGTATTTATAATAGTATGTTTTAAATCTAACCCATTGTCTGCAAATTGATTATTTATAAAGCTGTCTTTATCTAAATCAGTAATACTGTACGGTATGATGCAGTGGGCATTTACAATATCTTTTAAAATTGTAATACTATGATGGCTAAGTCCTTTGTGTCTATCTCTAGAATCTGAAAAACTAATTCTAGGCAAAGCAACAGGTGTACCTCCAAGCTTCTCTATTGCATCTAAAATATAACCTTGCTCAATACCAGAAAAGCCATATTTTGTTCCTGTACCAACAATCCCTGGTCCCATACATATCATAATTATATCTGCTTTTAAAACTTCATATGCAAATACTATCCCAGAATATATATTAACAGCTTCATAATCTCCTCCAAATGCATTACCAACTGTAACCGTATAGTCAATTATCTTTTCAGACTTTAGTACTCTTATATTATTACTTAGCTGGATAGGTAATGCTGCTCCATCAGTCATTATATACACTGCTGTGGTATCCTTATTTGATAAATGTTTATAAGATTCAAAGAAAACTGATACTTGACTGTGAAGCGTTCCAACGACAACTGGAAATTTATTTAGCGTTTTAAATTTATCTACTTCTAAATGATAATCGCTATCTTGTTCTTCAACAGACAAGGTTTTAAATTGATATGGAGTGTATCTAAGCTTCATTATGTGCCCAGGAGCTTTGTCTAAAGCTTTGTTTTTGAGAGAATGATTAAACACTACAAAATCATAGCCTCCAGTACCTAGACTTAGTTCTACCGCTGTAGTATTTACTGTTATCTGATCTCCTATATTTACAATTCCCGTAAACATAGTATAATTAATAGCTTTTCTCACTCCAAAATCTGTTTTTACATTTATTTCTTGATAATCCTCGTATGATTTAATTATATCTACTACAATACCTTCGTTCCATGATATACTATTCATTTCTATCTTCCCATCATATCAATTTTGTTTAATAATTTGTTTTTTGCAATTATTTTTGAAAAGGACACTTTCTCTGCGAATATATGCATAACTATAAAGAAGACTACAAGAGCAATTTTATAATAAAATCCTAAATCAATTGCAAAGCATATTCCTAAAAATATACCAAGTAAATTTGAGCCCGTATCTCCAAGCATATACTTTGCAGTTAAATCTCCTTTTATATATATAAGACTTAAACATATAAATAATCCAAAATAGTACTGCGTATAAGATATAGATAAAAAGAATCCAATAATTGCAATTAATATAAACACTTTAGTAGCTCTGCCTGGCCTCAAATCCCACAAATTCATAAAATTAGTAAATAATGAAATTAGTAAAGTATTTATAATAATCTCTTGTAGGCTATTGGAAATGCTAAGAGATATATATAATGAAATGCCAAATCCTGCCAAAGCTTTCAGCATCCCTGTAGTAACTTTATTTTTAAAGAGCTGCTTTATATGTCCCTTTAATCCTTTGTTGGATTTATCTACTGTACTATCATCTAAATATCCTACAAAAGCCATCAATATACATCCTACCAAAATCAGATTTATGCCAGTATCGTTATAATATAATTGAAAAAACATAGAAAAAATAATTAACGATGGTATAAAGAAAAGTCCCATTCCAATGGGTATTTTTTCTCCCTTGAAATTTTCTTGGAGCATATTTGAATCAAATAGTATGTTATAAATTTGACTAAGAAAAAACTTTCCTGTCATCACTGCTATAACAAATCCTATAATAGCGTATTGCATAGTTCTCTCCTTATAAACCCTCTTTAATTAATTCTTAAGCGCTTTTTTTATAAGAATCAATATAATATGATAAAATTGTTTAAATCTATGGATAAAACCGGAAATATTTCTCCCTGTTTCATTGTGAGTCATTACAACAGGAACTTCTTTAATTGTAAAGCCCTTCTTTAAAATATCAATAGTCATTCCTACTTCGACTCCATAGCCAAACGGAATCTCTTCTATAATTTCAAGCACTTCTTTTTTAAAAAATCTTTGGCCAGATAACCCACTGTAAATTTCTTTTCCAGTAAAATATTTAATTCCTGAAAATGACAATCTCTTTACAAATCCAAATCCACCTTTTTTCTTTGCAGATGGGAACTGAGCAATAGTCACATCAATTTTGTCGTATAAAATGGGTTTTATTAGCTTCTCAGCTTCAGATGATGTTTCTCCAATATCTCCATCTAAAAAACCAATTATATCATAATTGCCAATTACTTTTTTTAGTCCAAAATTGAGAGCAAACCCTTTTCCTTTATTTGCTCCATAAGTAAGCAGGTTAACGTTTTTAAACTCTTGAACATATTTTACTGTATTATCAGTTGAACCATCATCTATTACAAATAGATCTATATCATAAGGTATATTCATTATTCCTTTTATTGTATTTCTAATTTGATTTTCCTCATTATACGCTGGAACTAACACTGCTATTTTCATAATTTCACCTTTTTTATTTATTTGTATGTTGGAAACAGTTTACTTGCAGTATCTTTTATACCATAGTTTCCATCTACCCCTGATAAAACCACAGATAAAGATATTCTTCCTATAGCTTGGTCAACATTATCAACAGTTGAAATTTTAAGATTTTTAAATTGTTCAATCGAAGAATAATTTGCATTTGATTCTTCTGCAAAAACTATTGGAATGTTTTTAGAAGAAATGCTTCTTGCTAAAGCTAAATCTACTTTTTCAACTTTTTCTTTACTTTCTTCAAGCTCTCCACCTAGTAAAACAACTTGATTGAATGGTTCTTGATTATTCGAAGTTGAAACTATCTTTAGTATCCCCAGCTGTTCAAGTTCAGCTAGTTTTAAACTGTTGTTCTCTGAAGTTAAGTTTATTATGTAATTAAAAAGCTTCTCAGTATCTAGACTGTCTTCAGTGAACAAATCTGGGTATTGAGCTATAGTTAAGCTATTAAAATTATTTGAATTAATAGTGAGGTAGGTATGAATATTTGCTCCGGATATAGCTGCCCACTGTGATATATCAGAAAAGAAATAATCACCTGTTGTTTGAATTATTAGAAGGTTCTTATCAACTAATCTATCTTTAATTAAATCTTCATAGTAAGAATTTACAAACTCATTATAAATTTCTATAGATTTATCCTTTTCTACTAATTGATTGTTCATTTCGTCATTTTTTACTCTAAGCTCATTAAGTTTCTTATCCATATCATCTACTAATTTTATTTGCTGTTGAGTAAATATTTCTGAATTATTGAGATTAAAGCCTATCATTATACCTATGCCTAGTGAAAAAAACACTGCCGCAATAGTTACAATAAAATATTTTATATTGATAAACATATTTTATCCTCCATTAAAAATTCAATAAAATTTTAAGCTGTATTTCCAACAGTTTTATTATCTGCTGCATAGGCTGAGACAGATATATAAGAATCAATATTGGAAACATAGCTGCTATAAAAAGCCACCAAACGTATTTTAGTTTTAAACTGCCCTTATAAAGCAAACTAACCCCTTTTGCGTCAATTAATTTATATCCTATTTTAAGTCTAACTAGGAATGTACTTGACATCCCCTTTCTGCCTTTTTCTAAGAAATCAATTATATTTGAATGGGTACCTACAGCAACAATCAGCTCTGCATTATTTTCATATGCTATTAGCATTGCAATATCTTCACTTGTTCCAGGCGAAGGAAGTACAACCGATTCTAATCCAAGTTCTTCAATTCTAGAAAGACCAGGAGCCCTTCCATCAGGATAAGCATGGACAACTATTTCCTTTGACTTTTTTAAACATTCATCACTAATACTATCCATATCACCAACAACTAAGTCAGGGATTAACCCAAACTCCAGTAGAGCATCTGCTCCACCATCTACTCCAACTAATATCGGAGAAACTTCGTCTATGTAAGATCTTATTGTAGATAAATCCTCTTTGTAATTTTGCCCTCTTACTACAATTAATACATGCTTATTATTAAACTTCGTTTTGAGTGGTGGAATAACTACATCACCTAATATCATTCCTTTTTCTTTTTTTGCATATTCTATAGTATTATCTATAAATTTTTCAAGCTCCTCTGAAATATTTTCATATGCAAATTTTATCAAATTCTCAACTTTTTCTTTATCAATTATCAATCCGTTACAAATCTTTTCTTCATCCTTAAAAATATTCCCATCTTCATCAATCTCGATTAAATCACCCTCATCAAGCCTATCCATCAAATCAAAGTCAACATCTATAATAAATATTCCATTATCTAAAAGAATACTAGGTCCTTTGTTAGGGTATTTTCCGCTAATTGAAGGAGATTGATTTATTATTGCTTTAATTTTAGAATTTACAAGCGAGTTTGCCGCTATTTCATCTAAGTCTTTGTGGTCAATTATAGCAATTTCACCAGGCTTTATTCTTTTTGCTAAATCTTTAGTTCTCTTATCTTTAGCTATATTTCCTTTAAACAACATATGTATTGCCTCCAATAAACTATGCATATATTAATTGCATTCAAAGCTTATTATATCACATTACTCCATAGAAAAAATAACAAATAAAACTCCTATTAAGGAGTTTATATAAGTAATTCAATTTAATTCTATCATTTCTTTTGCATACTTATAGGAAGTAGTAGAAGTATCATCTCCACTAATCATCTTTGCTATTTCAGATATTCTCTCGTCCTTGCTTAGCTGAGTAATAAATGAATGTGTTTTATCGCCACTTTCTAATTTCTGTACTGCAAAATGATAATCTCCTTTTGCAGCAATTTGAGGCAAATGTGTAATACAAATGATTTGTCTATGTTTTGATATTTCTTTTAGCTTTTCTCCCACTACCTTGGCAGCTTTTCCGCTAATTCCAGTATCAATTTCATCAAATACAATAGTTGAAATATTATCAAATGTTGCACTCACCTTTTTCAGCGCAAGCATGAATCTAGATATTTCTCCTCCTGATGCAATTTTGTTAAAAGGTTTTAGGTCTTCTCCCTTATTGAATGATATCAAAAAAGAAATTGAATCTCTTCCATTTATTCCAAATTCAGTTGTATTCTCAAGTTTGATATCAAATTTTGAATTTATCATATCGAGTGATATTAGCTCATCAACAATGGCGCTTTTAAGCTCTGAAATTCCAATTAAACGCTTTTGAGATATTTTTTTTGAATAATTCTCAAGATCTATTTCAAGAGATGAAATTTCATTTTTAAGATTAATAATATTTGAGTCAATATTTTCTAAATAATTTTTTCTATTATACATTTCACCAAGATAATCAAATACCGAATCGATATCCTTGCCATATTTTAAAAGAATTTTATTAATGTCACTGTAACGTTGCTTTAAATCTGCAAGTTTTCCATAATCATAACTGAATTTGTCTAGATTGTCCCTAATCGTAAGTGTAATATCCTCAAGCTTATAATATACTTCGTTAAAACCTTCATACCAGTTATTAATGAGTTCATCAGACTTAGAAAACTTACTTAAAGAATTTTTAAATAAATCTATCTTTTTGAGTATGTTATCAGAATTTGAATAAGAATCATTATAAATATTATTTATAAGCAAAGAAATTTCCTCTGAATGTTCTAATAAATTTATTTTAGATTCAAGGCCTTCAAATTCCCCTTTATTTAATTTTGCCTCTTCAATTTCTTTTATTTGATATTTTATAATATCTAGCTCTCTTAGCATAAATGCGTTATCATAAGTAGTTAAAATTTGGCTAAGCTCTTCTTGCTTTAGTCTATATGACAAAAAAATTTTTTTATAAGAATTATAAACATCGTCAGATTTTAAGCTAATAAAATCATCCAATATATTGAGCTGAGACTCTTTTGTCAATATCTCGGAAAATTCATTTTGACTATGAATTGTTATCATAAGTGAAGTAATTAGACTTAAAAAGCTCCTAGTAACTAATTTGCCATTTAGTCTACAAGTGCTTTTTCCATCTTCATAAATCTCTCTCCTTAGAATAATCATATCTTCATCTAAATCGATACCCTCTTCGATTAAAAGACTTTTTATAGCATCTTTATTATTTGATTCTAAATAAAAAATAGCTTCAATGGTCGTCTTTGATTTGTTTTTTCGAATAAATGATTTATCAGCTCTCTTTCCTAGTGCGAAAAGCAGTGCATCTATGACTATTGATTTTCCTGCACCAGTTTCACCAGTAAAAATATTAAAGCCTTCAAAAAAATTTATTTTAGAATAATCTATTAATGCAAAGTCTTTTATACATAGCTCTTTTAACATGAATAGTCTCCTAATTAAAGAAGTTTTCCAAATCTTTCAACAAAGCCTGGAATATCTTCTCTATTTTTCATTAATACAAACACTGTATCTGTTCCACCTATTGTCCCTAAAATTTCTTTTTCTTCTAGCGAATCAATTACTTTAGCAACTAAATTCCCCGCTCCATCAACAGTTTTTAGGCAAATTATATTTTCTGAGTAGTCAATAGATAATAATACTTCTTTAACAAATCTAACTAACTTATCAAATGAGTTTTTATCCGATTCTCTTAGTGATGCATATTTGTATTCTCCATTTCCTCCTAGAACCTTAACAAGTTTTAGTTCTTTGATGTCCCTTGATATAGTAGCTTGGGTAACTTGAATACCTGCTTTTCCTAATTCAAAAACTAGTTCATCTTGAGTGTCAATTTCATTATTTTCAATAATCTCAAGTATTTTTGCATGTCTTTGTTGTTTCAAATTGCTCCCCCCTTTATTTTTATTGTAATTATAGTAATTGGTTATGCGCCATACCTACTACATCATCAATATCAATATCCTTATTATTTTCACAATTAGCATTAAAATGTACTAAAAACTCAATATTTCCTTTAGGTCCAGTAATAGGTGAATAAGCTAGATTTTGCGCTTCAAGCCCTATCCCTTGAGCGAACATCAATATTTCTTGTATGACTCTTTTATGGACTGAAGCTTCTTTTACTACTCCATTTTTTTTAACCTCTTCTCTTCCTGCTTCAAACTGGGGTTTTATTAAAGCTATAATATCAAATTGTTCTTTTGATATTATCTTCACTAATACAGGTAGAATTATTTTTAACGAAATAAAAGATACATCTATACTTGCAAAATTAACATTTTCATTTTCAAATAAATTTGTGTCTATATATCTGAAATTGGTCCTTTCCATACAAACTACTCTAGAGTCGTTTCTAAGCTTCCAATCCAGCTGACCATAGCCTACATCAATCGAATAAACTTTTTGCGCTCCATTTTGAAGCATACAATCCGTAAATCCTCCAGTTGAAGCACCTATATCTATGCACACCTTGTTTTTTAAGTCGATGTCAAAATCAGCAATAGCTTTTTCAAGCTTTAATCCACCTCTGCTTACATACTTCAATGCTTCAGATTTTAGATTTATATTTGCATCTTCATCTATTAAAGTTCCAGCCTTATCACAAACTAAATTATTTACATATACATTTCCAGCCATTATATTTCGCTTTGCTTTTTCTCTAGTCAAACATATATTTTTTTCAACTAATAATATATCTAATCTTTTTTTCATGAAATTTCCTCATAACCTTCATTATATCTTATGCACTCAATTATATTTTTGTGTATAGTATTATTGTCTAATCCATATTTTGATAGCAATATTTCAGTGTTCCCATGTTCAATAAACTCATCTGGTAATGAAAAAGACTTAAATTTTCCTATATATCCACTATCGAAAAGCTTTTGTTTTAACTTTGAGCTAAAACCACCTGAATAAACATGATCTTCAAGTGAAAATATATAGTCCATCGTTTCTGATAATTTTTGAATACTTAAATCATCCATCGGCTTTATGCATCTAGCATTTACTACAGCAATTTTAATTCCTAATAAAGCCATGCTTTCTCTTATTTTTATAGCAGTTTCTACCATTTTACCAATAGCCACAATTGCTATTTTGGGTTCTTCATAAATCCATTCCCACTTCATTAATCTTGAATCTCTAACATGGCTACTCAGATTCACAGCTTTGCCTCTTGGATATCTTATAGCAAGAGGATGATTATATGAATGCGAAAACTCTATCATATCTTGAAGCTCTACTAAATCTCGAGGCGACATAATTGTGAGATTAGGTATAGTCGAAAGAAAACCAATATCAAAAACCCCATGATGAGTTTCTCCATCTTCTCCCACTAATCCTGCTCTATCAATCAATAATGTAACAGGCAAATCTTGCAAAGCCACATCGTGTAAAATTTGATCATAGGCCCTTTGCAAAAATGTCGAATAAACTACAAAATATGGCTTTATCCCAGAGGTTGCTAGTCCAGCAGCCAAAGTCACAGCATGCTCTTCAGCAATCCCTACATCAATCACTCGTTTAGAATGTTTTTCAAATAATATATCAAGTCCAGTCCCACTAATCATAGCCGCTGTAATAGCAACGCTTTTTGAATCTCTTTCAAAAATACTATTTAGTGTATTTCCTGCTACACTTGAATATGTAAGCTGAGAACTTGAGATTACTCCCTTTGCTATATCAAATTTGCTTACACCATGATAGTCACTTGGATTATCTTGTGCATATTTATACCCTTTTCCTTTCGTAGTTAAAACATGAAGAATTTTAGGTCCTTCTATATTATTTAACTCCTTCAAAGCATGTACAATTGATTTATAATCATGTCCATCTACTGGACCAAAATATTTTATACCCATTTCCTCAAAGAAAGCTCCTGGCATTACCATATGCTTCAAGCTATCTTTAATCCTCACTGCAGCATTTGTAGCCTTTACTCCAACAACAGGTACAGAGCTAATAAAATTAATCATGTTTTTAGAGAATTTTCTATAAGCTTTTGTCATTCTTATATTGTAAAGAGAATTTGATAATCCTCCAACATTCTCACATATAGACATATCATTATCATTTAAAATAACTAACATATCAGTATTTGTACTGCCAAGATGGTTTAGCCCCTCTAAAGCTAGCCCGCCTGTTAGCGCTCCATCCCCTATTACTGAAACTACTTTAAATTTATCTTTACAAAAATCTCTTCCTAGTGCAATTCCAAGTCCAGCTGAAATAGAGGTAGAACTGTGGCCAGTTTCAAAACAATCGTGTACACTTTCTTTTCTTTTAGGAAATCCACTTAGACCCTCATATTGCCTTAAGGTTGAGAATTTTTCTTTTCTACCAGTAAGTAGCTTATGGACATATGATTGGTGCCCTACATCAAATACTATCTTATCTTTAGTTGTATCATATACACTGTGAAGAGCAAGCGTTAGTTCAACTACACCTAAGTTAGATGCTAAATGTCCACCTGTTTTTGAAACAGATTTTATCAAAAATTTGCGTATTTCTTTTGCTAGCTCATCCATTTCAATTAAAGATAATCTCTTTAAATCACTAGGTTTATTTATATTATCAAGATATTTATACATAGTTACTCTCTCTTTCATAACTTTTAAATTAAACTACTAAATGTGCAATCAAAATCCCTAAAATAGCCCCTGCAAAGACTTCTATCGGTGTATGTCCAATCAGTTCTTTCAATCTTTCTTCATTTAGAGGATCTTTTCTATGTTTTTGAAAATCATCAATAATTGCATTTAGTATTTGAGCTTGTTTTCCTACTGATCGTCTTACTCCCGCAGCATCATACATTACTACAAGTGCAAGGACTAGCGAAAGTGCAAACTCAGAAGATTCGTATCCAGAAACTAAACCTACTGCAGTTGCTAAGCTAGTAACAAATGAAGTATGAGAACTAGGCATACCTCCTGACCCAACAAATCTAGAAGCATCGAATCTGTTTTCAAAAAAATAGGTGAGTACAACCTTAATCAATTGAGCTATAAACCAAGCTAAAAAACAAGCTATAAAAACTTGATTATGAATTATTCCATTAAAAAAATTCAAGATTTACCTCCTATTTTTTTCTACAAATTATATAATCCGCTAATTCTACGAAAAATGCTTTTTCTCTAGGTTCAAATACATTTAAGCTTTCAATAGCATTTGTTATAGTATTTTTAGCATATTCCTTCGATTTCTCTAATCCAAAATATTTAGGATAGGTTGCTTTATCATTTAGCTCATCACTGCCAATTTTTTTCCCTAATTCGGCTTCATTTCCTTCTATATCAAGTATGTCATCAGTAATTTGAAATGCTAAGCCAATATATTTCGCATAAGTCTTTAGAGCAGCTATCCTTGTATCATCTGCGTCTGACATGACGGCTGCTGCAACAATTGAGGCTTCAATTAAAGCACCTGTTTTATTGCTGTGTATAAATTTCATTGTGTCAATATCAATACTTTTTCCTTCAGACTCTATATCAACCGCTTGACCTGCAATCATTCCATTAATCCCTGCAGCTTTTGAAATTATATTTATCCCATTTATATTATTCTTAGTCAATTTTTTTGATACAAAAGCTATCATAATTTCATGAGCTAAATTTAAAAGCCCATCTCCAGCTAATATGGCAGTAGCTTCGCCAAATACCACATGATTCGTCGGCTTTCCTCTTCGGAGCGAATCATTATCCATGGCTGGCAAATCATCGTGAATCAAGGAGTAGGTGTGAATCATCTCTATAGCACATGCTATTTCTATAAAATCAAAAGGATTTTTATTTAATAATTTTATAGTTTCCAAAAATAGAATTGGTCTTAACCTTTTTCCACCTGCTTGTACACTATATTTCATTGATTCAATTAATTTTTTTTCGTAAATAACATTTATAGATAAAAGTTCATCCATATACTTTTCTACAATTTGCTTATCAAATTCCATTAATTCCTTGAAATTCATGTCTTAGATGCCTCCATCACAATTATCGTCATTAAGTACTTTAATTTTTAACTCTGCACTATTTATTATATCATGACATTGCTTATATATTCGAATACCTTCTTCATATTTTTTTAGACTTTCTTCAAGATTGAGGGAGTTACTTTCTAATTCCTTGGTTATAGTTTCCAACTGTTTCATTAAACTTTCTAAGGAGTCCTTATTTTTTTTCATTTTTTCTATCCTCATTTCTTACTGATATGATTTTTGCTGTAGCTATTCCATCGCTAAGTTTTATATTTACAATATCATCAGCTGAAATCTGATTAATAGTAGTTATTATAGCTTTATCCTTATCGATAATAGCATAGCCTTTGTTTATTATTTCTATAGGATTTAAACTACTCAGCTTGTCTCCAAATTTTTCAATTGAATTTTTTTCTTTATTAACCAATTTATATATTGAATAATCTAGTCTAATTTTCATATTAAATAAATCTTTCCTATTATTGGCAAGTTTATAACTAAAATTTGATTTTTCAAGAATAGAAACAATATTCCCTAAATTAATTTTATGAAACTCAAGCTTTCTGTTTAGAGAGTAGTCTATCTTTTCCTTTAATTGCATTATATAGGTTTCAATATGATTTATATCCGGTAGAAAGTTCTCTATTGCTGAAGATGGTGTTGATGCTCTAGCATCAGCTACAAAATCTGAGATTACAAAATCTATTTCGTGTCCAATTGCAGAAATAATTGGCTTTTTTGATTCAAAAATACTTTTTGCTATCATTTCATTATTAAAGATACTCAATTCATCATAAGACCCTCCGCCTCGCGTCAAAATGATCAACTCAATATCTTCTATATTATTTAACATATTTATACCTTCAACTATATTTATTACAGCTTCTTGTCCTTGCATTTTTGCATTATGTATTACTATTTCAATTATTGGATATCTCTTTTGTGCCAATTTAATAATATCTTTTATTGCTGCTCCTGAAATAGAAGTTACTATACCTATTTTTTGAGGATGTTTGGGAAGTGGCTTTTTATTTGATTTATCAAAATAGCCTTTTTCCTCTAACGCTTTTTTTATTTTCTCAAATTCCAGATAAGAATCTCCTAATCCAATCGAATTAAATTTCTTCACAATTATTGAGTATGTTCCATTTTTTTCATAAATATTTAACTTTCCCTCAACCACTAATTTATCTCCATCTGAAATTGTAACTTTATTTTCAGAAAAATAAATGCAATTAATTTTTGAATTTTCGTCCTTCAAAGAAAAAAATATATATCCATATTGTGTCTGTTTTAAATTAAATACCTCTCCAGATACTGAAAAATTATGCAGGAGAGGATTAGAATTTATTATTTTAGATATATAATTGTTTAATTCAGTAACTGACAAAGTTTTAATTTTCATTGTAATTTCCTTTCATATATTCATTCGCTGCAAAGGCGCAACCTAATGCATTATCACTTGAGATATAACTAGGAGCAAAATGAATAGTTGTGTTAATGAAAGTATCATTGTTTAAAATATATTCTCTTAAAACTTTACTAGATGCTACACCACCAAAAAAAATAATGCTACTGTCTATGTAACAATTCATTTTTTTTATGCCTTGAACTAAAGTTTCTCCTATTATATCTATTGCTAGCTTAGAAATTACTTCTTTACTATAGATATCAATATATTTTTTTAATTTAGTTTCTATCCCTGAAAAATGAAATCCATATTCTTTAAGACTTATATTTAAATTAATTCTCTTTTTTATCTCAGATAGCTCTTTTACATTTGACACCTTCGAGGCTAAGTCATCTATATATTTACCACCTGGAAATGAATATCCCATAGAAACGGCAAGTCTATCAAGAAGCTGCCCAGCGCTTATGTCCATTGTAGCAGAAATAATATCCGTGGAGTATTTATAATCATGTTTACTGCATTTAAGTATCTCGGTAGTTCCACCCGATAAGTGAACTCCAAAAAAATTATCTTGATTTAAATTCAAATGATTGTAAACCGCAGAAATATGATTTTCTTGATGAGAGTAAGGAATATATTTCGCTCCTACCAAATTGGCAATTAGAAGGCCTATGGAATCACTAACCATAAAAACAGGCATATAGGAGCCTTCTAAATCTCTAGGCTTTTGAGATGCGCATACAGCCAAAATTTCTATATTTTGTTTATCTACAATAGTTGTAAAATTTTTTATATGCTTAAATATAGCATCAGATTGTCTAAGCCCTTTTTCCCCAGCTTTAACATCAAGCAAAATAGTTTTATTAAAAATTATATTTTTATTCATATCAACTGCAGCAATTGAGGTGCTATAACAACTTGTATCCAAACCTAAATAAACTTTAGTTTTCATTTTTGACAATTTTCCCCAAAAGTCCATTGACAAATTTATATGAATTTTCATCTCCGTATTTCTTTGCTAAATCTATTGCTTCATTAATGGAAACCTTATCTGGTATATCACTAAGATATAAAATTTCCGTGATTGCAACTCTTAAAATGCTTAAATCCACTTTAGCAATTCTCTTGATATCCCATGAAGTGCTAGATTTCTGAATTATATCATCAATATTATCTCTATTTAATAAGAAGCTATCAAACACTTCCTTCAGGTAGTTATCCTTTAAAGCAATTAATTCATTTTCTGCCAAAAAATTTTTATAAAACTTATGTTCAAAAGTCTTTTGAATATCCATTTCATAAAACAGCTTTACAGCCGCTTCCCTAAGCTCTTTTCTTTTCATTTTTCCTCCTATATTATCAAATAGAAAATACCCTCAATATAGAGGGTTGTTTATTTTGTTTCTATATTTTTTTCATGCTTAGTTGTAACCCCTTGTATATACACATTTACCAATGTTACTTCTAGTCCAGTCATAGTTTCAACTGTTGTCTTTACATTGTCCTGAATTTTTTTTGCAATTTCTGGTATCACACTTCCGTATTCAACGTGTACAAATACATCTATCTCTGCTTTATCTTCAGCCACTTGGACTTTTACACCTTTTGAATGATTTTTTTTGCCTAAAATTTCGCTAATATTTCCAGTGATGCTCCCACTCATTTGCGCTACGCCCTCAACTTCTGTTGCAGCTAAACTTGCTATTATTGATATAACATCTTCAGATATTTTTACTTGACCAATATTTTTACTATTCATATTTTATACCTCCAAAAATGTTCTTAAAAATACATTATCTATATTTTAAATTATATCATTGTTTACGTGTTTTTTTGCATAATCTTTTATAGTAGTCAAAGAATTACTCTCATGAAATTTTACTGCTTGCTTAATAGCATTCTTTATAGCCTTAGCTTTTGAACTTCCATGAGCTTTTATTATTATTCCATCTATTCCTAAAAGCGGAACACCGCCTTGTTCATCCGCATCTAACTCTTTCTTCATATTATACAAGGATTTTTTTAGCATCAAAGCTGCAAACTTTGTTTTAATATTTTCAAACATAACTTTTTTTAACATGTCAAAGAATCTTGATGCAATTCCTTCAGTCAGTTTTATAATTATATTACCTGTAAATCCATCACAAACAATGACATCTACATTAGAAGTTGGTATTTCTCTAGCTTCAATGTTACCAACAAAATTATAATCGGCGTTTGCTTTCATTAATTCAAAAGCAGTTTTATATAGTTCGTTGCCTTTTCCTTCTTCTGAGCCTATGTTTACTAATGCTACCTTAGGATTTTTTCTTCCGAGTATATTTTGAGCATAAATAGAACCCATCATTGCAAATTCATCTAAATTTTTAGGTTTACAATCTGCATTTGCTCCTACGTCCATAATCAAGCTTCCGCCATTTTCGTTTGGAAAAACTCCTGTTAGTGCTGGTCTATCAATACCTTTTATTCTCCCAACTACAAACAACCCTCCAGCTAATATTGCTCCAGTACTGCCTGCTGAAACAAAAGCATCTACTTCATTATTTTTAAGCATATTAAGTCCAACTACAATGGATGATTTTTTTTTCGTTCTAACTGCTTTTACAGGTTTTTCATCAAAGGTGATAGTTTCATCACAATGAACTACAGTCATTTTTGAGCTTAAAGCTTCATCCTTAGGCATAATTTCCAGAATTTGAGCTGAATCTCCAAGTAAAATTATCTCAACATTAAGCTCTTTAATCGCTTCTATCGCACCATCAATATTTGATTTTGGAGCATTATCTCCACCCATGACATCCAACGCAATTTTCATACCATTATCACTCCTTTTTATGCAAAATAATTTTCCCTTTTAGAATATAATCTACTTTTAAGAGAAAAATAAGATCCTTTTATATCAAGCAATGCAATCTATTATGGTAAAAAAAAAGCATGTAGTTTTCTACATGCCTCTTTTATTTAGCTACTACTTCTTTTCCTTTGTAATGTCCACATTCCGGACATACTCTATGAGATAATTTTGGTTCATGACACTGAGGACATTCAACTAGACCATTTGCTGTTATCTGCATATTTGCTGCTCTTCTTGAACGAGTAGCTGACTTAGCCGTTTTTCTCTTTGGTACTGCCATTTAGTGCACCTCCTTCATTATTTTTTTAAAAGATCCTTTAGTATTTGCATTCTCGGATCTATATTCTCATCCATAATGTTACAACTGCAAGTCGTGGTATTTAGATCCGCTCCACAATTCTTGCAAAGGCCTTTGCAGTCAGATTTACATAACAACTTAGAAGGAGCGTAATCTATTAGAGCCATATCTAAAATATGTTCCAAATCAAGCATATCTTCTTGCGTTAAAATTACATCTTCATCTTCTTGCATAATTTCATCGTTGGAAAGTACTCCACTGATAGAAACAGAGTGGTGAACTATCATGTCTTTTAAACATCTAGAACAATTCTCTTTTATAAATACACTGATATTAAAATCAGCATAAACTTCAGAAGAATCTTTATATATTTTTCCAACTATATGAGGAAACTCTGAAAATTGAAAATCGATATATCCCAAATCTCTTTTTAAGATTGGAAGTGTAGTATCTATTTCTTTATTTCTTTGAGAACTCATTCTAAAATCTTTTATTGATATCATAACCATTCACCTCAATAATCAACAAGGCTTATTATACAAATTCATTGCAAATTTGTCAAGTAAAATTACTTGATAGAAGCAGGTGACAAAAGCCCCCTGCTTCAAAATTAAAATCATATTAGATTGATTTTACTATTTCTAAAGTGTCTCTAGCTATCATTAATTCTTCATTTGTAGGAACTACTAAAACAGATATTTTTGATGAAGGCTTAGAAACTACTTTTTCTTCTCCACGCATATCGTTTTCTTTAGCATCTATTTCTATACCAATGCCTTCCATTCCACCACAAATCGCTAATCTAGCAGAAGATGAATTTTCTCCTAATCCTGCAGTGAAAACTATAGCATCAACACTTCCCATTTCTGCCATATAAGCTCCAATATATTTTTTAACTTTTTTATAATAAGTTTCTAGTGCTATTTTAGCATTTTCATTTCCCTTTTCTGCTTCTGTTTCAACATCTCTAAAATCAGAGCTTACTTTTGAAATTCCTAAAACACCAGATTTTTTATTCATTACATCATTGATTTGTGCTGTGCTTAAATTTTCTTTTTCCATCAGGAAAGTAACCATCGCCGGGTCAATATCTCCACATCTAGTACCCATGATAAGTCCTTCAAGCGGTGTAAAGCCCATAGAAGTATCTACTGAGTGGCCTTTTTCAACTGCTGTAACACTTGCTCCATTTCCTAGGTGGCAAGTAATTATATTGATATCTTCAAGTTTCTTATTTAAGATTTCTGCAGTCTTTTGAGCTACATATTTATGAGATGTTCCGTGGAAACCGTATCTTCTAACTTTATATTTTTCATAATACTCATATGGTAATCCATATAGATATGAAGACTTTGGCATAGTTTGGTGGAAAGCTGTATCAAAAACTGCAACCATAGGTACATTAGGAAGAATTTCTTGACAAGCATTTATACCGATTAAATTCGGTGGGTTATGTAGTGGTGCTAATTCAATACAATCTTCAATTGCTTTTTTAACATGCTCATCAATTAGAGCTGAATGTGAGAAAGCTTCTCCGCCGTGAACAACTCTGTGTCCAACTGCTGATATTTCTTTTAAATCTTTGATTGCGCCGTGTTCTGAATTCATAAGTGCTTCTAAAACTAATTGTAAGGCAATCTTATGGTCATGCATAGGTTGTTCAATTGATACTTTGTCTTTTCCTGTAGTTTGGTGCTTTAATATAGATCCTTCAATACCAATTCTTTCAACTAGCCCTTTTGCTAATACTTCTTCAGATGTCATATCAATAAATTGATACTTTAATGAAGAACTACCGCAGTTAATAACAAGTACATTCATGCTTCTTCCCCCTATTTTTTTTATTATATTATAACATAATTATTCATCAATATTTTTTGGCGGGAGTATGTAGGAATCGAACCTACCTAAGAGGCTCCTAACCCCTCAAACTGGTTTTGAAGACCAGAGGACACACCAGCACCCATCTACTCCCATTCAAACACTATTGAATTATATCATATTTTTATCAAATTTAAATAGAAAATTTTAATTTTAGCTATTTTTATTAAAAATAGTTTGAGAATATAGATTCATTGGAAGCTTTATAGTAAATATACTGCCTATATTTTCTATACTTTTTATGTCGATTTCACCCTGATGCATATCAATAATTTTTTTAGTAATATATAAGCCTAGACCACTTCCTCCAGTAGTTCTACTTCTATCTTTTTTTACTCTATAAAATCTCTCAAAAATCCTATTTATTTCACTTTGAGATATTCCAATTCCTTCATCTCTAACGCTTATACATGCTCTGTTTCTTTCTTGATATAAGGTTACTTCTATCTTGGAATCGTTCTCACTATACTTAATAGCATTCTCAATTATATTGGAAACTGCTCTATCTATTTTCGTTGGGTCAATATAAATCTGCAAATTAGAAAGAGCTACAAACTCTATCGTTATATTTTTTTTAAATGCTATAGGCTGTAATCGTTTAACTATGCTTTCACATAAATAATTGAGATATGAGAGCCTTAGTTTAACTATATAGCTGTTAGGATCTAAATCAACAGACTGCATCATATCAGTTATTATATTATCCATCCTATCAATTTCGTTTACGATATCCGAAAAAAATTCCTTATAAATATCCACTTCATCATTTTGAGAGTATTGTATGCTCTGAGATAATATCTTTATAGTGCTAAGTGGCGTTCTAAGTTCGTGAGATATATCATAAATAAAGGAATCTTTCTGCTTTTCCAAGGTTTCAACTCTTGCTGATATCATGTTAAGCTGAGTATCCATTTCTGTATGCTTGTTTTCATCCAAAGATTTTTTTTCATATCTTCCATTTGCAATATTTGACATTACACTTAGCAAATCATTTAAATATATCCTATTAATAAAATAATTGTATGAAGTGAGCGAAAGAAACAGTATAACTATAAAAATTATCGCTGAATACATCAACTGCTTTTGGCTAGTAAATGTATACAATAAATACAAAGTTAATATATAAGATAGTACTATATTGATGATTATGCTATTCTTTTTTAAATTGGAAATAATATCCTTCACCCCATTTTGTCATAATATGAACGGGATTCGAGGAGTTATCTTCTATTTTTTCTCTTAATTTTCTAATATGCACATCAACTGTTCTCAAATCCCCAAAATGTTCATACTTCCATACCTTCTCGAGCAATGCCTCTCTCGAAAAAACCTTATTAGGATTATCCATTAATAAAAACAACAAATCAAATTCCTTCGAGGTCAAATTTATTTCCTCAGAGTTTCTAGTTACTTTTCTGTCTAAATAGTTTATAGTAATATCCCCTAAATGTTTTTGAGCAACTATTTTTTTCGATTTTTCCATTCTCCTCAGTATTGCATTAACTCTAGCCTTTAACTCCATTATGTTAAATGGTTTTGTTATATAGTCGTCTGCACCTATTTCTAGACCTTTGATTTTGCTAATGTCTTCTCCTTTAGCGCTTAAAATTATGATTGGAACATCAGAGGTTTCTCTGACTTTTTTGCATACTTCAAATCCATCTATAATTGGTAGCATCAAATCCAAAAGTATAATGTCGTAATCCTTTGATTTAATATTTTCAAGCGCATCATTTCCATCAAATGATGTATCAATTATATGACCTTCTTGTTCAAGTGAAAACTTCAGCCCTTTTACTATCAAAGGCTCATCGTCAACGACAAGGATATTTGCCATGAACTCACCTCTTAGTTTCTATCATATGATATTCTAACTTCACCGCTTCGCTTTGTGAATTTTATTCTATCAAAATATTCCATTATCGCTATTAAATATTTCCTGCTTAATTCTGTCTCATCTTTTAAATTCTTTATACTTACTTCTCCATTTTTATCTAAATATTTTTTAACTATACTCTGATATTCTTCAATAAGTAGCTTGTCATAAAACAAATCATCACTTAGTTTAACTAGTGATCTACCAATAAGGTAATGAATCATTTCAAGACTTTCTAAACTATTGCCAATAATCTTATCTGTTTGCAAAGGTGTTTTATTATTAATATAGTAGCTCTCAATTTCATTTTTTAATGCAAGCGCTTTATCATCAAAGCAAACTTCAAAGCCGTAACTTGAAACATATTGATCATTCATACTAACTATACTTTTGCTCTCCAGAAAGTTCATTAGAGCATCGAATTCTTTAGGCTTTAATTTAAATGTTATTTTAGTTCTTAACTCTTCTTTACTAGCTCCAGCTCTAAATGGGAATTTGCTGTGATAATACTTAAGTTGTTTTTGAATTTGGCCAACTATATTATCTAAGCCTTTTGTATCTATAAGAAGACCAGCAACTTCTATGAGCTCTTCATTTTCAAGCATCAAATCAATTTCATTTGCTATCTTGGATGCTTCGTCTCCTAACTCTTTAATTAATATTTCCTTATTAACTAATACTGTTTTACTTTGAATTAATTGTAATATTCTATCTGAAAGTGTCCCTTTTTCCTTCAAGCTGAGTTTTTCAACTATATTCAAAGTATTAATAGTGTGCTTCTCAGGATCAGAATCTAAAATTATGCCTCCTCCAATAGTTTCAAGAGGAGAATAGAATCTTAATATTATATGGTCCTTTTCCTTACAAGAGACTTCCTCTTCTAACCTTAATTGAACATACCCCGATTTTCCTTTTGCAAGTATATCAGATTCTAAAGGAACAACTCTAGCTAGAATTTCTCTAGCTCCATGATAAACTCTGACTCTGTCCCAATGTTCTAAATCCTTTGATATATCATTTAGCATAGTAAGTTTTGCATCTAGCATCATTGAAACAGAAAGATTTGGATTAGAAGATAAAATATCTCCTCTTTGTACATCGTCTAAAGAAATATTACTTAGATTCACTGCTACTCTTTGTCCAGCATAAGCAATATCTGTTTTTTGAGAATGCACTTGCAAACCTCTTACTCTACTTTCAATTTTTTTAGGATAAAGATATACCAAATCATCAACTCTTAAAATACCTTCAATTAAAGTCCCTGTTACTACACTTCCAAAACCTTTAATAGAAAAAATTCTATCTACAAACAATCTAGGTGCAACATTCAAATTTTTAGGCTCAAATTCTTCAGTTAGCTTATCTATTTTGCTAATTAATAAATCAATTCCTCTTTTCGATATAGAATCAACTGGAATTATTTCCGCATCTTCTAAAAATGATGATTTTACATGAGCCCTTAAATCCTCTTTTACCATTTCTAAAAATTCATCATCTACTTTGTCAGCTTTAGTTAATACTATTATTCCTTTTTTTATTCCAATCAAATTTAATATATCTAGGTGTTCCTTAGTTTGAGGCATAACACCTTCTTCAGCAGATACTACAAGCAGGATGATATCCATGCCTGCAACCCCAGCTAACATATTTTTTAAAAATTTTTCATGACCTGGTACATCAATTATTCCAGCAGTTTTATTAGGATTAATTTTAAAGCTTGTAAAACCTAGGTCTATAGAAATCCCTCGCTTTTTTTCTTCTTTGAGTCTATCGGTATCTACTCCAGTCAAAGCTTTTATTAAAGTTGTTTTTCCATGGTCTATATGTCCCGCTGTTCCAATTATTATATTATTCATTTTTATACCTCTTATAACAATATTTGCTTTAGGGCAGCTGATATTTTTTCAAAATCATCTTCAAATAATGTTCTTACATCTAATATCAGCATATCATTTTGGATTCTAGATATGATATGATATTTCCCTTTTCTCAAATCCTCTTCTAGCTTTGCTACACTTATTTTTAATGGCTTCAAGCATACAGCATAGCTATCTATATATTCATTTGGAAGTGAGCCTCCTCCTACCTGAGCCTTGGTTTCATTAATCGTTACTTCTGCTATACCATTAAAATTAATATCTTCTAATAAAACATTATACAGTCCTTGGGCTTTTAGTTTTAATTCATCTATCGGTTTAGACATCATATCAAGTATAGGGATAGAATTGTATGGCAGTTCAAACTTATCATATTCTAATAAGGTATGGTAAAGAAGAGATATCATAACTTTATCAATTCTAAGCGCTCTTAAAAGTTGGTTTTTCTTAATCTTTTGAATATATTCTCTCTTCCCTACAATAATTCCAGCTTGAGGACCTCCAAGTAGCTTATCTCCACTAAATGAAACTATATCTGCTCCCTGATTAATAGAATCTTGAACTGTTGGCTCATAAGGCATATTCAATTTTCTTAAATCAATCAAAACTCCGCTGCCAATATCCTCCACAACAGGTATATTATATTTCTCACCTATTTCTTTAATCTGTTTGATTTCTAAACTTTGGGTGAAGCCCATTATTTTAAAATTGCTTGTATGTATCTTCATAAGTAGTGCAGTGTCATCAGTTATCGCATTTTCATAATCATAAGCATGAGTTTTATTGGTTGTTCCTACTTCAACTAGTTTACTTCCACTTTGCTCCATAACAGAAGGAACTCTAAATGACCCTCCAATTTCAACAAGCTCTCCTCTTGAAACAATCACTTCTTTATTTTTAGCAAAGGTTGATAGTATAAGCAAAACAGCAGCAGCATTATTATTAACAACAACTGCATCTTCTGCTCCTGTAAGCCTACATAATATATCTCTTAGATAGTCATGTCTAGATCCCCTTTTACCTGTCTCAATATCAAATTCTAGATTGGAATAGTTTTCAATAGTCTCTAGAGCTGCTCTAGTAACGTATCTTGACAAAGGAGCTCTTCCTAAGTTCGTATGCAGTATTACACCAGTTGCATTAATTGTTTTTTGTAATTTTTTATTTTCATATTGCTTTAACTGTTGTTCAAATCTTAATAATATTTTTTCAAGTTCAAGCTCTTCCACCGTTTTTATTCTATCATTAAGTACGTCATCTCTTAGTGCGGATAAAGTGTTCCTTATCAATATAGCTGTTTGATTGTGTCCATTTATATTTATGCTATCTACAGCAATTGAGCTTTGAAGCAATTTATCAATGGAGGGTAAATTTCTCATAAGAATATTTTTATCTATGCTTTTATTCATTGTTCTACTCCAGTACTATATATTTATCTTTCTTACTTGTTACTCTACCTATTAGTTCGCATTTTATTGCTTGAGTTGAATTTAAAATTTTCATATACTCTATAGCTTCACTCTCCGGCAAGCTTACCAAAAGTCCTCCTGATGTCTGAGGATCATATAAAATGTCACATAGAATAGATGACTTGAATTTATCATTTTGATATATAACCTCATGCTCAAAGTATTCTCTATTGTTGTACATTCCAGCTGGAATAATTCCCATTTTCGCATAATCAAAGGCACCATCAATGACTGGAATAGTTTTTGTTTCAATAACAATAGTGGTGTTTGAACCTTTAGCCATTTCCACAATATGTCCTATAAGCCCAAATCCTGTTATATCTGTTACAGCATGCACTTTTAGCTTCTCAAAAGGTATAGCTGCATACATATTTAAGTGACTCATTATTTTAACTACTTCTTCATAATGAGATTTTTCTATAATATCTCCTTTAATAGCCGTATTTAGTATACCACTTCCTAAAGGTTTAGTTAAAACTAGTAGGTCTCCCTCTTTTGCTCCAGCATTCGTAAGTACATTTTTAGGATTTGTCATTCCTGTAACAGAAAGACCATATTTCGGTTCATCATCTTCAACAGAATGACCTCCCACTAAAATAGCTCCAGATTCCGCTACCTTCTCATATCCACCTCTTAAGATTTCACCTAGAATCTCCATATCTAAGCAGTTTGGGAAGCAAACAATGTTCATAGCTAAGATTGGTTTGCCTCCCATAGCATAAATATCTGATAATGAATTTGCTGCAGCTATACTCCCAAAAAGATATGGATCATCAACTACAGGTGTAAAGAAGTCCAGAGTTTGTATTAATGCCTTGTCATTATCTATTTTATAAACAGCTGCATCATCAGAATGCTCATAGCCTACGATTAAATTTTCATGGTATTTTTGTGGAATTTTTTCTAATGCTTTTGCCAAATCCTTTGGCCCTATTTTAGCTGCTCAGCCAGCTGATTTTGTTAATTGAGTTAATTTTACACTTTTCATTGTTCTCTCACTTTCTTAACAATATTCAAACTTATACGTTTATAATATATCATAAACTCCATATAAAATAACACCCCATAAATGGGGTGTCTGGATTTTATATTAATTTTCTAGCTTCTTCAATTGCTTTATCATAATTTGGATGGTCAGTTGCTTCTTTTACATATTCCACATATGTTACTTTATTATTTTTATCTATAACTACTATCCCTCTTGCTAATAGTCTCAGCTCTTCAATAACAAACCCGTAATTTAAACCAAATGATAAATCCTTATAATCTGAATACACTTTGACTTTATCTATGCCTTTTCCTACGCAGAATCTTTTCTGAGCAAATGGTAAATCGACACTTATAGTTATTATTTTTACATCTCCTAATGCTGAAGCTGTTTCATTAAAATGAGTAGTTTGAAATTCGCATACTGAAGTATCTAGAGATGGTACTACACTAATTATTTTTACACTAGCTGGCTCACTACTAAAAACAAATGGATTTAAATCATTGTCTACTACTGTAAAATCTGGAGCATTATCTCCCACTTTTATTTCGTTTCCCAGTAAAGTAATAGGATTGCCTTTCATTGTTACTATATTTTGTCTTTTATTCATTATAATCTTCCCTTCTTTGTTTATATGATTAAATACTTAAATTATCACACTAAATCTTATATACCCAAATAATTAATATTAAACTTATAAAAGTTACATAGATTAACTAAAGTAAAAATTTATAATAAGAATTGAAGTTCTAGTTTATATTTAAGATTAAAAAAGCTACTAATCTATTGTTACCTTATCTTTAATATCAGAAAATTTTTTATCTCCGATTCCAGATACATCATTAAGCTGATCAATTGAAGTAAATTTGCCTAGCTCTTCTCTTTTATCCAATATTCTCTGTCCCAGGACGTCTCCAACACCGGGAAGTGTTTTTAATAGCTCAATATCTGCAGAATTTATATTTACAAGGTTAGACGATGAATTCATCTGGTTTAAATTTGTGGCATTAACTACATTCGTATCTCCTATTGCAGGAATTATATAGTGTCCTTCTTCTTCTAATACTAGAGCTAGGTTTACAGCATTTAAGTCAGCTTTTTCCGTAAGGCCTCCACATATTTCTACTGCATCAATTAATCTTTTACCTTTTTCTAGTTCAACAACTCTTTGATTTAAAACTTCTCCACTTACAAAAACAGTTACCTTGCTGTTTTCCTCTTGCTCATAATTTTCTTTTTCAGCATCATCAGCTATAGATTCATCTTGAATTGTAGAGCTATCAGTATCTCCAATGATGTATTCCTTGCTATTTGCATTAAGGTTTATAACCATAACTGTAAGTAAAGTAAATACTAAAATAATAGTTATTAAAAGATATTTATTTTTATTCTTCATAATAATCTCCCTTTTAATATTCTTAAGTTAAACATTTCTTCATAAAATCAAAAACTCCTTTATTTTTTAATTTTTTTCTCTAGTTCTAGAATCAAATTATCATAGTATGTTATACTAAATTCTAGTAATTGTTATTGGAGGTATTTAATGAAAACTAAATTATGCTTTGTTTATGGAATTATTACTATATTATTTTTCAATTTATTTATTAGCTCTAGCTTCGCATCTCCCATTGAGCCTGATATATCAGCTGAAGCAGCAATATTAATTGAGATAGATAGTGGAGAAATTCTCTACGAAAAAAATGCTAATGCTCCAATGTATCCAGCATCAACTACAAAAATAATGACAGCACTCTTAGCTCTTGAGCATTTAAATTTAGAAGATAAAATTACAGTCCCTGAAGATATGGGTCCAGCAGATGGAAGTGCTATGTATCTGCTCCCTGGTGAAGTATTCACTGTTAGGGAACTCTTAGATGGTTTATTAGTTAAATCAGCAAATGATGCTGCAGTACTTTTAGCTAGAACTATATCAGGTGATATTCAAAGCTTTGCAACTTTAATGAACCAAAGGGCAAAAGATATAGGCTGTACTAATACAAGCTTTGCAAATCCTAATGGTCTTCATGACCCAAGCCATACAATAAGCGCACATGATATGGCTTTAATAGCTAGAGAAGCTATGAAAAATGCTACTTTTAGAGAGCTTGTGTCACAAGTAAATGTAACTCTTGATGAAACGCCTCAAACCCCAGAAAAAAGATATTTTAGAAATACAAACAGGTTTTTATGGTCTACGAGTAAAATTATTTATAATAACGAATACATACCAATAAAATACGAGGTTGTTGACGGTATTAAAACCGGCTATACAGGAGAAGCAGGCAATTGTTTAGTTTCAAGTGGGAAGAAAAATAATATAAGAGTAATTTCTGTAGTGTTTAAAGCTTCTGGATATGATGTTTACAGGGATTCAAGACTTTTACTTGATTATGGCTTTGATAATTTTGAGAAAAAAACTCTTATAAAAAAGGATACTGTGCTTGGGAGTCAGCCTATAAACTACTCATCTCAAGGAAGCTTGGAATATGGTACTAAAGAAGATTTTGTGGTTCCTTATCTTAAATCTAGTTTACCAGTATATAACACTAAAATTATGTTAAATGATTTAAAACTACCTATTTCCAAGGGGGATATTGTTGGAAAACTAGTTATTAGCAATGATAAATCTACAAATGAACTTACTCTTTTTGCCCTTAACAATGTCGAGTCTATATTTAATCTCAACTTTATTAAACAGATATTTACATATAATTCTTCAAGTATACTAAAATATTTAGGTTATTCATTATCCAGCTTATTTGTTCTATTTATTGGATTTAGATATTATGTTTATTGCAAGAGAAAAAAAAGATTAAAAAGAAAATCTTATCGTAAACTATATTAAGGCTTTTAATTTCTGCGTTTTTTTGGTTTAATATATATAAGCACAATATTTAAAAAATTTAACCAATTTTACAAGGAGGTAATTCCAATGGTAAAATTATTAATCGGTGAGGCTGGTAGTGGTAAAACAAAAGCAATGATTCAAATGGCAAATGAATCGGTTGAGTTAGTAAAAGGCGAATTAGTTTATATTGAATCAAGCAGTAAACATATGCATCAACTTCATCGAGATATTCGATTTATCTCCACTCAAGATTTTAATCTTGATACTTTTTCTTCAATTTATGGCTTTATTTGCGGTTTGGTCAGCGAAAATTACGATATTGAAAAAATCTTTATCGATGGCCTTGATAAGATAATTAATCCTTTGTCTGCTGATTTAATATCGTTTATTGACGGTATTGATAAATTATCAGATAAGCATGAGTTTGAAATTATCATTTCAGCTAGCATTTATGACCAAGATGTTTTAGAAAAAGTTCAAAAATATTCTCATAACTATGAAAAAGTAAGTTTATAATTTTAAAAATAAAAACACTTCAAATTCGAAGTGTTTTTATTTTTTTCCCTATTAATTATAAAGGTGAATAAATTTTTTAATTAAATATTTTTGAACATAAGGTACAACCCGTAGCTGTTGCAGCAACTCCTCCAAGAGCAGTTTCTCTAAGTTCTACAGGCATGCTTCTTCCTACTTTATACATAGATTCTACAACCTCATCAAAAGGAATTATACTATCGATACCTGCTAAAGTCATCTCCGCACTAATAAGAGAATTTGTAGCTCCAATAGCATTTCTTTTCTGGCAAGGTGCTTCAACTAAGCCTGCAATTGGGTCGCATATTAATCCCATAATATTCTTGATACATATTGCTGCAGCATCTAGACACTGCTTTGGTGTACCACCCATAAGTTCACAAACTGCGGCAGATGCCATCGCTGCAGCACTTCCTGTTTCAGCTTGGCAACCTCCTTCGGCCCCAGCAACAGTTGCATTCATCGTTACAACCATCCCTATTCCAGCAGCTGTAAATAGAGCTTTTGTCATCTGCTCATCAGTAAAACCATGAGCTTCTTGAATTGCAGTTAAAACTCCAGGTATAATACCACATGAACCAGCTGTTGGAGCTGCTACTATAAGCCCCATCGAAGCATTTACTTCTAAAACTCCCATTGCGTATGCCATAGCTTTTGACGTTGTTAGTCCGCTAATATTTTTATTGTTTTCAATTTGCTTAATAAGTTTTTTTGCTTCTCCACCTATTAATCCACCCATAGATTTTATATCTTCTGTTAAAGATTTGTGAACTGCATTCTTCATAATAATAAATGACTTATGCATTTGAGCAAAGACTTCATCTTCTGTTTTATTATAGTTATTCATTTCAAGCTTAATCATAATATCAGAAATCATCAGATTTTTTTTGCTACATAAATCCAATAATTCTTTTCCATTATTAAATTTCATACAATCTCTCCTCTGTAAAAAAATCCTTAATTATATAGAAATTAAAAAAGTATCAATTATATACTCATGTTCCTTCAATTTAAGCAATATATCTTCAGACACCTTTTCATCTAGTTCGAGCATAGTAAAAGCTTTTTCTCCCAAAGATTCTCTGAACAAGCTCATAAAAGCAATGTTAATATTATTTTCACTTAAAACTTTTGTTATATGAGCAACTACTCCTGGCTTATCAATTTGTTGAACCATTATAGTAGTATATTCTCCAGTAAACTTAACATCTATACCATTTATCTGTCTTACTAATACACTACCTCCTCCAATTGATTCTCCAACCAAACTCATAGAAGAATCCTCACCTAGAATATCAATTCTAACTGTATTTGGATGCATCTCAGGTGTAGTTTCTCCTTCAACGAAGGAATATTTCAAATTATTATTATCCGCTATCTCAAATGAATTTCTAATTCTGTCATCGTCAGTATCAAAACCCATTATTCCACCTAGTAAGGCTCTATCAGTACCATGACCTTTATAAGTCTTTGCAAATGAACCATAAAGAGTAAACTTCACTTCTTTAATTGTTCCTTTAAATATCTTATAGGCAATTAGAGAAATTCTCAATGCTCCAGCTGTATGGGAGCTAGATGGTCCTATCATAATAGGTCCAATAATATCAAATACACTTATTTTTTTCATAAAACACCTCTGAAATATATTTTAATTAATTATTCGACTATATAGCTTCTACTGTAATTTCTTGTGCATCTTTCCATAGTCTTTCCAAATTATAAAACTGTCTATCTTCTGTTTTAAATACGTGTATAATGTAATCTCCATAATCTAAAAGTATCCAGTTCGAGCTAGAAGTTCCTTCTTTAGCTCTTACGAAAATCCCATGCTCTTCAAGTTCCTTCTCAATATTATCTGTTATTGATTTAACTTGTCTTTCATTTGATGCACTTGTAATAATGAAATAATCTGCAAGCGATGAAATATTACCAATTTTTAATATTTTTATATCTTCACCTTGCTTATCATCAATTGCCTTGTAAACTAATTTTATGCTTTCCTCAATATTCATTTAATTCCTCCTCTAAAAATCTTTTCCAATTACAATCAATACATCTGGCTCTATATTTTGATATTTTTCAGCTTGCTGTACTATTTTCCCTTTGCCTAAAATATTTTTGACTGAATTAGCTAATTTTTTATTGTCCTTATAATAAATTATAGTTTCATCATATGAAAATTTATCAGCGTTTCCAGTTTTTGTTATAGTAAAATCTTCAATCTTTAAAAGATCAGATGCACGTGTAGCAACTCCATTTTTACCAGATCCGTTTAAAATAATAATCTGAGCATCTTTTTCATTAACAACAGGTGTTTCTGGTGCTTGATTTGAATTCGTACTTGAATCAGAATTGTTTTCTTCAGTACTATTTTCATCTAGAATTTCTGGATAATTTCCTGACATTAGAAATTCCAAATCACTTTTTAAAGTTTCTTCATCTATTTTATAGTAAGAAATTCCATTAATTGTAGCCGCATCACCTGGCACAACAGATTTTTGAATCTCAGCAGGTTTTATTTTCAAACCTTCTTTCGCTAAATCAAGCATATCTTTTTTACTCATATCAGTATCTACATACATAAACAAAGTTTCTATGTACTGAGGGACTCTAATTATCGATGCAGGTGACATAACTTTTTCTAGTACGGCTTGTATGAACTCTTGCTGAGCATTAATTCTTCCTAAATCTTGGTTCGCATATCCTTTTCTAAAACGTAAATACTCCATAGATTTTTGTCCATCTAATATTTGTCTTCCCTTTTTTAAATCTATTTTAAGTGGTGGTGTGGCATAAGGGTCAGAATATTTCATATTCATAGGAACATCAATCTCAACTCCCCCTATATCATCTATCGTTTTAAATAAGGCTTGGTAGTCCACTCTAACATAGTGATGAATCGGAATCTGAAGCAAATCCTTTGTTGTTTTTAAAGCTAAATCCACGCCTCCATAAGCATGAGCGTGATTTATTTTATCCATACCCTGTCTTCCTCTAATCTTAACCCTGCTGTCTCGCGGAATCGATAAAATAAACGCTGTGCTAGTCTTCGGGTCAATACTTAGTAGCATCATAGTATCTGTTCTTGAAGTATTCGCTTCATACTTACCGTTAAGAGCATCAATTCCCAGCATAAGAATATTTACTCTTTCCTTTTTTACTTTTGTATCCAATTCTTCAGTTTTAACTGCAGCTTCTATAGTTTTATCAACTTCATCTTTTTCGAAATAGAAGTAAAATCCAGCTCCAAATACTAAGGTAAATATCATAAAAAAGCTTATAAAAATCTTTAGAAAATGTTTCACACACAGACTCCTTTCTCATTTAGAATACTTAAAAGATAATTTCTTGCTTCAACTGTCCTAGTATGAACAATTTTATTTTCTTCAATTAGATGTATAATTGTTCCATTAAAGGCAGTATATAAAGCTAAATTATAATCTATATCTACTAAGTTTCTTATTTTATCTACACCAGGATAGTCTCTATTTTTTTCGATATAGTCTGCCAAACAAATTAATTTTTCAAGCTCGCTCATTTTTTTTCTTCCTGTAGTATGGAACTCAATTGCATTTAACACATCATTATCATTAACATTGTAATTGTTTTGAGCTATATGTCTTGCAATTTTACCATGCATTAGCTCTTTATTGCCATACTCAATATCATCAAAGTCTAATTTATTAGCTTTAGAAAATTCAAGCATATTCTTCTTGCTCATCCCTTTAGCATAATCGTGAAATATTGCTGCTAGCCTTGCTCTTTCTTTTGAAACTGAAAATTTTTCAGCTAACTCATCTGCAGAATCGATTACTCCTAATATATGTATGTACCTTTTTTCGCTTACATTCTTTTTTAGCTCTATCATTATATCTTCCATATATCACCTAGCTCTATAAAGATTATGCTTATAAATATATCTCTCTACTTGATTGTCCACCATGTAAGTTATACTTTTATTATTGTATATATTTTGTCTTATTTCAGTAGATGAGATATCAATAACAGGAGTTTCAAAAAAATCTACTTTATCGAGAAAATCTTCAGTCAAATTGATTAAATTTCCAGCACTTTGTGTAGTTCTTGATACAACTACAAATCTTGTATATTCAGGGAGCAGTTCATAATCTTTCCACGTATGGATGGTTTCAATAGTATCATAACCTACTATAAAATATATCTCGCTATCTAAGTAAACAGTTTTAAGTTGTTTTAATGTATCTATGGTATAAGTATTGCCTTTTCTATCTATTTCTATTAATGATGAAAAAAAATAATCATTGCTCGCTATAGCTAGATTAACCATATTATATCTATGAATTGCTTCTGAGACATTTAGCCCATCTTTGTGTGGTGGTTGTCCAGAAGGGATGAATAATACTTTATCCAAATTGTACTTAATTCTAACTTGTTCAGCTATAAATAAATGTCCATTATGAATAGGATCAAAGGTTCCACCCATAATACCTATTTTTTTATTTTTCATCTGATTGCTCCTGTTTCATCAATATAATCTATACTAACTTATATATTATACATTAATTATCTTATTTTACCAACCTTTACTCCTAGAATAAGGAATTCTAATGCAAGCTAGAATAAAAACTACCCTTACGGGTAGTTTAAATGAAGTCAAATATATTTTTCTTAACGAAAACTTTACAGTTTATTTAGGCAACTTGATTTTAGGATTGTTTTTTGACTTCTTATAGAGTGTAAATGTAAAACCTATAGCTTGTACAAACTCAGCATTAATTTCTTGTGCTAATGTATTGGCTGTATCTTTTGTATCCAGTCCAGAATTTTCTAATATTCTTATTTTTAGTATTTCTCTTTTTTCAAGCGCTTCCTCTATAGAAGCCTTGACAGAATCTGTAATGCCTTCTTTTCCAATATGAGACATTACTTCTAAGTTATTTGCCAAAGATTTTAAATACGCTCTTTGTTTTCCTTTTAGCATTTCATCACCTACTCATAATATTCAAACTCTAAATCATAAATTCTTACCGTATCTCCATCCTGAACTCCGATAGAACGAAGCTTATCAAATACTCCAGTTTTTTCCATGATACTTTGGAAATATCTTATAGACTCCATGTCTTCAAAATCTACTGAATATAATAGTTTTTCAAGTCTATTACCTTCTACTATAAAAATGTCATTTTCTTTATAGACTTTAATTTCATCAATATTCTGAGAGATAACCTTTGTTTCATCGTAAATATCTTCTTCATCAAATAAGTCTACTTCCTCTGCATCTTTTAGCATCTGAGAAATAGTATTTAAAATTTCATCTACTCCGCTTAGAGTAGCAGCAGACATGCTGTAAACCTTGTAACCTCTATTTTCTAATTCTGACTTAAAATTATTATATATGTCAATATCATCTAAAATATCCATCTTATTAGCGACAACTATTTGAGGTCTAGATGATAATTTTTCATTATATTTTTTTAATTCTGTATTGATTTTTTCAAAATCATCTAAAGGATCTCTTCCTTCAATTCCTGATATATCAACAATATGAACTAGAACTTTAGTTCTTTCAATATGTCTTAAAAAGTCATGTCCTAAGCCTATCCCTTCGTTTGCACCTTCTATGATTCCAGGTATATCTGCAACCACAAAACTATCGCCATTTTTTAATTTTGTCACTCCTAAATTTGGTGTAAGAGTTGTAAAATGATAGTTGGCTATTTTAGGTTTAGCTTTAGATATTATTGAAAGGAATGTTGATTTACCAACATTAGGAAAACCAATTAACCCTACATCAGCTATAAGTCTAAGCTCTAATATAATGTTCTTTTCCTCTCCATCCTTGCCTGCTTTTGCAAATCCTGGAGCCTGTCTTACTGACGTTTTAAAGTGAGTGTTGCCTTTTCCGCCATATCCACCTTTTGCCGCAACAAACTCATCTCCATCATTTTTCAAATCCGCCATAATAAGACCAGTTTCTTCATCTTTAATAATTGTTCCAACTGGAACTCTTAGATATAAATCTTCTCCATGTTTTCCAAACATATTAGAGCCTTTTCCGTCTTCTCCTGGTTCAGCGACATATTTACTTTTATATCTGTAATCCATTAGAGTACGTAAATTTGAATCTGCAATAATTATTACATTTCCACCTTTACCGCCATCTCCACCTGCTGGTCCACCTGCTGGTACATAGATTTCTCTTCTAAAAGCAACAGCGCCGTTTCCACCATTTCCAGCTTTTATATATAACTTTGCTTTATCTACAAACATTTTCTCACCTTTTTTCTTCTATATACAAAATTAGGAGTGCTTAAAAGCACTCCTATAAGTATCTTATGTGTATACAACAAGGTTCCCTAACCAAGTAAGCAATTTAAAATCACTTAAATTAGTTGGTTTCTTATTCTGCTACAGCAGGATATATGCTGACTTGCTTTCTCTTCTTATCTTTTCTTTCAAACTTTACAACTCCGTCAACTAGAGCGAAAAGTGTATCATCTCCACCCTTTCCAACATTGTTTCCAGGATGTACTTTAGTTCCTCTTTGTCTTACAAGTATAGAACCAGCAGATACTTCTTGACCGTCATATCTTTTAACACCAAGTCTTTTAGATACAGAATCACGACCGTTTTTAGAAGAACCTACCCCTTTTTTACTTGCAAATAACTGGAGATCCATTTTAAACATGAATTACACCTCCTCTTTTCTTATATATATATAATCCGAATAGTTTTCCTTAATATTATCTAGCCCTAATCTTAGCGTATTAGTTAAAACTTGAACTTTCTCAATCATACTAGGCTCTAAATCATCTGGAAGTTTAAAATATAAGTATCCGCTTTCAATTTTATACTCAATGTTTCCATCAAGTATATCTATTAACCCAAGTAGAATCGTTTGAGTTATTCCAGATATTGATGCGCAAACTATATCTTGTCCATATTCTGAAGAGTTAGCATGTCCGCTAATTTCAACACTATTAATATCATTTTTTTTAAACTTTAATACTACTTTCACCATATTAAGCGTTTATAGATTCAATAGTAATTTTAGTATATGGTTGTCTATGACCTTGCTTACGTCTGTAGTCTTTTTTAGCTTTATATTTGAATACAATTATTTTCTTAGCTTTACCTTGAGCTAAAACCTTAGCATTCACTTTATAAGCAGCAGCATCAGAGCCAGTCATCATTTGACCATCTTTAGAAACAGCAACAATTTTGTCTAGAGTTACAACATCTCCTTCAGCAGCGTTTAGCTTCTCTACGAAAAGAGTATCTCCCTCTTTAACCATATATTGTTTTCCACCAGTCTCAACGATTGCGTACATACAGCACCTCCTATTTCCAGTCTCGCCACGTAAGGTTTTTCATAATTGAAAATTAATACCTCAAATGAGCGGCTTCTTACAAATATTTATGATATCATAAGACCATAGAGCTGTCAACGAAAATTAACCTAAAAGTGAGCCTTTAAAGTCAATTTTTTTACGTCTATAAATTCAGCCTCAATAGTTATGTTAAGCTCGTTTTCTATATCATTTAAATATTGTTTTGTCGTTTCATTTAATATATATGGTATCTTAATCTTAAATTGCTTTTGATTTGTGTGCTTAGTAGCGTTGCTAAGCTCTATAAACAACTGGTTAAAATATAGTTCATCGGTTAAAACCTTTCCGAGTCCATCACATAATGGACAAGATTTAGTATATCTCTCATAGATATTTTCTTTATCTCTTTTTCTAATAATCTGCATAATCCCAAGCTCTGTTATTGAAGTTACTGATGATTTTTTCCCATCTTTTTTTAAAAGCTCTGTTACCTTATTAATTAGTTTAATTTTGTTTTGGTTCTCTTTCATATCCATGAAATCAATTAAAATAATTCCCGATAAATCTCTTAGTAGTATTTGTCTTACTGCCTCGTCAGCAGCAATCAAATTTATTTCGAGGGCATTTTTCTCAAATCCGAGCTTATAGTTAGCATTACCACTATTTACATCTATTATATGGCATGCTTCCGTACTCTCTACAAATAGAGATATATTATTATTAACTTCAACTTTCTTTTGAAACAAGTTTCTAATCTGAGAGGTGAGCTTCAAGTAATCAAATAAAAACTCCGTATCGATAAAAGTTGGAGTAATTATCTGAATTTTGGATTTTAGCGAATTTTCAATATGCTTTAAAAGCTGTTTATCGTTACATATTAATTTATCAATACTTTCAGGGTTTGACTTAAAAATGAATTGCTCTATAGGATCATACTGAGTGTATATAAGTTTATTATTTAATCCTAGCTTGGATTGTTTCTCAATTCCATTCCAAATATCGAATAACTTATCAATATCACTTTTGATTTCATTTTCGCTTACATTATAGGCTAAGGTTCTTATCACTATGCCTACAGAAGTTCCTATGCTCTGCTTGAGATAAGCTTTAAGCTCGAGCTTCCAGCTATCATCCTCTATCCTATTTGAAAAATTGATATCCTTTCCATAAGGAAACATGACGCAATATCTTCCCATCAAGCTTAGCTCTCTCGTTAATTTAGGCATTTTATTTTTTATTCCAGGTCGTTTTACTTGAAGCAGTAGCTCGTCTCCTTTTTTCAAACCCACTAGAGAATAATTGTCCTGCAAGTATCCTTCACATATACCTAAATCAACAATAGCTGAATTTAAATTCTGGTTTATTTTTTTTACAGTTGATCTGTATATATTTCCCTCTGTAATGGAGTCTGATGAAGATACAAAATCTACTCTTATAAGCTTTTCATCTGATATGCATGCTAACTTATCAAATGCTTTTCCTTTTTCTATAATAAAATCCATTAAAATATCCTCTACATAATATTAGATTTTTTTCCAGTGTCTTCATCTATATGGTATGTTTCAAGCTTAATTAAATCATATTCAATTCCACTTAAATCTTCTAAAGATTCAACTAGCTCGATAATTTTTTTAGGATTAATGCTTTTAACTGAGCCACTGCAAATATCAACAAAGATACTAAGACCATCAGATTTTCTTTCAAAATCAATAGTTCCAATATATTCTTTTACATTGTATTCTTTTATGTTTCCTTTTTTTGTCTTTTTAGTTAGAAGCATCTCATTTGTATTGTTTATTTTATTTATAGCAGATATAATTTTTAATATTTTGTTTTCATCTTCCTCATCTACTGCGATCTCATACCTGCTATGAGTTATAAATGCCACTAAAGAATCTACTTTATCAGTTAAAATTTTAGCTTCAATAAAATTTATTCCTTCAACTGTTTTTTCGTTTAATTTTTGAATAAGTAAATCTTCTTCTACAGCCTCGTCAAATTCCATGTCTAAATATTCACAATGACTTTGAACTCCTAGCTGCAGCGCTGGAGAAAATGCAGTTTTAGGATGAGGATTAAAACCTTCACTATATGATAATTTAAGGCCAGTCCTTCTTACGATTCTTTCCATCAGCTTTATTATATCTAGGTGAGATATGTAGCTAATATCTCCTAGCTTACTGTATTTTATTCTTACTAGCATTAGCATAACCCCCTTGCAATATCAACATTAATATTACATGCTAAACAACCATTTCTGCAGTCATGGCTAGTTTCAGCTTTTAAAGCCTTTTCATTTTCTCTTATTAGAAACTCTTTTGAAACACCACAATCGATGTGATCCCAAGGCAATATTTCGTCGTATTCTCTTTTTCTTGTAGAGTAGAAATTCATGTCTATATTACATTCATCAAATGCTTCTGTCCATTTATTATAGCTGAAAAATTCATCCCATCCGTCAAATTTACAGCCCTTATTAAATGCCGCTTCAATTACAGCTCCAAGTCTTCTATCTCCTCTTGCAAACACCCCTTCTAGGCTACTAGTTAATGGTGCGTGATAGTTAAAGCTTATGTTTTTTGAAGTTCTAAACTTATCTTTAAGATATCTTTGCTTATCTCTTAACGTTTCTATATCATCTTGAGCCATCCATTGAAACGGTGTAAAAGGTTTAGGTACAAAACAAGCCGAGCTCATAGTAATGGCAGTTCTAGGATGAATTTTCCCATTATTTATAGTTTTATGCACATTAAGCGTATCGTAGCCCATTTTAATTATTCCATCTAAATCTTCATAGGTTTCAGTAGGAAGTCCAATCATATAATACAGTTTTATCCTATTCCACCCGTTCGAAAATGCTTTATGAGCTGTTTCCATCAAATCTTCATTGGTTACACCTTTATTAATTACATCCCTAAGCCTTTGTGTTCCAGCTTCAGGTGCAAATGTTAGTCCAGATTTCTTTACTTTTTGGACCTTTTCAGCCATCTCCACAGAAAAATTATCTAGTCTTAGTGAAGGCAATGAAATACTAGTCATATTTGAAGAATGCTTCTCATTCAATTCATCTAGAAGTTCTCCTAACTTAGAATAATCACTACTGCTAAGTGATGATAAAGACATTTCTTCATATCCTGTAGCTTTAAATATTTTGTCAGCAAGTTCAAGTAGCTTTTCTATACTTTTCTCTCTAATAGGTCTATAAATCATACCTGCTTGACAGAATCTACATCCCCTTGTACACCCTCTGAATATTTCAAGCATTATTCTTCCATGTACAATCTCAATATTTGGTACTAATAAATTTTCAGGATAAAATGCACTGTCCATATCCTTAATGATACGCTTTTTTATTTTTGACGGAATGTCATCATGTAAAGGGCTTACAGTTTTAATAGTATTATCATCATTATATGAAACAGTATAAAATGCTGGTACATATACCCCTTCTATACTTTTAGCTGCTTCCAAAAGAAATTCTTTTTTAGAGTAATTTGCCTTCTTATGTTTTTTATAAAGCTCCATAATTTCTTGCATTATTTCTTCGCCTTCACCAAGAAGAATCATGTCAGCAAAATCAGCAAGAGGTTCTGGATTATATGCGCATGGCCCCCCCATCATAACGATTGGATGGTTTTCGTCTCTGTCAGAAGAGCGAAGAGGAATTTTGCCTAGCTGCATAATATTTAGTATATTTGTATACGAAAGCTCATACTGAAGAGTAAATCCTATGAAATCAAATTCATGAAGTGGAGTTCTTGACTCTAAAGAAAACAAAGGTAAATTATTAGCTCTAAGCCTTTCTTCCATATCAGTAGCTACTGAAAATACACGTTCACACCAAACTCCATCTATGTTATTTAATACACCATAAAGAATATGCATTCCTAAATGGCTCATCCCTATTTCATATAAATCCGGAAATGCAAAAACATACCTTACATCTATATCATCAGTGTTTTTCATTACACTATTTAGTTCTTTTCCTATATATCTTCCTGGTTTTTCAACCTTATCAAATAATCTTCTATAATTTATAGACATTTTTCCCTCCTAAATTCAAGAAATATAATTTAACTACAGCTTTTCATTATACCTTAACTTTATAAAAACTGTCTATAGACTAAATATCTAGTAAGATAGTAAAAACCGATATACCCAAAGATATATCGGCTTAATATTAAAGAGTTAGCTATTAATTCTATCATTTAAGGTCTTTACTGCAAAAGTAGCTACATCATCAGCAAATCTTCCAGGTCCAAAACCTGCATCATAACCCAATTCCTTTGCTATTTCATTATTTATTCTAGGCCCTCCGCAAAGAAGTACAAATCTGTCTCTAAGTCCTTCTGCTTCTAATAGTTCAATTAAATGTGTCATATTTTGAATATGTACATTCTTTTGAGTTACTGTTTGTGAAACCAAAAGTACATCGGCTTCAAGTTCAACTGCTTTCTTTATGAAGTCTTCATTGGCAACTTGGCTTCCTAGATTATATGCATCTATCATTTCATATCTTTCAAGCCCGTAATGTCCTGCGTAGCCCTTCATATTCATTATCGCATCTATTCCTACTGTATGCGCATCTGTTCCTGTACTTGCACCTACAACAACAATTTTTCTTCCTATGTTTTCTTTTATATATTCATCTGTTTCTTCCATAGATAGTATTTCAGAGTTTACAGCTTCAACATGGATTTCATTGTAATTTACAGACTGAACAAAATTTCCATAAACCACAAAGAAAGTGAACTCCTCATCTAAAGACTGTTGCATTACTACGCTTGGCTCCTCAAGTCCCATCTTTAATGCAACTTGCTTTGCCGCTTCTGCCGAACGTTCATTATTTTTTAATGGTAAAGTAAAGCTAATCTGCACCTTTCCATCATTCATAGTATCTCCATAAGGCTTAACTCTTTCTAAATCCAAAACCTTATCGAATTCCTTTTTTTCCATAGAATATAAACCTGAGCTCATTTCAATTTCCTCCCATACAATGAATTACTTATTAAGCATCAATTCTACAAATGGGTTGTAATAATTCTCATCCTTGCTAACTACCCCATTTAAACCTTTTCCACCGTCTTTAGGTCTCTTAACTCCACCAAAAATACCTTTTTCTAATGTATCAAACAAGCCAAGTTGCTCTATTTCCTCTAGCAGTTCATTTGCTTTTTCTAAAACAAATCCAGCTCTTTTTTGTATTAATCCATCTTCTTTAAACTGAATTTCTTCAGATATAGATTCCATATTATTGAATATATATTGAGCATTTTCAATTGAAAGAGCTCTATCTGACATAAATGGTGTATGAAGAGCCTCTGTAAGCATTCCAAGAAGATGAATTCTCTGGTTAGTCATTATTGTTACCATATTAAATAAGGCATCTTGAATATGTCCTTTAAATATATTTCCTGTCATAAATTTTGTAGGAGGCATATATTTTAAAGGAGCTTTTGGGAAAATTTCTCTTGCCATTTGAGCTTGAGATAATTCGTAAAGGAATCCATTTTTTAGTTCAGGATCCATTTCAAAAGCATGCCCAAGTCCCATTTGTTCTTCTGGAAGCCCAGCTAGTAAAGCAAATTGCTCATTAATAAACTGAGAAGCTAGTACTGTATGAGCTTCTTCAAAAGCATCTGCTGTTGTTAAGTAGTTATCTTCTCCCGTATTGATTATTACTCCTGCAAATCCGTTTATAATTCTTGAGAAATTTTGGTCTATCATAGTTCTTTGCATATTAATATCTCTAAATAATATGCCATATAATGCATCATTAAGCATTACGTCTAGTCTTTCAATTGCTCCCATAGCAGCAATTTCAGGCATACATAAACCAGAACAGTAATTACAAAGTCTAATGTATTTTCCAACCTCAGCTCCAACCTTATCAAGAGCCTCTCTCATTAGTCTAAAGTTTTCTTGAGTTGCATAAGTCCCGCCAAAGCCTTCTGTTGTTGCTCCATAAGGAACATAATCAAGCAGAGATTGTCCAGTAGTTCTTATAACTGCTATAACATCAGCTCCTTGCTTTGCAGCAGCAACAGCTTGAGTTATATCTTCATATATATTACCAGTTGCAACAATTACATATAATAATGGTCCTGATTTATCTCCATATTCTTCAAAACGTGATTCTCTTATACTTCTGTTATTTTTTATTTTCTCAACAGTTTCTTTTGCCATAGAAAGAGCTTTAGTTTTAACTTCAAATAAATCCTTCATTGGAAGTTTTGTTAAATCAAGTTCTCCAGCTGATATTGCTTGTGCTATTTCTTGAGGTGTCTTTCCAGTATTTAGTACAGCATTTGCTATATACATTGCTGCCCCAAGATTTAATCCATTGTTTTCTTTTATATGATCTACTACTATATTAGGAAGTGGTACCTCATCAGTATCCACTCCATCTATTCCAAGCAAACGGCAAACTGCTCGTTCAACTGTAACTGTAGTATGTTTTTCAATAAACTCCTGTGTATCAATTGCAATTGCTTTTGCCTTTGCTCTTGCTTTTTCTACAAGATTAAAATCCAAATTTAATTTACTTTCCACAGATATCACTCCTCATAATACTTTTTTATAATAGAATAAAGTTCCTGATTAAGACCCAAAAATTTACAGATGTTTAAAGCATCTTTGGGAACTGCTTCATCTTCACATTTTTCTAGAGTATAATCCATAAGTTGCTGAAGTAGCTCATGATTACTTGATGATTCACTAATGCTACTAACTGATAACTTATCAAAATCTATATTTTTTAATCCTCGTACTCTATACTGAACCACATCTTTTAAATCAATACTGTCATAGTGAGTACTAATCACGGAAAATGTATCTTTATCATTTAAAAATCTCACTACTGCATTGACAATAGCTTTTCCTTCTTGTGGATTTGTTCCTCTTGCAAGCTCATCCATGACAATAAGACCTCTCCCGCTAAGGGACAAATCTATAGCTTCATCTAAAGCTTTAATTTCAGCACCAAAACTACTTAAGCCTCTATTAACAGACTGCAAATCATCCATTATCATATAAATATAGTCAAGTACCGGAAGACTTACATAATCCGCAAAAACAAAAAAACCTAGTTGAGCTAAAGTAACATTTAGAAGCAAGGTTTTAAGTGTTAAAGACTTACCTCCCATGTTTGCTCCAGTTATCACAGTCGCTCCTTCTTGAAGCTTTAAACCAACAGGAACATAGCTACTTCCTTTTTCCTTTAAAATACTATTAAAATACGGATTATTCATATTATCCAAATGAATTTCATATGTATCCGTTATTTTAGGACAGTTACACTTATAATCCTTAGCAAGCTTTGCTTTTGCGATAAGCAAATCTAAATAGGTAACTAAATTAATATTTTTTTCTATAATATAAGCAAAGTGTCCTAGCTTCTTTGTAAGCTCTTTTCTTATTTCTTGCTCTCGTATCTCTTCTTGATAAACTAAATCTCGTCGTTTAGATAAGGTTTTTTCAATTAAGTCACTATTTGTTTCATTTCTGATTTCCTGCTCAAGTCTTTTTTTATCTTTTCTAATTTTACTTAAATTTTCACAATAATCGTCATAAATCATAAATGTTGGCAATTTCATACCTTCAGGATCTAAAAGAGCATATACATCATTAAGGCTTTCAAGTTCAAAATTTTGAATTGAAATATTATTGGTATGGACGGCTTTAATTAAAGAATTTACATAGTAAGAAAATAATTTAACTTCATAAAGTTCAACAATGTCTAAAGTTCGTTGTTTTTTTAAATTGGTTATAGTTCCAGAAATATCTTTAATTTTGCTTAAAATTGAAGCAAACTGTGTGTAAACTTCTTTACGATTTATTATATTATCTAAACAATACGATATATTACTAAATTCAACTAATAGTTTTTCCTTGTTATCTTTTCCAAATATTTCAAGATTTTTAATTCTATTTCTACCCATAGGAGTTAGTATTTTCATTTGAGAAAAGACAAAATTCAAGCCTATATCTCTTATTTCTTCTTTTTTCAGCTTATACATAACTATCTCTCCCAAATACATTAATTGCATTAAGTCCCGTACTTTCTTGCAATGCTTTTCTTAAATCTTCATCATCCAAACTAGCTCCAGTAGGAGATGTGGGATTATAATATAATTCTTTTAAATTTATATGGTACTGAACATATATATTGATTGAGTGCCTCTTCATCTGATTATAAACATCTACTCCTATAAAAATTTTAGTACCATCCTCTACAACAACGTCTATGGCCTTATTTTTATGTTTTTTTGAAAGTAGCTTTTTAGAAAGATCTTCAGATAGTACTCCTTTAATATATATTGTTTCAACTTTATCATCAAGAAAGCTATCTATTTTTTCAGCAACCTCAGTAGATGTCTGCGCTTCAAGGAATACTTTGGACTGGTCATTAGCTATAATTACTGCCCTGTGACTTGGTAATAATTCTAATTTTCCTAAATCATCACTTAATTCATGTCTTGGTAAGCTGAGCATTTTTACAACATGAGCAGTTTTTTCCACTACAGTTTTAATATTATTTCCAAGTACAGCTCCAGTACAAAGTACAGCAGAATCAACTATTGCAGGTGAACATTGAGTCATTCTAGAAATAGCTCCATCGACATAAATTTGATCTGCTTTGTATTCTTTTAGCTTACTTACGATTTCTTTCATTTGTGAAGTAGTAGATGGTCCTGCTAAATCTATATATCCATCACTTTTAGAACGAATAAAAACAATATTTCCCATTGGAGTATTTATACCTGTAGATTCAAGAATTTCTTTAGTAATATCAGACTGAAACATACATATCTTAGCTGTCGCAAGTATAGTGTCCTTTTTTACATATATCTTAGGCTTAGGCGTGTGAGTAACTCTATCTACAGATTCTCCATCTCTTCCAATAGAAGTAAGACCAAGGACATCACTGCCCTTAGTCTTACTAAGAATATAATTTAATACAGTAGTCTTGCCCACGTTTTTATCCATTCCAATTATTGCTGTTGAGCGAGAGTTACTTATTACTTTTGACATTTTTTAGTGATGTCCTCTTTGTTTTCTTTCCAAACCCTCTGGTTCAAGTGTTGCTGTCTCTCCATTAAGAAGTCCAGCTACTCCAACCTTATGAACATTTGTTTTTCCTGTACATACATCGCAGTCACAGTGGAAAGTATAATGATCAGGCTCATCGTAAGTTGTAATTACACCTTCAAAGTTACGTAAAATAACTTTATTGTGATTTTGTGAAATAACATAGTTTGGCATAACTGGAGTTTTTCCTCCTCCACCAGGTGCATCCACAACAAATGTAGGAACGCAGTATCCTGAAGTATGTCCTCTTAAGCCTTCAATTATTTCTATTCCCTTTGCAACTGGAGTTCTAAAGTGCTCAATTCCAACTGAAAGGTCACATTGATAAATATAGTAAGGTCTTACTCTTATTTTAACTAAATCATTTACTAGTTTTTTCATAACGTGCATGCAATCATTTACACCTGCAAGAAGCACACTTTGATTCCCAAGAGGAATACCTGCATCAGCAAGTAACTCACATGCTCTTTTAGACTCTTCAGTAATTTCATTAGGATGGTTGAAGTGTGTATTTAACCATACTGGATGATACTTTTTAAGCATAGACACTAGTTCTGGTGTAATTCTTTGTGGCATTACAACTGGTACTCTTGAGCCTATACGAATAACCTCAACGTGTGGTATTTCGCGAAGTCTTTTGATTGTGTACTCAAGCTTTTCATCTGAGATTAATAGAGCATCTCCTCCTGAAAGTAGAACATCTCTTACTTGTGGAGTATTTTTGATATATTCAATCGCAGCATCTATTTGCTTAGTATCAACAGCAGAATCTGTTTGACCAGCGAATCTTCTTCTAGTACAGTGTCTGCAGTACATTGAACATTGATCAGTCATTAAAAGAAGAACTCTGTCAGGATATCTATGTGTAAGTCCTGGAACTGGAGAATCTCCATCTTCATGAAGTGGGTCTTCTTGATCAGAAGCTGCTCTATGTAGCTCTAAAGAAAGAGGTACAGCTTGCTTTCTTACAGGGTCATTTGGATTTTCTACATCAATTAGAGATAGATAGTATGGAGTAATAGCCATTCTTAATGTATCAAGACATCTTTTTACCCCTTCCTCTTCTTCTGGAGTAAGTGGAATATATTTTTTAAGTTCTTCAACAGTTTCAATACGATTTCTTACTTGCCATTTCCAATCGTTCCAATCTTCTTGGCTAACGTGTGAAAAAAACTTATCCTTTAAACTCATAGCAAGACCTCCTTATTAATAAACAATAAATAATAAATAATAAATTAATACCTCGGTAAATTATAGATACATCTTTTCAAATGTAGTTCTAACTATTTCTGATTCTCTAAGTATTTGAAGAGTTATCTCAGCATGTCCTTTTGTGTATCCATTTCCAATTATCATATCAACGTCTTTTCCAACTCCCTCAGCACCTAAAGCTGCTTTTGTAAAGCTTGTTGCCATTGAGAAGAAGTATACTGTTCCGCCATTTCTGATTGGAAGTATTGAAGACATTTCTGTATTTTCTACGTTTACGCAGTTGATTGATATATCATATTCGTTCCCGTTATTTGCTGCTAAGCTTGTTTCTAAAACTTCAACTGGAAGCTGAGCACTTGCTATTATTACATCATCAACTATACCCATTTCCAATAGTTTTGCTTTACTTTTTTCATTTCTTACAAGACCAACTACTCTTCCTGTTGGGCCTACTCTTTTCTTAGCTTCATAGCAGCACATCATTCCAGATTTACCAGCTGCCCCAAGAATTAGAACTGAATCTCCAGGTTTAACAAGCTTTGCTGTTTGAGCAGGTGCTCCAGCTACATCTAGTGCTGCAAGAGCTAAAGTTTCGCTCATGTCAGTTGGTAGCTTTGCATATATACCGCTTTCAAATAATATAGCTTTACCTTTAATTTCTACTCTATCTATGTCTGGCTTAATATCGATTATTTCGTCTATTTGAAGTGGAGTTAGTGAAAGTGATACTAATGTAGCTATTTTATCTCCTACTTTTAAATCAATTTTGCCTTCTAGATCTTCACCGATTTTTTCAATAGTTCCAATCAGCATTCCTCCTGAACCAGTAACAGGATTTTGCATTTTACCTCTTTCTCCAACAATTTCTAAGATTTTTGCAGCAATTTTCTTTGTATCATGACCAGCTTCTTCTTCAATTTGAGTAAAGCTTGCTGAGTCAACATTCAATGCTTGTACATCTATTAGTATCTCATTACTGAAGATGTTCATATCATTAGAAATTTTAAGTGCAGGTTGTGGTAGTGATCCTTTTGGTTCAATTACACGATGAGTTCCATATTTACAGCCTTTCATTACAAATCCCTCCAATTTTTATATAAATTAATTTTATTATTAACTATGTTATTTAAATGCTTTTTTACTTATATTTAAAATTATTTAGAAATACCTAGTATTTCTCTTGCCTCTGCTGGAGTAGCTACTGGTCTTCCAAATTCTTTAGCTAATCTTACGACTTTTTCAACTAACTCACCGTTGCTTTTAGCTGGAACACCTTTTTCTATGTAAACGTTGTCTTCAAATCCAACTCTTACATGGCCTCCTGTAATAATGGCCATCGCTGCCATTGGGAATTGATTTCTTCCCATTGCTGATACCGTAAATGATGATTCACTTGGAATGCTTCCAATTAAAAATACTAAATCTCTTGGTGTTGCACTTATTCCTCCATTTACACCCATAACGAAATTAAAGTGCATTGGAGTTTGGATATGACCTTTTTTAGCTAACCTAATTGCCATATCAATCATGCTCTTATCGAAAACTTCACATTCTGGTTTTACACCATTTTCAATCATATATTTCGAGAAATTTATAATCATATTCTCTGTGTTTACAAAGATTTCATCTCCGCCAAAGTTACATGTTCCGCAGTCTAATGATGCCATCTCTGGTTTAAGAAATACTGGTTGAAGTCTTTCTTCATCTGTCATTCCTACAGCTCCACCAGTTGAAGGTTGAATTATTGCATCTGGACAGGCTTCTTTTATCGCATCAATACACATTTTAAATCTTTCTTTTGATTGAGTTGGAGTACCATCGTCCTCTCTTACATGAAGGTGGATAACGCTTGCCCCAGCATCATAAGCTGATTTTGCTTCTCTTACTATTTCCTCCACTGTATAAGGAACATTTGGGTTGTGTTCTTTTGTAACCTCTGCTCCACAAATTGCAGCTGTTATAATTAACTTTTCCATTCTTATCCCTACTTTCTTTGTTTATCCTTAGGAACTACACAAGTACCACTAGCACGACATACTACAATCGGGGTTTCAAGTACATCGCATGCCGAATCATTTATATCTGTTCTTGGAACAATCACTTTTCTTGCTTCAAAAACCATTTTTCTTGATGTATTACCTTGCTCTGTGATGCTTCCTTCAACTTCTATGTAGTCGCCAGCAAAAACTGGAGCCATAAACTCAACCATGTCATAAGCTTTAAAAAGTCCTTCGTCTCCATCATTCATTATAAGTAGTTCCGTTGCCACGTCTCCGAATAGTTGAAGCATTCTAGCCCCATCTACAAGACCACCGCCATAATGAGCGTCATGAGCACTCATTCTAATTTTAAGTACAGATTTCATTTTGATTGCCTCCTTAAAAATAAATAAAACTAAAAAAGCGCTATTTACGTCATGACATGCATGACGTAAATAGCGCTCCATGATTAACATGGCAATGGTAAGTGCTGAACATTACCACCAAAGAAATATCCAAGAACGAATAAGTCTCTTCGGCAACAAAGACATTAGTACAATTCATCGAGTGTTCTTACTCTTAGCATAATTGTATTACCTTCTTGTTGCACCTCTATTTACGAATTTTTATAATTTTCATTTTGATTATAATCCTTAGTTATATAATTGTCAATAAAGGAAAATTTAAAAAATTTAAATATTAATCAATTTCTCTGTAATTTAAGTCTCCTCTTTTTAAACCATTTATGAATAATTCAGCAGAAGCAAGGTTTGTAGCAAGTGGTATTGCGTGAACATCACATAATCTAAGTAGAGCTTGTACATCAGGTTCATGTGGCTGTGCTGTAAGAGGGTCTCTTAAAAAAATAATCAAATCCATATTGTTCTCAGCAATTTTAGCACCTATTTGCTGATCTCCACCTAGAGGACCTGATAGAAACTTATGAACACTTAACCCTGTCATTTTTTCTATTAATCGTCCTGTTGTTCCTGTCGCAAATAAATTATGTTTTTTAAATATTTCTGAATACGCAAGAACAAAATTAATTAAAATATCTTTTTTATGGTCATGTGCAATTAATGCTACGTTCATAATATACACTCCTAATTTAGAAATTAATTTTCCTTCGTTTGACAGATACATTAAATACAAGAGCAAGAGCCATCATGCTTGTAAGCATAGAGCTTCCTCCATAGCTTACAAACGGTAGAGTTACTCCTGTTACTGGCATTACTCCCATAGTCATTCCTACATTTTGAACAAATTGATATAAAAACATAGAAGTAATACCGACTATGATAAGAGTACCATAAAAATCTTTAGCAGAAGTTGCAAGGGCATAAAGCCTTTTAAAAAAAACAAAATATAATATTAGAACAACTGACATCCCTATCAAACCAAATTCTTCACCTAAAACAGCAAAAATAAAATCACTGTCTGTTACAGGTAAAAATCCATATTGATTTTGAGTTCCATTAAATAGTCCTTTTCCAAATATTTTTCCTGAACCGATTGCGATCATCGATTGAATAACCTGAAAATTCCCTTCAAAGGATGGGTCTCCTGGATTTAAAAAAGCATCAATTCTTGTCCTTTGATGAGGTCTAAGAATGTAATTATATATAATTGGAGAACATACAAGTGCGCCCAATATTGCATATAAAACTACTTTCAAATTCAATCCTGATATATATAGCATTCCAAATATTATAAAAGAAAAAACAATTGCCCCTCCAAGGTCTGGTTGCATCATAACGAGAATAATAATAGGAAAAGGATACAAAACAGCTAAAAATATTTCTTTTAAATCATGTAGCATATCTTTTCTTTCTTCTAGATATTTTGCATAGCCTAAAATAAAAGTTAGTTTTACAAGTTCAATAGGCTGAAAATCTATTATTTTTAAATCAATCCAAGATCTAGCTCCAAATTGTGCTTTTCCTAATCCTGGAACATATACAAGAAGAAGTAGTCCTATTCCTAAAATATACAATTGCTTTTCATAATTTTTAAAATCATTATAATCGAAAAACATAAAAAATATTATAAAGAATATGCCCAAAATATATGATGCGCTTTGAATTATTAATCTCTTGTAGCTTCCACCTTCATTAACACCAGTTGCACTGGAAATTAAAATTAAACCAATGCTAAAAAGAAAAAAAACAATTATAAACAATATAAAGTCAAAATCTTTATATTTTTTTAAATCCATATTAATGCTCCATTCAATAGCTTAACTACTTCATTCTTTTGATAGGTATGTTTGCAACAAGGGCCGGAACCATTTCAGAGTTATCTTGGCTCTTAGTTTTTATCATCTTAACTTCGATATGCTCCTCATCCACTTCCATATATTTTTCAATTGCAAGTAAAATATCTCCTTTTAATGCTTCTAAAACAGTTGGAGAATAATTTCCCTTATCATGAATCAGGACAAGCTTTAATCTTTCTTTAGCAACATTTTTGCTAGAATTTTTGTCGTTTGAAAAAATCTTAAAGATATCAAGCATGATAGCACCTCCTCACTATTTTAGTCCAATAAGTTTTTTTAATTTTGACATAAAGCCTTCGTTTAAATTTAAGTCAATAAAAGGTATTTCTTCACCTTGGATTCTTTTTGAAATATTTCTATATGCTTGCCCCGCTAATGATTTTTGATTTGTAACAGCAGGTTCCCCTCTGTTTGTAGAAATAACTATATTTTCATCATCAGGAACTACGCCAATCAAATCTATGGCCAAAATATCTAGAATATCATCGATATTCATCATATCTCCTCTTTGAACCATATCAATTTTTAATCTATTAATTATAAGTTTAGGATTATGTATTTCACTTGCTTCTAAAAGCCCAATTATTCTATCCGCATCTCTAACAGCTGAGACTTCAGGAGTTGTAACTACTATAGCCTCATCAGCACCTGCAATAGCATTTTTAAATCCATTTTCTATACCTGCTGGGCAATCAATCAGTATGAAATCAAATTCTTCTCTTAAAGTATCACATAGTTTTTTCATCTGCTCAGGACTTACAGAGTCCTTGTCTCTTGTTTGAGCTGCAGGAATTAAATATAAATTTTCAAACCTTTTATCTTTTATCATTGCTTGTTTATATTTGCATCTTTCTTCGACAATATCAACTAAATCATAAACTATTCTATTTTCAAGTCCCATAACTACATCTAAATTTCTAAGTCCAATATCTGCATCAATCACTATCGTTCTTTTGCCTTCTAGACTTAAAGCTGTACCTAAATTTGCTGTAGAAGTTGTCTTTCCAACTCCTCCTTTTCCTGAAGTTATTACAATAACTTTAGACATACTTTGTGCCTCCTCTAATAAATCATCTTTATATTTTTGTAGGGTAATTTTCGATAACTATATGTCCATCATGTACAAATGCAATCTGAGGCAAGCTATTTGAAGAATATGTATCGTCATCTGGAGATATTGCAATTACTGAAGATATTCTAAGTTGTATAGGATTAAGTTTTATAGCAGAAACAAAAGCTGATTCATCGCCTTTACTTCCAGCATGAGCTATCCCTCTAAGTACTCCCATTACAACTATATTCCCATCTGCGATTAATTGCGCTCCTGGGTTTACATCCCCTAAAACCACTATATTCCCTTCATATTCTACAAAAGCTCCAGATCTAATGGTATTTTTTATAAATTTTGTAGGCTTTTCTCCATTTGTATTATAATACATAGTGTCTGAAGAGAGCTTGTTGATGATGGGTTTTTCTTTTTTTGAAAAATTAATATTATATTTTTCCTTTAAAAAATTGATTAAGTCTAGCTTTTCTTTTTCGTTTAAATTTGTAGCATAAATATCACAAAATTGTGAGCCTTTGAAAAAAAATAAATTAGAATTAATTTTATCAATTAAATTTTTTCTAGCTTCTTCATAGTCAGCTTCATTATTTATAACTATAATGAATCCATCCTTAGTACCTTTAAATTCTATTGTATCTTTTAAAGATTTCATCAACTAGTCCTCCAAATATTATATACTATATTATAAAATTATTCTTTATAAACTTTATCAATTGTTTAGTTAATTTGTACTATTCTCATCAACTTGCTCTTGCTCTGAAGTCGTAATGTCCTCATTTTGATTATTTATTCCAAAATACTGAGCAATTATTTCTCTTGCTACCGGACCTGCATAGCCACCACTGCCTCCTTGAAATATCAGGGAAACTACAGCTATTTCAGGATTGTCATGCGGAGCATACGATACAAACCACGCAAAATTGTCATAGTTGTCTTTAAACCTATTTATATCTTCATCTGATAGACTGGGATTTAATTCCAATATCGCTCTTCTAAGATATCTATGTGATGCAAGATTTTCTGTTGATTCCGATTTGAGTTTGTTTGCTAAATTAACTGCTTGAGTCTTATCTACTCTATAGTCTCTCATATGTGATAGTAAATACTCTTCTTCGTCAATAGCTGGGATTTTACCACTTTTTTGTGCTGTACCTGTTTTTGCTGCAACTTTTATTGGGAAGTTCTGAAAGATTTCCTTTGCAGTTCCTTCATCTGTAACATCGATCATCCCTCTTCTTAAATACTCTAGATTATCTTTGTTTACAGGTATTTCTTCAGATTTTCTCGCAATTTTAGCAATATCTGATTTATCATATTTCTCTATTCTATCAACTACAGTTACTCTATTTAAGTATCCATTGTTTGCAATGGCTGAAATATAATTCGCAATTTGAAGAGGTGTATAAGCATGGGCTCCCTGTCCAATAGATAGGTTAAAAGTATCTCCAGTTTTCCAGGTCCCTTGATTGTAATAGCTGTATTTAACGTATTCAGCAATTTCAACTGCTAAATCTTCCTTTACCTTTAGCTCTTTCATTCTATTTATAAGTTCTGTTCTAGATGGGTTTTCATCCATCCATGAAACAATTTTGTTTATTCTTTCTTCATATAATGGACTAGAGCTGGTAATATCTGTAAAGTAATTTCTCATCTTTGCATTAATAGAATAGTATAAAGCCTTTCTCGTTTCCTCTAGCTTTTGCTTAGGATCTGGAACCTTACCAGAAACCTCTTCAATTTGAATACCAGTAAAATCATCAAGCCCAAATAGTTTAGCCATATCAAGAATTTTTCCAGAATTCATCTCAACAGGCAGAGGTTTTTCTTTTGCATAATCGTAACCTACACTTATGCTATAGAAATAATAATTACATGAGTCTCTTAGTGCAGCGACTAAATCTTCTTCACCATGTTTCCCACCATAATCATTCCAAAACCAGCAACCGAATCTTCTTCCACCCATCTCTATAAAGCCTTCATCTTTAATTTTGTAGTTTGGATCAAGTCCACTTTCAAGCGCTGCTAGTCCAGTTATCATTTTAAAAGTTGAGCCAGGTTGGACTGAAGTCATTGTAGCAATGTTATATAATGGCTTTGGTGACAAAGGATCATTCAAATTTTCTGGCATTAAATTATCCATGTCGCTTGCTGAAACTCCAGTAGTAAAAATATTTGGATCATAATCTGGATAGCTAGCCATAGCTAGAACTTCTCCAGATTTTACATCTAAAGCCACAACCGCTCCAGATGCAGCTTTATTATAAATTTTATTATTCTTTCTTAACCTTACATTTCCCCATTCACTTTCATAAGTTCCTCCAGTTTGAATTAATTCCAGAGTTTTTTTAAGTGATTCCTCTGCAACTTTTTGCAAATCTGAATCTATGGTTAAATAAACTGTATCTCCAGATAAAGGAGTTTCATAATCTATGCTGTTAATAAGTCTCCCAAAAGCATCTACTTGAACTCTTCTATAACCATTTTTTCCCTTTAGAATTTCCTCATATTTTTTTTCTATTCCTGTTTTCCCTATTATATCTGAGCTATTGTATTTTTTTTCATTTACGTATTTAGCTATTTCTTCTTGAGTTGAAATCCTTCCAATTTGACCTAGTATGTGCGAAGCAAGACTTCCATTTGGATAATATCTTATAGGATTGATTTGAACAGTTACCCCAGGTATATCAATAGAAAGCTCTTCAATTGTAGATACCGTTTTTTCAGATACATCGACAGCTATTTGCACTGGTTCATATTGGAAATATCCTTTTGATTTGAGCATATCTCTTATTACTAAGATATCCCTCACTTTTGTATCATTTAGATTGTCTGGTATCTCATAATATTCTTTAATTAATTTATAAGCTGCACTTGCATCTATATTTTTATCCTTAATTTTATATTTTGCTAACCACTCCTGCTTTCTAATCTCCTCTGTAAACTCCCATCTACTAACTGAAATTGGTGGATAAAATCCTGCGTTATTTAGTTTTTTTTGCAAATCAACTGCAGGCTCTTCCTCTGTGGCTTCAATTAAGCCTTGATCTTTTGCATTTTGAACGACAGTATAAAAACTGTCTTTTGCATCCTTGCTAAGCTCAATGTTGTTCTTTTCTTTCCACTGGCTTATTTTTTCATCAAAAGCAAAAAATAATTCTGCTCCATTATTTTTTATAGGGAACTCATCACTAACTGCTTCGTTATTATTTCTAAGAATTTCCATTAATTTCAAAGCTGTATCATTTATCTTTTCTTTTACTAATTCATTCTGAGAAATCAAAACTGTAAAGCTCGGTCTATTTCCAGCTAAAAGCTTGCCATTTCTATCTTTGATTTCACCTCTAGGCGCTTGAGATTCGATTTTTTTATAAACTTTGTTTTCAGCAACAGAATAAAAATCGTCACCTTGAATTATTGTCATATAGGACATTCTTACAAATAATCCAACAAAAACTATGCATATAAATGCATACATTATCTGAAATCTATTATTAGTATCTAACTTCATCTTGTTCACCACTGTTCTTCAACCTTATTGAGTACAATATTTAATGGATAAAATAAAAAAGCTGAGATTATCCCATTTATAAATACAGCTTCTACTATTCTTAATAAAAATATTCCTAACTCTATACCTCTAAATCCAATAATTGTTGAAATCAACAAATTATCTATAATTGTTGCAATTATTACTAGAAGTATAACTGTAAAAATATTCTCTTTAAAGACTTTTTCTTTTAAACTTCCATACAAATAGCCTACAGCAATGAATAGTAGCCCATAGTAACCAAAGTACTTACCAACGCTTATATCAATAATCAAGCCTAAGGCTAATCCAATTATTGATGCCTTTTCTGATCCTATGTATATAGAAATAAACACCAAGTAGATTAATATAAGATTTGGTCTAAAAGAAAAAAACATTAAATCTATATCATTTAAAATAGTATTCGAAAAAACTATTAATAATAAACCAATTACAAAGTATAAAATATTCTTCACAATTATACCTCTTTTAATTAAAATCTCTAGGATTTAAGATCATAACTTTATCAATTTTTTTCAAGTTAACATACGGTTTTATTTTAACATATTTCAAAAGATTATTTTTATCTTCTATTATTTTATCAATGCTTCCAATCGGAATTCCTTTTGGATATAGGCCTAATCCAGAAGTTATAATAATATCGCCTGGCAAAACTTTATAGTTTATATCAAATAGATAACCTTTAATATACCCTTCAAAATCTTTATATTCATAATCCATAGTTACGTTTTGACTAGCTATTCCAGTATATCTTTCTTCTCTTAAAACCTGAAAACTCACAGAAGATTTACTATCTAAAATAGATATGGCCTTTGAATAATTATCAGAAACTTCATAAATTCTTCCAACAAGACCTTTTCCTGTTAAAACAATACCATCCTTTTGAACATTTTGGTTTTTACCAGCAGATATAGTAAATGATGTATAATAATTCCCATCATTTTTGCCCACTATAGATGCTGTAACATAATTTTTTTCATAATCCTCTTCAATAAACTTTAAACTTTGTTTTAAATCACTTAACTGCTTAAGCTCACTTTCCGTTACTGTATTTTTTATTAGTTGTGTTCTTAATTTTTCTACTTCTGCTTCTAACTCTTCTATTTTCTTATCTTTATCGTTTTTTGGTATTACACTTCCCATAAAATTTACAGAAGAGTTTTTTATACTCGAAATCATTTTATTCGGGGGTGCTAGCAATTCTAACCCAATTCTACTTAGTAAATTATCGTTGCCTTTCTTAACAGATAGGCTAAGACTTGTTACTAGTGTAAAGATTAACGCAAGATATATATATAATTTTTTACTATATTTCTTTTTATTAGGCATAAAATAATCTCCTAAACTATATTTGTCCATTCTCTTTAAAACTGTAAAAACTTCCATCTCCAATTATTACATGGTCAAGAATTTCTATCCCTACAATTTGACCTGCGCTAATAAGACGTTTTGTAATATTTATGTCCTCACTACTTGGTGTCGGATCTCCTGATGGATGATTATGCATCAGAATCATTTTATTTGCACTTTTTTTGATTGCTTCTAAAAAAACTTCTCTCGGGTGAACAATAGATGCATTTAAACTACCCTCTGAAATATCCTTAGATCCAATTATTACATTTTTTGTATTTAAGAGTACAACTCTGAAAATTTCTTTTTTCTTGTATCTAAGCTCTTCCATATATACATTACCTATATCTTGTGGTGAAGAAATTTTGAATTTTTGCATCTCAGAAGCTACAGACACTCTTCTGCCTAGTTCTAGTGCTGATATTATTCTACAAGCCTTGGCTAGACCAATGCCTTTTATTTTTGATAATTCTTCGACTGTGATATTTGACAAATTTCTTATTCCATCACTTGTTTCTATGATTTCACGAGCAAGAGTAATCGCAGATTTGTCTCTCGTGCCATTGTTAATCAAAATAGCTAATAGTTCAGAATCAGATAAATAGGTTTCTCCCTTTTTAAGTAAAGTTTCTCTGGGTCTTTCATCTTTTATAATATCCTTTATGAGATTCCCACCTATCATATTAGCCTCCTAATCTCTAAATCAAGCTTAAAGAAAACAACTCAGTAAGTACTTTATTTATCTCTGAAATAGGTAACCCAACAATATTAAAATAATCTCCTTCTATTTTATCTATAAAAACACTGGCTTTTCCTTGAATGGCATATGCACCTGCTTTATCTTCATACTCATTGGAACTTAAGTAGGTTTCAACAGATTTTTTTGATATGTTTCTAAAAGTAACATCAGTCTTTACATAGTCAGTGTAGATAATATTCTTTTCAGAATTGGCTATACAAAATCCAGTTATAACAGAATGCTTCTTTCCACTTAATTGAATAAGCATATCAAAAGCATCTTCTGCACTTCTTGGCTTTCCAAAAATCTTATCACCTATAGCTACTACTGTATCTGCAGAAATTATAGTCGCTTTTGGATTATTTTGTAATATATTTTTAGTCTTTAGATAAGCAATGTGCATAGCATTTATTGCTGGAGAAAATTCACTATTTATTGTCTCATCTGCATACGGAATTTTAATAATATAATCTTTGTTAAATATGTCTAAAATATCTTTTCTTCTTGGAGATGCAGAAGCAAGTATTATGTCCAAAATTTCATCCTCCTAATTTGTTTACTTCATAGTATTGCACTCTTTTTAGTGTATCATTCAATTAAAAAAAAAACAATAAAACCAAAGGTCTTATTGTTTAAATTTAAATCTTATATCATTTCTATAGCTTTTTTAGGACATTTTTGATAGCAAACTTTACAGCCTATACACTTATCTGGATCAACTTTATGTATCGCCTTTAGTTCACCCTCGATTGCATTTGTCGGACAATTTTTGGCACAGATTGTACATCCTATGCACAAATCATCGATTACTCTAGCAGTTTTTCTTTTTGATAAATCTCCACTAATTGCTTTTGTCGGACATTTTTCAACACAAACCATGCACTGAGTACATTTTGAATAATCTATTTTTGCTAAGTTATTTTCAAAAGTTATTGCTTGGAAAGGACAACTCTTAACACAAATTTGACATCCAATACAACCAACGCTACATTTTTCCTTTACATCCTTCCCTTTTTCTTTGCTATTACAATCAATAGATACCTCTTGTCCATATGGAATCCAATGAATTACAGCTTTCGGACATGCTTCTATACATTTCCCACAACCTACACATTTCTCCTCATCCACATGAGCTATTCCATCATCATAAACGTGAATAGCATCAAACGGGCATACATTTTCACATGTGCCAAATCCAAGACATCCATAAGAGCATGACTTTGGACCATTTGCAACCAATGAAGCAGCCTTACAATCTAATATCCCGCTGTAAAGAGATTTATTTTTTGCATTTGAATTAGTTCCATTACATATTACATTTGCAATCATTTTAGTTCCAGCTGAAGCATTTACACCCATAATTTCTGAGATTTTTTCTGCAACCTCTGCTCCTCCTACAGGACAAGCATTAGTAGCAGCCTCTCCCTTAGCAATAGCAGTCGCTAATCCACCACATCCTGGAAATCCACATCCACCACAGTTAGCTCCTGGTAGAGCGTTTAGTATTGCTTCTTCTTTAGGGTCAACTTCTACAGCAAACTTCTGAGATGCATAAGCTAAACCTGCTCCGAAAACCAATCCCATAGCTGAAAGACTTAATACTGAATTTAAGATAGAACTCATAGTTTGACCTCCTATTTTACTAAGCCACTGAAGCCTAGGAATGCGATTGACATAAGACCTGCGCTAATAAGAGCAATTGGGAATCCTTGAAAAATTTCAGGAATATCTGATATTTCTAATCTCTCTCTGATTCCAGCGAACAAAACAATTGCAAGTGTAAATCCTACTGCTGCGGCAAATCCATTAAATATAGTTTCAATCAAATTGTACTCACTTTGAATATTTAAAATCGCTACCCCCAAAACTGCACAGTTAGTTGTTATAAGAGGCAAATATACACCAAGAGCTTGGTATAAAGTAGGACTAGTCTTTTGAATTACCATTTCTACGAATTGAACAAGTGACGCAATTACAAGAATAAATGCTATTGTCTGCATATATTCAATCCCAAGGTTTACTAGAATTAATTTTTGAATTAAATATGTAAAAATTGAAGCTAGGACCATAACAAAGGTTACAGCCATTCCCATACCAAGCGCAGTTTCAACTTTCTTAGAAACTCCTAAGAATGGACATATTCCTAAAAATCTTGATAATACAAAGTTATTAACAAGTATTGAGCTAAGCATTATAATCAAAATCGATTTTATCATAGTTTAAACCTCCTAACTAGCAGATTGAATTTCAGATTTTTTATTTTTTTTGCCAGTTGTCATTTTTTTAAATACTGCAAGCATCATACCCAAAGCTAAAAAAGCACCTGGAGGAAGAATCATGATAATAGCAGGTTTAAAAGCTTCTCCAAATAGCATATTTCCAAATATTGAGCCTGCTCCTAAAATCTCTCTTACAGTGCCTAAAAGCGTAAGAGATAAAGTAAAGCCTAGGCCCATTCCTATACCGTCAAAAGTAGAGGCTATCCCGTTATTTTTAGAAGCAAAGCTCTCTGCTCTTGCTAGTATTATACAGTTTACAACTATTAGTGGTATAAATAGGCCTAACGATTTATCCAGGGCTGGTACATATGCTTTTAAAAGCATTCCCACTATCGTTACAAACGTTGCAATTACAACAACATATGCTGGAATTCTTATTTTTGAAGGTATTACTTTTCTAAGAATCGAAATTGCAAAATTCGACATAGCTAAAACTGCTGTAGTTGCAAGGCCCATTCCTAAACCATTAACTGCTGATGTAGTTACAGCCAGAGTAGGACACATTCCCAAAACCTGAACAAACGTCGGATTCTCATCAACTATTCCATTTTTTAGTATTTTAAATAAGTTCATATAGACACCTCCTATTGTAAGCTATTTTTAAATAGTTCAATTGCTGTATTTACACCTTTTGTAACTGCTGAAGATGTTATGGTAGCTCCAGATATTGCCACTATTTCATTCTCAGCTGGTGTACCATTTTTTATAACAGCTAAATTTTCATCTGTCATTTTTGAATTATATTGGCTTATAAATGCTTCGTCCTTTGCTTTTGCTCCAAGACCTGGTGTTTCATTCATAGTACCAATAGATACTCCAGAAATAGTGCCATCAACAGTAATTCCTGTTGTTACCTCAATAGCTCCTGCATATCCTTTTGGTGCAGTTTTTATAGTATATCCTACTATGTCGGAGCCTTTTAAGCCCTTGTATACTTCTAATACCTCTCCGCCAAAGTCTTCTTGGATTAATTCAAAACTATCAGCGTCAGAAAGTATAGATTTTCTAGCCATATTATTCGCTTCTATTATCTGAGCTTCAATTACAGGCGATGTAATTTGGTTTACAAATCCTAGTAATGCTGCAGCAATGGCTGTAATAATTAACAAAATAATTCCCAACTTAACAATTTCATTTTTCATTATTTTGCCACCTCCCCAAATACTCTTGGTGAAATATATTTATCTATAAGCGGAGTTGCTACGTTCATTAATAATATAGAGTAAGAAACTCCCTCAGGATATCCTCCGTAGTATCTTATAACTGCAGTTAGTAGACCGCATCCAATAGCATAAATAATTTGACCTTTTTTTGATACAGGAGATGTTGTATAATCAGTCGCCATAAAAAATGCTCCTAAAATCAATCCTCCAGCTAAAATGTTGTAGCTTAGCATCGAAATATCAAACCCAGAGAAAATAAACGTTAAAACAGCAACAGTTCCTATGTAGTATGTTGGTATTACATATGTTATTACGCCTCTATAAATCAGATATATTCCGCCGATTATAAGTAGTATTGCAGAGGTTTCACCAATACATCCTCCAACATTTCCAATTAATAAATCAAACATAGATGCTGAGGTTGCTCCTGCTTCAGCTCCCTTAATTACTGCTAAAGGTGTAGCTGTAGCAACTGCGTCAGCTCCTGTAGTAACCCAAGATGTCATTTCTACTGGCCAAGAAGCTAATAGCACTGCTCTAGCTGCAAGCGCTGGATTCATAAAGTTATGTCCTAGTCCTCCAAACAACTGTTTTACAACAGCAATAGCAAAAACTGATCCTATTAGAGTCATCCACCAAGGTAAAGTTGACGGAACATTGAATGCTAATAAAAGTCCAGTCACAGCCGCACTATAATCTTTGATTGTAATTGGCTTTTTCATTAATTTTTGAATTAAATACTCTGCAGCTACAGCTCCTAAAACAGCAACTAGTATATTAACAATTGCTCCAAATCTAAAATAATATATCGCTGCAATCGTAGCTGGCAAAAGTGCAATAATAACATCTCTCATAACAGTAGTAACATTTTCATTAGTCTGTATATGAGGAGATGATGACAAGGTTAGTTTTGGCATTTCCATTTATATCACCCTCCTAATTTATTTAGATTCTTTTCTTTTCTGAGCTAAAATTTCACGTTTAGCAACACGAATTGATTGTAGTAATGGCCTTGCTGAAGGACAAACAAATGAACATGATCCGCATTCAATGCAATCAAGCGCTCTAAATTCCATTGCTTTTTTATAATCATTCTTTAAAGAATACGCACTTATGAATAATGGCTGTAAATTAGCTGGGCAAATATTTACGCACTTTGCACATCTCATACAGTTTTGAACTTCTTTAGCCTTTGCTTCCTCATATGTAAAACATAATATTCCAGATGAACCTTTAGTTGCCGGTACTTCTAAAGTAAATTGTGCTATGCCCATCATCGGACCCCCACTGATTACTTTACTTGGTTGAGTTTTAAAGCCACCAGCTTGGTCAATTATTTCACTGTATAAAGTTCCAATTTTTATTTGAATATTTTTAGGATTTGAAATTGCCCCGCCCGTAACTGTACATATTCTATCGATAAGTGGCATACCTGTTCTTATAGTCTTTGCAAGCTGAGCAGCAGTAGCAACGTTATTAACCACGACTCCGGCATCCATAGGAAGACCCCCGCTTGGAACCTCTCTATTAGTGCATGCATAGATAAGTTGTTTTTCCGCTCCTTGAGGATATTTAGTCCTAAGTCCAACTACCTCAATGCTATTAATCCCTTGAGCAACCTTTGATACACTGGCAATACAATCTGGTTTATTGTCTTCTATTCCAATGTATCCTTTTTCTACACCTAAAATCTTCATTATTCCTAATAATCCATTTACAACATCCTCGGGTGTTTCTAGCATCAATCTATGATCCGCTGTTAAATAAGGTTCGCATTCTGCTCCATTTAATATTACAACATCAATATTTTTTTCTTTAGGCGGGCTAAGTTTTACATGAGTTGGGAAAGTTGCTCCACCCATACCTACTATACCAGCATTTTTAACTATCTCTAAAAGTTTTTCAGACGAAAGGTCTTTAACCTCACCGTACGGCATAATACTTTCATGGATTTCATCATTAAAATCGTTTTCAATAACAATACAAGTTGTCATTTGTCCACCTGGCGTAGTCATAGGCTTTATAGCTATAACTTTACCAGACACTGAAGAATGAACTGGAGAAGAAACAAAACCCTGTGGTTCTCCAATAGCTTGACCAACCTTCACAATATCTCCAACATTTACAATTGGGCTACATGGAGCTCCGATATGCTGGGCCAATGGTATGTACACTATTTTAGGATTAATAGCCTTTTCAACCGGAAGATGTTCTGTCAGTTCCTTATTATGTGGAGGATGAATTCCTCCTTTAAAGCTTAATAGCTTCATAAATGTTCCCTCCTTAATCTTTTTCGTATATTTATTTAAAATAAATGAATAAATGAGCAATAAAATGTATACTTTATTCATTTACACTTGTCCTTATAAAGTATACTACATTTTTTTAAAAATTTAATTTTAAATATTTTATTAACAATATTTTTTTTAAAAAAAATAACCGCTTAATTAAGCGGTTATTCAATAATCCTTGTAGCACCCATATAAGAGTTTCGATAATGCTTTTCATCTAGAGATGAAATCATCACTTTCATATTCCTCCCTGATGATGCATGAATGAATTCTCCGTCTGACAAATAAATACCTACGTGATTAACTCTGTCTAGACCACCGCCTGTATCAAAATACACAATATCTCCAGTTTGTAGCTCATCTTTAGATACTTGAGTTCCTTGCTTACTCTGAGAAGTAGATGTTCTAGGTAGGTCAATTCCTAAAGATGTCTTGTATGAATAAGAAACAAAGCCCGAACAATCAAAGCTATTTGGTCCTGAACTTCCATAGTTATATGGAGTTCCTAATTTAGATTTTGCAACTTCAATTAATGAATCGATATCTCTTGAAGCTCCTCTTGACACAGTAGCAGATTTATTTAAGTCAGATGAAATATAATCGCTATGTACATAACCTATCAGTGAATTTAATCTTACCTTCGTCCACTGACCACTTTTTTCAATTATTTCAACTTTATCTCCAGTATTTAAGATATGAATTGCTTCACTTTCTGTGGTAGCATTTCTTCTTAGGTTTACACCCTTATTAGTGATAAAGCCGTCTTCAATCTTTTTAATTTGACTATCTGAGGACTCAATAAATCCTTCTATGCCTGTTCCAAGTTTAATCTTAGTCCATCCATTCTCTTCACCTACAATTAAAATTTCTTGCCCTTTAGAAATTTTAGATATTACAGTTGAATTTGAGTTTGAATCAAGTCTAATATCTATTATAGGTGATTCCACTACTGCCTTTTCGTATTGATTTGCATCCGCTATTGCCGGAAATGTAAGTATTATACTTGTAGTAAACAAGCACGATAGTAACCATCCTTTTTTCATCGGATACCTCCTAATTTAAATTTGATTTACCCTCAAGCGTTTTAAATTGTGATATTATTGTTGAAATTACTGTATTGTAAGTTTTATCTGTTTTAGTTGTTTTGTCGTGTTTAAACTAATTATTAATACCTAAATAATCATTGTGAAGGTTAACATTTTTAAATTATACTATAAATCAAATTAAATTGCAACTTCACTTTTTTCTATAAGTTGTATCCTTGTAATTCTTTTAATTTCACCAAATCGAAGATTATGTTTTTAATGTGATAATTATAAACCATGAATAAATCATCTTCAGACGATATTGTATTGTAAATATCTATTTCAAGGTGCTTTTTTATGATATTTGCTGTACTTTTTGATATTTGTTTGTCAAAGTTTTGAATAATATTAATATTGTGATAAATTTCATCAAGCAACATAAGTGATTTAATAATTAATTCCTCTTCCTTATAATTTTTTTCTCCACTTAAAAATTCAGACTTGTAAATTTCGTAGGATTGATTTATTTCATTTAGCTTATCACTATATTCTTTTAACTCAAATGGGATATTAAGCACAAAATACTCATAGAGCTCTTTATCTAGATAGCTAATCAAATGTTCTAATATTGTTGATATTTTTTCTTTATGTTTTGGTCTGAACACTAATAAATTAACACTAAAAGCAACTATAATTCCTATAGTTGTGTCAATTACTCTAAAAGCTGAATACATAAACACATTTTCTTCAGTATTTAACATAATTGAGCAAAAAACAATAAGTGTAATAACAATAGATTTATTCCACTTTAATTTATTATTTATATGAATTATGAGTATAGTTCCAAGACCAATTAATAAAGTATTATTAGGGCTAATTTGATAAAATAGCATACCTACCATTGCACCAAAAACTGTTCCTAGAATTCTATTAATTCCACTTTTGTAGGATTCATTTATACTTCCTTGCATACTTACAATTGCACCTATAATTACAAAAATTGGATTATTCAAATTCAGTAAATTTGATATAACAATACAAATCACAACAGAAATAGCAGTCTTAATATTTCTCATCCCACCATCATAATCACCCTTTCACATTATTATATTACCCAATAAATTTGATTTATCATATAAAAAATAGAGCCATCTATACTTAGACAGCTCTTATTTTGAATAAATCAAGGCTCGGTTCATCAATTATCAGACTTTGATTGATTCAGCGAATATCGTTTTAATTGTTTTATTAGCAATAAATAATGAATTTCATAAATTTACGTAGCAATATTTATACAAATTATGCTATGGTGCGAGAGATGGGACTTGAACCCACACATCACTAAGATACACGCCCCTCAAACGTGCCTGTCTGCCAATTCCAGCACTCTCGCATCAATCTTCACGCAATTGATTTTAGCATCTAAACACTCAGTATGTCAATATTCTATTCGTATATTAAAGCATATTTGTTTCTATAACTCATTACTTTATTTATATATGCTTTAGATTCTTCAAAAGGGATTTCCCATTTTGTATAGTCAGTATCTGACAAATATCCTTTAGATATCCATGCATTTACATTACCTGATCCAGCGTTATATGCCAATACAGCTAACTCCTCGGATCCGAATTCATTAATAAGTCTTCTCAAATACCAAGTCCCTACTTTAATATTATCCTCAATATTGTAATAATCCATAGATGGTGACTCAAGTTCACTGCATCCCCAGCTCCAAGTTTTGTCAATAATCTGCATCAACCCTTTAGCATCTTTTTTTGATTTAGCATAAGGATAAAAATTGCTCTCTGCTTTGATTATTGAAAAAATAAGTTCATCTTCTATTTGATATAAATCTGAGTATTTGAAAACATACTCTTTATATTGCTGTGGATATTTTATAAACAACAATAATTTAGGCTCAGATTTATATCCTAAAAATAAAATCAATCCAATAAATAAAATTATCATAATTCTTTTCATATTAAACATCAGATATTTCCTTTTTTATTTCCAAAATAATTTCGTCAACTTGACTATATAAATTTTCAATAGTGCTATTATTGTAAACTATATAATCTGCAAACTTAAGCTTCTCGTCAATACTCATTTGACTATTAATTATACTAATAGCCATATCAGCCGTAATCTTATCTCTTTTTATTATCCTATTAATTTGCTCATTTTTATCGCAGATAACAACAATTATCTTGTTTACCTTCTTATGAAGCTCAGTTTCTATAAGTAAAGGAGCATCAAGAAAAACTACGTTTTGAGACTCTAACAGTATTTCTATCTCTTTTTCAATTTCATTTATAATAATAGGATGAATAGCCATATTTAGTCTTTGTAGCATATTTGAATTATCAAATACTATTTTTTTAATTTTTTTTCTATCTACTTCTCCGTTACTATTTAAAATTTCTTCTCCAAACACTTCTAAAATAGCTTTATATCCATTTGAGCCAATATTATAGGCTCCTTTGGATATTTTGTCTGCATCTACAACACTATAGCCTTTTGATATTAAATAGTTACTTACCGTTGACTTTCCTGTTCCAATTGAACCTGTTATTCCAATAATCATTTTATTTTGTTTCATACCAAGATTTTCCCCATTTAGCATCAACTGTAAGTTTAACATTTAAGTCTACAGCGGATTCCATTTCTTCTTTTAATAAATCTGCTACATATGATTTTTCACTATCAGGTGACTCAATTATAAGTTCATCATGAACTTGTAGTATCAGTTTAGATTTTAACCCTTCAGATTTAAGTCTAGCATATACTTTTACCATTGCAATTTTTATAACATCTGCAGCGCTTCCTTGAATCGGAGTGTTCATAGCTAATCTTTTTCCTAAATTTTTCATTATAAAATTATTTGAACCCAGTTCAGGAATGTACCTTCTTCTTCCAATATAGGTTTCTACATAACCATCATTTTTAGCCTTTTCTACTATATCTTCCATGTATTTTTTTACATATGGATATCTTGCAAAGTAATTATCGATATATTCTTTAGCAACTTGCTTTGATATTCCAAGATTATTTGATAAGCCAAAATCACTTATCCCATAAACTATTCCAAAATTAACTGCCTTTGCAGCGCTTCTAAGTTCTTTAGTGACCTCATCTAGGGGCACATTAAATACTTCTGATGCTGTAATTGTATGAATATCATCACCTTTTGAAAAGGCATCAATAAGTCCTTCGTCATTAGCAATGTGTGCCAGGATTCGAAGCTCAATCTGAGAATAGTCAGCATCCACTAAATACATGTCCTCTGGAGCTACAAATACTTTTCTTAGTTCGCGCCCGATTTCTAGGCGCACTGGTATATTTTGCATATTAGGCTCAGTTGAAGATATTCGCCCAGTAGTTGTAATAGTTTGATTAAACGATGAGTGAATTCTACCCGTTTTGGGATTAATTATATTTAAAAGCCCATCTACGTATGTGGACTGAAGCTTTGTATATTGTCTATATAAGGTAATTTTATCTATTATAGGATGTTTATCTGATAAAGCTTCTAAAACTTCAGCATTTGTAGAATACCCCGTTTTAGTTTTTTTGATTGCTGGAAGCCCAAGCTTATCAAATAAAATATGTCCAAGCTGTTTTGGAGAGTTAATATTGAAGTTTTCTCCAGCATATTCATAAATGCTTACTTCTAAAGTTTTAATTTCAATATCGAATTTTTGTTTTAGTTCATTAAGTACTTCTTTATCTGCGCTTATGCCTATATATTCCATATCCGCTAAAATCTCAACTAGTGGCATTTCAACTTCATAAAATAAATTGTGCATCGTATAATTTTCAATTGTAGTGATTAAAGCTTCTTTTCCATTATCAACAATATCTAAAACTGAACATGCGTAGCCTGATATCTGAGCATCTGATAAATCTTTAAAGTCTTTTTTACTTTTACCTTTGCCCAAAAGCTCTTCTAAAGATAGCACATCCCCAAGATTGTATTTAAGCGCTATATCTTTGATTTCGTAGTTTGAGCTAGTTGAATCAATTAGATATTCAGCTATGGCTATATCAAAATAAAGCCCTGTCAAATTTATTTCATATGGCTTTAAAATTAAACAGTCATTTTTTAGATTATATCCATACTTCTTTATTTCTGGATTCTCAAATACATCCTTAAGCTTTAATACATCTTTTTCTTCAATATTAAAAAAATCTTCATCTATCTTCACAAATAAATTTATCAATCTTTTATCACTGACTAATCCAGATTTTGCAATAGAAAATAAATTTAAAGATTTCAAACTAGTTGCTTTATCTATTAATAACTCAATATCATTTGAAATTAAATACTCCTTTTGCACTTTATCAATCAAACCAGATTCATCATTTCCAACCTTACCTATCAAGCTATTAAATTCAAATTCTGAAAACAAACTGATTAAAGTATTTTTGTCTATATCCTTCTTTTCAAACTCATCAACTTTAAGCTCTAAAGGGATATCTACCATAATAGTTGCAAGGCTTTTACTTAGAAAAGCCATATCATATCCAGCCTCAAGCTTTGCTTTTACGCTTTTAGAAATCTCATCTATATTCATATAAATATTTTCTATACTTCCATACTCTTTCAAAAGCTTAATTCCTGTTTTTTCGCCTATTCCTGCTACTCCAGGAATATTATCTGACTGATCTCCCATTAATCCCTTTAAATCGATAAATTGCTGAGGCGTAAGCTCATATTTTTCAGTCATTTTATCTGGATCATATTCATCTAGCTCTGAAATTCCTTTTTTAGTAAATAAAACCTTTATTTTATCACTTACTAATTGAAGAGCATCCTTATCACCAGTAATTATATAAACTTCAAAACCATCTTGCTCAAAATTTTTAGCAACTGTACCTATTAAGTCGTCTGCTTCATAGCCTTCAAGTTCAATTCTATTTATCCCGAAAGCATCTATCATTTTCTTAAGAGGCTCTACCTGCTTTCTTAGTTCATCCGGCATCTTTTTTCTGTTACCTTTATACGCATCGTACTGCTTATGCCTAAAGGTCGGTGCTTTTAAGTCAAATGCCACTGATATATGGCTTGGTTTATAGGTATCCATTATTTTGAATAATATATTTGCAAATCCATAAATAGCATTGGTATGCTGTCCTTTTTTATTCATCAGTTCAGGCAGAGCATAGTAAGCTCTATTCATTAAACTGTTTCCATCTATCAAAATTAATAATTTGTCCATTATATCCTCCATTGATACAAGAGCTCCATCCATTATTGCAATCAATGATTGCTAACAATTCTTGGAAATCTTGTCATATTGACAATAAGTTTTTTTCAAGTAATTTTCCTAAAGAAATTATATCAGAAAGAATGTCAAATATCCAATCAAGTCATTATTGATTTTTATATAAACATATGCTAATATAATTAAGTGTTATATGCGGGTGTGGCGGAACGGCAGACGCAGCGGACTCAAAATCCGCCATAGGTGACTATGTGGGGGTTCAAATCCCTTCACCCGCACCACTTTCTTCAAAAAGTTCTCTTCAAAGTTCTCTCCAAATATTTTTGAGCTATTAAAAGTTAGCTTTAGAAATTGCATTCGAGATAGCAGAGGCGGTGTTATTTTTTGAAGCAGAATCCAAATGGACATATATATTTGCAGTAGTAGAATAGTCACTATGACCTAGCCATAATTGGATTTCTTTTAAGCTTATTCCATTAGCAATAAGCAAACTTGCACAGCTATGTCTTAAATCATGAAATCTGATCATCTTCATTTTGTTCTTTTTTAAGAACATATTGAAATGTTGAGTAATATAATTGGGTTTAGTACGAACCCCAAGTTCGTCAAGATAAATATATTGAGCAAATTCATCGGACCAGGATGACTTTGCTATTTTTTTGTTCTCTTCTTGGGATTTATGCATTTTTAGTAAATACTCTTCAATTTCTGGTAATAAAGGTAATATTCTGTAACTCCCTTTATTCTTAGTTCTGTTTTTTTCAACTTCTTTAACTTTTCCATTTTCTTTAATCTCTGTTATTGTGTGTTTTATAGTAATTGTTTTATCTTCAAAATCTATAGCTTCCCATTTAAGTCCAAGTATTTCACTTCTTCTTAATCCGTAATATACTGCCATTATTACAGCAAATTCTATTTTTAAACCTTTTACTTTTTCTAATAAATTAACTATCTCTCTGTCATTATAATAGTTATATACTACCTGCTGTTTTTTAGGTTTCTCAACTAAATCTGCTTCATTTGTAGTTACTAGTTTCAATTTTAGAGCATACTGTAAAGCTTTCCTAATATTAGCATGGTATCTTATTAGTGTTGTGTTAGATAGATTGTATTTCATCTGGGCATACTGATAGAATTTTTGAATATGATAGGCTCTAATATCTGAAACTCTTATTGGATTTTTTTCAAAGTAAGGTATTATTCTCTTATGAATAATATTATGATAAGATGTATAGCTAGTTTTTTCTAAATTAGGTTTTACAAGTTCCAACCAATCCTGGATAAAATCTGTAAATAATAAATTTTCAAGCCTACTATTTTCGACTTGTTCATTCTGCTCATTAATGTTTCCTTCTATCATCATCTGATACTTAGTCTTATACTCATTTAAAATTTGTTCTGCTTTTTTCTTATTATTCTTTACTGGAAGTTTTGTAGATATCCATTTAGTTATTCTTTTATTTTGCCTATCTTTATAACTTAGAACTACATAATAACGACCTTTCTTTTCTTGTAGATGACCTGCTACCATTTTATCCTCCTATTTTATTTAGCATGTACACCTAATTGTGATACTTTAATATTAGGGTATACATTATTTGAAGTCAATATTAATAGCTTTAGTAAATTTACTATTACTGCTTGGTTTTTTGGTTAATTAATTCTTTTTATATAAAAATTCTATTACATATACTTTTGGTATTTTATATACTCTTCCAATTCTAATGTACTTAATTTTATTATTTTTCAGTAGTATATATGCTGTCTTTTCGCATATTCCGAGCATTTCACTCAACTCGCTAACATTAACAACATCTGGATAGTTTTCAAACACATCGATTACTCCTTATCAAATTAAAGACCATAGAAAAGCAAGATGCTCTAATATGGTCTTTATATATAGTATGAAAATTTATTTTAGCTAATTCAATTACTTTAAGCTACTTATGATTAGTAAGTATCATAGGCTCTTCGCCTCTCCCACATTATGCGAGCTGCTCTCCATACGATGAGTTAGGACTAAGCAGAAGTATCATTATTTTCCTGTACAGGTTATCGCAATAGAATTTATCAAATTCTTTTTGAACAGAAATTATTCGCTCAACTCAAAAATAGAATTTAATTTTATATGAGTTTCTTGGCGCATCCTTCATGTTGCTTTAGGGTTTATCCCTTTGCACAGTAATGTACTTAAAGCACTTTATATTTATTTTTCAAGGAACATAGGAGGGCTTACAAAAATGCCCTCACTATATAGCCTTGAGAAAGAATAAAAAGGGACAAAAATTTAAAAAATGTTTTTTTATTTCAAATCTTTTCTTAATTTTGCAATTGCTCTTTGATGTCTTTTTTTAGCCGATTCATTATTAAGACTGAGTTTTATTGCAATTTCGTTAATAGATAGTCCAAACCTATATTTGAGTTCTATTATTTCCAAATCTGATTTAGTTAGCTTTTTTAAGGCTTTTATTAGATGTTCATTACTAATAGCATCTATAAATGCTAATAATGCTTCCGCCTCTTTTTCTACATCTGAATCACCTTTATAATTGTCTCCTTTTAAAGGAACACTTTTTTCATCCAAATATTCTAGTGAAATATTATGTCTGTAATATCTCCTATCTTGGTTCTTGTCTTTTTCCTCCTCCTCTTTTAAAAATTGATAAACCATTTCTAAGTTTTTGTTTTCTTTTGGCATTTGTAACTCTCCTTTCTAAACGAAAAAAGGAGCCACACAAAATGTGCGACTCCACCTTTAAAATATGGCTATTAATCGGATTTTAGGCATAAAAAAATCCCTGAAACTTCGTTAGTTTCAGGGATTCATTTAATGCATATTAATCCTATTGTATCAATGTTATCAGTATGAAAGTGTTATGTCAGTACCAAGAGAGTATCTACTTAGTATCATGAATGTATCAAATCTATATTATTAATTTCATTTGATAGTCCTGGAATTAGATATCCCCATAGGATAGTGCTAAGCGTAGCTATAGCTTTTTTCTTTTCTCTAAAATAAGTTGCTCTTGAGCAGCATAGAAAATCAATAATATCATTCTCAGTATATTTTTCAGTAGATATATATGATTTGAATATTATCCAGTAATATCTTTCTTCATTATCGGGATATGATTTTAGCATAATCAGAGCTTTATCTATTAATTTTATAATCTCTCTACTATCTTTTATTGATTGAAGTCTACTTTCTAGTCTTGCTTCAGATACAAACATTTCTTTATCTAATAAATGATTTACTAATTCATCAACTTTTTTTCCTGTAGAATAAATACACTCATCCTCTATAACTTTAAAATTATTATTAATCCTCCAAAGAACTTTGTTATATAACTTTAGCAAAAGCTTAGTATTGTGATAATGCTTAGCCACAACTTGATTACTTTTACCTATCTGTAACTGCTTTTGTTTACTACTATTAATTTCATTTAAAAATAAGTCCATAATTATGCACTTCCTTTCTGCTTATAGCATTGACATAATCCCTGTTCTAATATTAGAATATATTTAAGTACTTTCGTTCTATTTAAAGTATATAGTGTTCTAATAATTAAGTCAATGAAAATCAGAACATACGTTCTAAGATGTGTTAAAATATAAATAAATGGAGGAATCTAAAAATGAGCTTTGGAGAAAAAATAAAAGAATTGAGAAAGAAAAATAATCTTTCACAAGCTGAACTTGCTGAGAGGATAGGAGTTACTCAGAAAACTATCTGTAATTATGAAAATGGAACTAGATTTCCAAAAGGTCAAAAGATTATTAATGGATTTGCAGATATTTTTGATGTGTCTATAGACTATCTATTAGACGATACTGATATAGATGAATATGAGAACAATATTGATATTGAATATAAAGATGAGTTTATATCTTCTGCTAAAGAAAATTTTGGTTATAAGGGGAAAAAAGAGGCTGAAAATTTACTAGAAAAAACGGCAGCTATATTTTCTGGCGGAAGTCTTTCTGATGAAGATAAAGATGCTTTCTTTCAATCAATAACTGAACTTTATTTTGATGCAAAATCTAAATCTAGGAAAAAATATGGGAAGAAGAAAATTGATGAAACTAATAAATAGAAAGGGTTTATATTATGATAAGTAGAATACTTGAAGAAGTAGATAAACTTACAAGAAAATATAAAACTAGAGATCCTTTTGAAATTGCCAAGGGCCTTAATATAGATATCATATACCATGACCTTGGCAATTTAAAAGGATATTATTACTATCAGTCTAGAATGAAATATATAGTTATAAATAAAAATATTTCAGAAGATTTAAAGCCAGTGATTTGCGCCCATGAACTTGGCCATGATAGGCTTCATCTTCATTTTGCCAAAAACTTTGCAATAAGAGAATTTGGCTTATTTGACATGTCTTCAAAACCAGAACGTGAAGCTAATCTTTTTGCTGCTGAACTTTTGATTGATGAAACTAGATTTTTAGAATTGATTTTAGCAGGCCATACTTATTCATATATAGCTTCTGAGCTTTGTATCCCTATTCATCTTGTTAAAAATAAAATAGATATATTGAAAATAAAAAACTACTAAAAATTATATTAAACCCCTATATCAATTATTAATTTCATACTTTTGTTTGATTTCGTTATAGTGATCATATGGAATATGATTCTCTTTTTGTAAGCGTCCTAGAACAATACCTGGAGATATACCTATTTTATTAGCAAATGATATAATGCAATCTTTAGAGTAGCATTTATTTTCTATAAAATCATTATAATCATCGGGAGAAATCAATGTATCTTTTGCAAAGCCATCCGCTTCGTTTTCTTCTTCTAGTGTTGTCTCTTCAGCATTGATAATGTGTCCAGATATAATGTGATGAAGTTCATGAAAAAGACTAAACCAAAATTTATCTGCATACTTTCCTCTTACAGTTAATCCCATTACAATTTTATTACCATCATAAAAAGTTGTCCCATGTAAGAAAGAACCTCCTATATGAGGAAGAAAAATCAAAGCAATGCCACAGCCTCCTAATAGTTCTATAAGCTCTTTACAAAATATTTCAGGTGATTTTGTTGTCATTTCTCGAATATTTGGCATTACTTTTTCCAACTTACTAATGTTGATTGGCTCTACATTATATTTTCTTGCTTCTAATCTAGCTTTTTGAGCCCAAACAGCAAGACTATAGTCACTAAAGCTATTTTCCCCAGTTTTTCTGTAGGCTATGCCAGGAATTCTCAAATTTTCTAATAAATATAATTTCGCTACTTCAAAGAACTGTCTTAGCTGATTTACTTTTTCTTCTGGTTTTCTTGTTTTGTCAACCCATCCAAGTGCTGCAATTTTTGAGTAAGGAAAAGCTTTTATAATCTCTATATCCCGATTCATGTCCTCTTCTGATTCGATACGAGCCAACTTCTCACGATAAATAACCTCCATGTTGTTCCAAAAGCTTGCTGGAACACCTAAAACAGATTCCAATCTTAATGAAACATCTTGAGTCAACTCTACTTGCCCATTAATTAATCTACTTATATGCTTTTCTGATAAACCCATTCTTAGAGCAAACTCTTTTTGTTTCATCCCTCTATTTTCAATCTGCTCTCGTATTGTCGCACCTGGTGGAATAGCAATAGTGTAATTACTATACCTCATAACTCATTCCTCCTAGCCACATTCATTTAGTGGTAATCCTCTATATTAATAATTTTTACAAATTGGATTGCTTTGTCATTGTTCTCAAAAACCAATCTATAAGGATGTACTAAATCCATTGCATATTCACCTTTTCTATTTCCTTGTAATTGGTGGCATCTTCCAATCGAAAACTGAATAAGCATATCAACGGAAGTTGCAGCTTTAATTTCATCTATGCGTTGATGAATTAGAGTTGCCATCCTCTCGCCATAATCTTTTTTAGCACAAGAAAAGTTTGTACACACCTTTAATTGCTTATGATATCATTTCCCGTATGAGAGCCTTGCGAAGATCCGATACCTGTACATATTACAATTGGTCGGTTTTCTCGGTTTGCGATTGCCAATAAATATTTAATGCCCATCATGAAATCATTTTCCTGATAACAAATTGCATCTTCCGGTATACCAAAAAAATCTTTTAAATATGGCTTGGCGGGCTTTAATTTTACGATAACCAATTCGGAATTTATAGCTTCTCCGGCAAATTGTTTTTTTTGATCATAAAATGCGGCAGCAATTCCGGCCATGGCGGTACCTTCCCCAATGTCATCGGTACTTGGGACAATATTATGAGGGTTATCAGAATTTATCGCAGCATTAATCTGATCACGATTATATTCGGTACCATAATAGAAACCATTCGGATTATGGTTGCTTTCAATTGTCTGGTCCCATATTGAAATAATTTTAGAAGTTTTATCCGGATACTGGAAGACAGGCATGGTATAAACTATCCCTGTATCTACAATCCCAATAATTACGCCTTTCCCTGTAAGAGTTTCGCTTGGTAATTGATGTAGAGTAAAACCTGGTACATTTTCAGCTTGAATATAAGTCATGATCCCATAGCATTTAGGCATTGAAGAATAGCTAAATCGATAAATACCATTTTCTGTTATTTCATTTACCGGAATATGCAATATGGCCAATTTATCGTTTATTAAGTTGTATGAATAATTTGGGTTACTTTCCAAAATATCCATATTTCCGTTATACGCTATTATTAAGTCAGCATATTCATTGCTTGTAATTTTATATTTTTCATTATTATTCATATCATACCCTGAATAAATTTTATTACTATATTATATGCTTTTTAGATAATTATATTACTTACTAGACTTGTATAACTTCCCATACTTGCGAAATACAAAAGCTATAAAGAGAACTTTATAGTAAAATATTTTCGGTATGCATAAAGGAGGAACAACCTAATCATAAGTAGTATTGGAGAAGCTTTTAAAGAGTCATATAACTCAATACAGTAAAGCTATTATTAAGAGTTAATATCCGGTAGATAATAGAGCGGTTACGATGAAAGCATACTTATTGATAAAAAATGAGAAAAATCGAATCCAATGATAAAACAGTCGATACAGATAAATATGTTATGGAATAAAAAAGCTACCTTGGCAGTTCGGTTGGATTCAAACGGTGTTGAACAGGTAATTGTTGATTTAATAAGTATAAAGTATCACAAAGGGAGGCGATGAATATGATGGGTTACGGCAGTTATGGATATGGAATGATGGGTTACGGCTGGGGATGGCTTATGATGATAGGAATGTGTATTCTGGTGGTTCTAGGTATTATTGCCTTGATCCGATATCTTCGACAATCAGCTCGGCCAGACGATAGTCAGGCTGCGTCTAAAACAGCTCTTGATATATTGAATGAGATTTATGCAAAAGGCGAAATATCGGATGAGGAATACCAGAGAAAGAAATCTGAGATTAAAAAGTGAAAAAATAATAAAAAAGCAGTTAGGTAATTCACTAATTCAGTTCTGATTCAATTCCGCGGAATATATCAATCAAATTTGTTTTATGGTAAATAAATTTAATTGTTGTGATATTCTATGAAAGATGTTTAGAATTGGAAAATCAATCTGATAATGTAAGCTTCATATATTCCTTCTCGACAGAAAGATAAAAGTACTTTGGAATTTATGGATATATAGACGTATGGCAGATTTTATGTTAGTTTGGGATAGAAAATCCTTTACAGCTTTGGGAATGCTGAATCCCTGCGTATAAAAGAAATTGCCTTCAAACTGATATAATTTTCATCAATTTGAAGGCTATGGATACTATTCAAAAAAAAATATATAATAATACTCTAACCAAATACTAAACTACTCACAATTTATCAGTGAAATTTTGCTCCTTTTTTTTCTGATAACAAACTAATCTATCCTTTCCAAATTCTTTCGCTCTATATAAAGCTATATCACTTGCTCTTAATAGATTAACAATAGACTCAGCATCATCAGGAGCAGAAGCTAATCCAGCAGAAACTGTAATTCCTGAATAAGGTGTATTATCACAATCCCTGATATTCTCTACAATTCTATTACCAATTTTCAAAGCTAATTCTTTTGAACACTCATCTAAAATAACTATCAATTCTTCACCGCCATATCGATATGCTTTATCAATGTTCCGAATGCTACCTTTAATTGTTTTTGCCACATTTTTTAATACGTTATCGCCTGCTTCATGTCCATAGGTGTTATTAAATTTACTAAAATCATCTATGTCCAAATAAATCACAGTGTAAGTTGAGCTGTTATTCAGACTCTTTATATCTTCTTCAAAAGCATATCTATTATATAATTCAGTTAATTTATCTATTCTTATTTCCTGTTCAAGTTTTTGTTTATCTACTTTTAGAATACTGTACCTATGTATAAAAAACAATGTAAATAACGAATTGATTAAACCATAAATAATTCCAGTTGAAACACAGTGTATTAATAAACATTCGCTAGTCGACATAAAAATCAAATAAAATGTATATCCGCAAACAGCGCCCAATAATATCATGGACAAAATAACTATAGCAGTGAATTTTTTATTCATATTCGCTTTCCTCGTTTGTTATCATCATTCAATAATTTTTCTATTGCTAAAAAAGCGTCAACGATTCTAGCATCAAACTGTACTTGTTTATTACGCAATATTTCATCGACTGCTACCTCATGTTGGAGTTTTTTTCGATAAGGTCTATTAGATGTCATCGCATCATATGTATCTGCCACTGATATTATCTTAGAACACAGCGGAATTCTTTCTCCACTAAGCTTATCCGGATATCCGTTGCCGATATATCTTTCGTGGTGATGCATGATTATGGGCAGAATATCATCTAGAAACTCTATAGATTTAAGTATATTTACCCCCATTTCAGGATGCTTTTGAATTATAGCGAACTCTTCGTCCGTAAGTTTACTGTTCTTTAACAGAATATGATCAGGAATTCCTATCTTACCTATATCGTGGAATAAAGCGGCGTATTCCAGTTTTTTCATCTCATCCGCTGACAAGCCAAGATTTTCACCTATAAGAAGAGATATTTTTGTTACTCTTTCCGAATGCCCAGCGGTATATGCGTCTCTGGCGTCGACTGCATTTGATAATGCTGATATAGTGTTCCTATATGAGTCTGAAAGCTGTTTATAAGCTGTTTCGATCTCTGCTTTTTGATTTATTAGTTCATTGTTTTGATTCCTTAATGTCTTTGATGCTGAATACAAGATTCTTATTAACAACAAAAAGAGTACCAGCAATCCACCAGACATAGTCAAAATTATTTCTTTTAAAAGCATATCCACATGTGATTTAATAACCACTTCCGGGATTTGAAGCATTAGTACTCCTGCAATGTTCTCTTTATATTTTATCGGAACATATAAGTTGAATACTCTTGTATTAATTACATCATTAATAGAATAAGCTTTGGAGATATAATATGTTACCTTACTTTCCAGTATCATATCAACACCACTAAGATCATTTGCAGTTATTGTCTCTGAGGACTGTCTGTTTGTTAATACTATTTTCTTCTTATTATTAAACATGGTATATGATTGGGGCATATACAGGCTCAATGATCTATTGATATTTTCTTCCAGAAGCATTTGCTTAGCGTTATCAATATTATTATCAAAATCAGATTCTACTAAAATACTTTCATTTATACTGTCCACGGCAATTTGAGCGGCATCATATAAATTTTGATGATAATCATTTTTAATATGATTCGATATGACAAACGATAAAACGGCGCCAATTAAAATAAAAGTAATAAGACTGTATAGTATAAATGTTTTTACTAATGAATACTTTTTCATTACATACCTCAATCCCTTAAATATATAGTAAAGTGGGCGACTGTTAAGTGCCCACCTTGTTGTATCATAAAATATTTTACTAATAATTTTATATATACTATTTTTCTGCCTCAATCTCAGTTGTTTGAAAGTACTGAATCATCTTATTAAGATTTTCTGTCATCATCAGAAGAGGATTAGATACAGCACTTATCTCTTGAATTGCAGCTATTTGCTCGCCAATTTTACCATTTATATTATGTGCGGACTGTGCTACATCCTTTGAATTAATCACGGCCTGATCCATATGTTCTGAAATATTTTCAGCGGAATTTGCCTGTTCTTCTGATTGTACTGAAATCTTCCTTATCTTTTCAGCCAATTGAGCAATACTATCAAGAATAATAGTTAAATTAGTATCGGCCACTAATGCAGCCTGATTTCCTTCAATTACTTTTTTCTCTGTAATTGTTATGCTCTGTACTGCTATGTTTGTTTTATTTTGTACTTCGATTATTGTATTCTCAATGTCGGCTGCTGCAACCGCACTGCCATCCGCCAATTTTCTCACTTCTTCAGCCACAACCATAAAACCTCTACCATGTTCACCTGCTCTAGCTGCTTCTATTGATGCATTAAGGGCTAAAAGATTGGTCTGTGCGGCAATATCCTTAATCACAGTTATTATATTATCAATTTTACCTGAAAGTACTTGTAGATCGTCTATTGTTACATGTACCTCATTTGTCGATTTCTCGATATCTTTTGTATTATGTATTAATATATCGACTGAACTTCTACCTTTTTTTGCTGACTCAATAAGAGTATTAGATTCTGTATTAGCTTCCTGGGTTAATTTTGATACTTCATCAGCATTAATAACTATATTTTTTAAATTACTACTGATATGTTCTATCGAAGAAACCACTTGCTCAATATTATCTGTAATGGCACCTACCGAAACTCCTATTTCATCCATAACCTGATTCGATTCTTCTGTTGCCATATTTAATTGTTCTGTACTTTCTTCCAAACCCATTGAAGATTTCTTGATTTCAGATACAATTTCACTTAGTTTCTCACCTGTATTATTAAGGGAATTCACAAGCATGCCAATTTCATCATTAGCCATTCGAATATCAATTCTGCTATTCAAGTTCCCTTTTGATAATTCATCGGCGAATCGTACTGATCTTTTTAAAGGCTTGATTACCGACGCGGCCATTCTACTCATTATGAAAGCACCGGCAATTAAAGCAAAAAATATAATTCCAATAAAGATCAAAAATGATTTATTATATGTACTATTACTGTTTATAAAAGTATCATCGGCTTCTGCCAATTCATGCTGTGATAGTTCTGTAATCAATGTGTCTATTTTATCAAATGCCTTGGCACTGTTTTGAGAAAGTGCTAGTGCCTCATCCTCACTACCTGCCATACTTTTATCAATTACTTCACTCTGGATTTTTTTTACATCATTAACTTTACTAATCAATGCTTCAATCTCGGCCTCGTTACCTTCACCTGCACTCAAAGCCATATATAAATTTAAATTTTTGATAATTCCATCTGTATATGTTTCATCCAAGTGCATAGTGTGTTCCATTTTTTCATCTTTTGTTTTTGATAAAAGAACATTCTTTTCTACTCTCTGAGCTTTGATAATATTATAATGAGCATCTTTCAAATAGTATACTCCTTTTAACGTGACATTATAAATTTCCTTTACATTGTTATTAATTGATTTCATTTCATAAAGGCCAAACACTCCCAAAAACACCATGATAATCATAATAGCAGAAAATCCTATCAATAATTTTTTTCTAAATCCCATTTTTGTTGTCCTCCCTATTATAGTTAGATTCATATACTTTTTTGTCGCTTTTAATAATATAGCATAAATATATGTAATTTTCATGGAGATTTTGATATTTTATGAATTTTCAAAAGAATTCATTTACCTCGCATGTTTGAATCTTAGTTGTAAAAATGATATTTCTTTTCTTAAAAGCTTTCTTGTTCCAGCTCGGCAGTTAGTTGCTTAGAGCATATAAGTAATTTACCTAACGCAATTTCAGTATTATGAAATTAAAAATACTATTATGAGTCCCTTATTATCACAACATCATTATGAGCGTGCTGCTCATTACAAGTCTGGCACACTCATAGTATATACAATATTTTAGTATATATAATTTTGATTATCTTGGTATTGTCAATATGAATTTACTACCTTTAGTTAAATCAGATTCTACAATAATTGTACCATGAATGATTGCCATATTTTCATTTGCTACATAAAGGCCAATACCGTCTCCTGCCGATCCAATTGATATATCCTTTTTATAATAGGCGCCAAAAATTTTAGCTTGATCTTCTTTACTTATTCCCGGACCGTTATCTTCTATTGCTAAGATAATACTATCAGAATTTACATGGTAGGATACAAATACATTACCATTTGGTTCAGTAAATTTATACGCATTCGTCAGTATGTTGTATATAGCCTGGCTTAATCTATATTTATCCGTTTTTATCGATACTTTTTCGTGATCTGTGATTTTAAAATCTATTCCTTTTTTTTCAAATTGTGCTTTTAAACCATTAACAATCTGCTTAACGAGCTGGCTAAGTTCAAATTCTTCGATATTTAATGTCGTCTCCAATTTTTCTGCATCAATCATACTGCTCATATTTGTAATAATAGCTGTAATGTTCTCAATCTGATTTTCACATACCCTGATTTCCTCAGGAACCATATCAATTACCCCATCCTCGATTCCTTCCAGATGTGTCCTTAAGATGGTTAGAGGCGTCCTAGTCTGGTGTACCAGCTGATCAATAAGAGCTTTCCTATTTTTCTGTTTCAACTTTAACCTTGATTGTAATGTTTGCAAGCTCTGTTGGATTACTCTAATTTCTTTCACTTTTGACTGACGAGAGGGTGTAATGGTATAATAAAGTTGTAACATCTAGTACGAAAATATATAATAAAATCGGACTAGGAGGATTGCAAATGAAAACATATTACGATATAGATTTTAAGAAAGAATTAGTTAAAGAATATTTAGATGGTAAATCATTAAATAATCTTTACCAGACCTATGGAGTAGCAAAATCTACAATAGCAGGATGGATTAAAAAATACAGTGAAGAATGCCAATATATTAAACCACATAATAAAGAAAAAAATGCTTCAAGTGAAGAAATACGAGCTTTAAATAAGAAAATCAAGGAACTT
>NZ_FUYN01000004.1 GCF_900168025.1 Acetoanaerobium noterae | reverse complement strand
AATGGATAAGTGCTGAAGGCATCTAAGCACGAAGCCAACCTCAAGATAAGATTTCCCTCCGCAAGGGTAAGACCCCAGGAAGACTACCTGGTTGATAGGCTCTAGGTGTAAGTGCAGTAATGCATTCAGCTTAAGAGTACTAATAGGTCGAGGACTTGACCTAACTTAGGATTATGATATGCAGTTTTTAGTGTGCAAACATTAACAATATGGCTATTATAGAGAAGAGGATACACCTGTTCCCATCCCGAACACAGCAGTTAAGCTCTTCATCGCCGATGGTACTCGGACCGCAGGGTCCCGGGAGAGTAGGACGTAGCCAATTGACTAACCACAGAATATGATTTCTGTGGTTTTTTAATGCAAAAAAATAGGCGGAATTAAGTAAATTACTATTAAGAGATAAGAAATAGAAGACATGCGCAATATTAAGTAGAAAAAAATTTATCAATAACTTATGGGGAATTTGAAAAATAAAATACTTATTAAACGATAATTTGTTAAAAAATTTTACTTTATTGCAATTAAATTTGATATAATAGTAAATGTTACTGTATTGTTAATAATTTTATATATCAATTTAATTATCATATTTAAATTTTAATGAGGGGGCAAAATCATGGTTTCAAATCAAGAATTAGTAAAAGACAACAAAAAGCTTTTTAGTATGAAAGCAAAGCTAATAGCTATTATAATTCCACTAGTAATTATAACTATAGCATCTTTAGTATTCACAATGTATTTCAATACAAAGAAAATAATAGTTGGATATGCGAATGCTTTAGTACAATCTGCTACTGCTTCAAATTCACATGAAGTAGAAACCTGGTCAGAAACTATATTATCGTCACTTAATCAACTAAAAAATACCTTAGATAATGTAGAGATGACAGAAGATGAGCTGATGAGCTATCTAGCAAGTAATATGAATTATAATGATAGCTATCCAAATGGAGTATACATAGGTCATGATTCTCAGGCTTTTTATGATCCTTCTGGATTTGTTCCAGCAGCAGATTATATTGTTAAGGAAAGAGATTGGTTTATAGATGGAGTTAATAATGAAAGCTTTAAATTTGGGGCAGCTTATTTAGATGCTGACACAGGAAACTATGTGGTGACGGCTTCAGCTAAATTGAATCCTATAGATAGTAGTACTAGGGTGGCAGGAGCTGATGTTTTACTAGACAATATATCTGAAATGATAAGTACAAAGAAAATTTTAAATACAGGCAAGACCTTTTTAATAGATAAGCAAGATTTAACAATACTAGCTATTGATGATGAGAAGGTATTAAACACTAAATTTGATTCAAATAATGAAAATGTTTTAATTTCAGAAATAGCTAAAAGTATAGATTTAAATAAGGAAGAAATATATGAAGTTAAGACATCTGAAGGATATTATTCTGTTGCTCTAGACTCTATAGATAATACTCCATGGCAAATTGTATCATACGTATCTCAGGATGAAATTCTAGGAGGCTTAAATAATTTAAGGCAGCTCCTACTAACTATATTTGTAATTGCGATGATTATACTTATAGTTTTGATAGAAAGAGTAGTTCATCATATAATCAAACCAGTAAAAACTTTAAATGAGACCATTGAAAAAATTACTCAAGGTGATTTTACAGTAGAAATCGATGTAAAAGGAAATGATGAAATTGCTAAGGTAGGAAAAAGTATGAAAACTTTTATTGCTACTATGAGAGATATGATATCACAGGTCAAAGATATGTCTATGAGGCTTGAAAATCAATCTATTAATAGTAAAAATATAGCATCTGAACTATATGATTCCGCTCAGACTCAGTCAACTTCTATGTCAGAACTAAATTTAACTGTTGAGGAATTAGCAAGAGCTGTAGGTGAGGTTGCTGAAAATGCTTCATCACTATCAGAGTTTGTTTCTGATACAGGTAAAAAAGGTGAGTTGGCTAAGGAAAAAATGTTAGATACAGTAAGTATTTCTGAAAAGGGAAAGCTCGATATGATTGAAGTAAATACTGCAATAAAGGGTGTAGAATCTTCGATTGAAGAATTGGAAGGTACAGTTAAGCTAGTTGGGGAATCTACATTTAAGATAAACGATATTGTTAACTTAATAGGAGAAATTGCAAATCAAACGAATCTTTTAGCCCTTAATGCCGCAATTGAAGCTGCAAGAGCTGGAGAAGCAGGAAGGGGATTTGCAGTAGTAGCAGATGAAATTAGAAAATTAGCTGAAACAAGTGAAAATTCGGTTAGAGGAATTGCTGATTTAACCAGTAATATAAAAAGTTTGGTGGACGATACTGTTGAAAATACTCAAAAAAGCTCTGAAAATATCAAGCAGAGTTCAAATTTAGTAGAGACAGCAAGTGAAACTTTTGATAAAATATATAATCAAGTAAATCAAAGTAATGTCCTTGTAAATGAAATGATTGAGAAAATAAAAGAAGTTGATGATGTTGCAGCTTCTGTTGCAGCAATTACTGAGCAGCAATCTGCAGCTTCTGAAGAGATATTAGCAACAGCTGAAAATCTTTCATCTAATGCCCAAAGTGTAACACAAAACAGTGAAATTGTTGGAAATGATGCTGATGAACTACTTATAACAACAGAAAACTTAAATAATAAAATGAAAATCTTTAAAATTTAATTAATTGAAAAATCTCTTGTTGCATTAGCTTAGCAGTAGGAGATTTTTCTTTTTAGATATGTGGAGGGTATTATGGGTAAAGTACAACTTACTAAGATTGAGTCTTATAATAATATTGATATGATACAAACTAGCATAAATTCAATGCTAGATAATAGCCTATTATCAAAAAAACTGTTCGATGGAGCAAAGGTAGTCATAAAAACTAATTTGCTCATGAAGAAAAAACCTGAGCAGGCAGTCACTACTCATCCTATAATCATTGAATGTCTAGCAAACTATTTTGTTAAATACAATTGTGAAGTAATTATAGCTGATTCACCTGCGGGACCATTTACGAAAACATCTCTAGAAGGGATTTATGAAGCTTCAGGAATGGTAAAAGCAGCTCAAAATAGTGGTGCAACTTTAAATTATAACGTAAGCTTTTCAGAAGTGAGTCCTAGTGATTCAATGAGATTAAAAACCTTTAATGTTATTGATGTAGTAAAAAATGCAGACTTTGTAATTTCAGCAGCTAAACTAAAAACTCATGGTATGATGACCTTCACAGGAGCTGTAAAGAATCTTTTTGGAGTCATACCAGGACTAATTAAGGCTGAGTATCATTTTAAGCTTATGAATGAAGAGAACTTTGCTCATCACCTTATCGATATTGAAAGATATATAAAGCCAGACTATTCTATTATTGACGGGATAGAGGCTATGGAGGGAAATGGACCATCTAATGGCATAAAAAGAAATCTTGGAGTACTTATTGGTGCAGATAATGCTTATGAAGCAGATTTTATAGCTTGTGATTTAGTATCTATTGCATTCAAGCTAGTTCCTACACTTTATCTTGCAGAATCTAGAAACATTTTTAATAAAAATGAAATAGTAGTAGAGGGGCTTGATTATAAAGCTTTAAATATTGCGCCATTTAAATTGCCAGATTCTGTAGACTTAACATTTCTTCCTAAAAAAACACCTGCAAAGCTAAAAGAAATTATAATAAAGAAATTAAAAGCCAAACCAGAATTTGTACATAGTAAATGCATATCTTGTGGACATTGTAAAAGAAATTGTCCGGCAAATGTTATATCGATGGTGGAAAATAAGCCAGTTGTAAACCTAAAAGATTGCATAAGCTGTTTTTGCTGTCATGAAGTATGCCCAGCTGATGCTGTTAATATAAAAAAATCATTACTGCTGAAGCTACTTAAATGATTTACTAAGAAAGGTGCTATTGATAATGTATAAAGATATATTTGACCATAAATCACAAAAGGAATTAGATAATTGTTTTTTGGAAGCACTAAGTGACTGTGGAATGACGTGCGAGATTAAAAAGGGTGAAATTATAAATCCAGATAGCTCAAATTATATTTTTCTAGTTTTAGAAGGAGAAGTCAATCAGTTAATGTATTCTAAAGACGGAAATGAAATAATTTTTTTTAGAATAACAAAAGGGAGTATATTTGGAGAAGAGGATTTCTTTGATGAAAAAAGAACGTCTGTTATTTATAAGGCTCTTCAAAACTCTGCAATAAAAATGATAAGTAAAAATGAAATTGATATTATACTTGAGTCAAATCCAAAGCTCTTTAGGTGCTTTCTTCAGAGCATGGTAATAAAAAATAGGATGATTATGATGGAAATAAGCAATTTTAAATTTAATGATTCTGAAGGTAAGCTAGCAGATTTTTTAATCAGGCTTTATTATACTGAAGATATAAATATGGATATGAAAAAACATATAAGTATAGTACTAACTCATGAAGAAATTGCAAACAGAATAGGATTAAATAGAGCAACAGTGACAAAAATAATGAATAAATTCAAGGAAAAAGCCTATATAACTATTAGCGGGAAAGAAATAATAATCAATGATATAGAGGCACTTAAATCGCTTACAAATATTCCAATATAATTATATTATTAAATTTTGTTAACTTTTATTGATGGTATAATGTTACCTAGGCGACTGAATATTTTAAGATTTTGATATAAAATTGTTATACATATAGAAATTATTAAATGTTCAAAAAATTTCAATTTTTTAACTTATTTATACATATAGTAAATAATTATAGTTTTAGAAGTAAAATCTATATTTAAAGCAGTTAATGCAGTAAATAATATTTTTGAAATTATTAATTTTTGAAACTATTAATTATGATTAAGACTAAATTGTATAAATCAAATAAATAATTTCTGTAATAACAATTTATACAAGGAGGAAATATTTATGTCAAGTACTGAGACAAAGAAGAAACTTAGTTTCCCTACTGCCTACACGGTATTATTTATTGTATTAATTTTAGCTGCAGCACTTACTCACGTTGTGCCAGCAGGAAAGTATTCAACGCTATTATTTGATGAGTCAGTTCAAGCATTTGTAGTGACTACTCCAGATGGAGAAACACAGGAGCTTGAAGCTACTCAAAGCACATTAGATCAGCTTGGAGTTCAAGTTGATGTAGAAAAATTCACAGATGGAAGTATTTATAAACCAGTTGCTATTCCTAACACTTATCAGGAATTAGAGAGCAATCCTCAAGGGATTATGGAGCTTATAAAGGCACCTATTGAAGGTGTTTATGAAACAATAGACATTATGATTTTTGTACTTATTATCGGAGGAATCATTGGAATTTTAAATAACAGTGGGGCTTTCGATGCTGGATTTGCTAGTCTTTCTAGATTAACAAAGGGAAAAGAATATCTACTTATTATTATAGTTACTTTCTTGATAGCACTTGGAGGTACTACGTTTGGACTTGCTGAGGAAACGATTGCCTTATATCCAATACTAGTTCCTGTATTTATGGTGGCAGGATACGATGCAATAGTATGTATAGCGGCTTTATATATGGGTTCTTCTATAGGTACAATGTTCTCTACTGTAAATCCATTTTCATCAGTTATAGCTTCTAATGCTGCAGGTATTTCATTTATGAATGGTATAGCATTTAGAGGAGCTGGACTTGTTATAGCTACTATTATCACAATAGCATATATTATTAAATATGCTGAAAAGGTTAAGAAAGACCCTTCAAAATCTCTTATTTTCTCTCAGAAAGCTGACCTAGAGAAGAGATTTTTACATGAAAATAAAGAAGTGCCAGAGTTTACAGTAAAACGTAAGCTGATGCTTTCAATATTTGCACTTTCATTTGCAGTTATGATTTGGGGAGTATCAACTCAAGGCTGGTGGTTCCTAGAAATGACAGCGCTATTCTTTGTTGTTGGTATCATCATTTGCTTCCTTTCAGGACTTGGAGAAAAGAGAGCTGTATCAGAGTTTGTTACTGGTGCATCTGAGCTTGTAGGAGTTGGACTTACAATAGGAGTTGCAAGAGCTGTTAATATAATTATGGACAACGGACTAATTTCTGACTCTATACTAAATGGAGCAACAAATGTCGTTGGCGGTATGAATGGTGGAATATTTGCACTTATAATGCTTGTAGTATTCTTAGTGCTTGGATTCTTTATACCTTCATCTTCAGGACTAGCAGTACTTTCTATGCCAATCATGGCTCCTCTTGCAGATACAGTAGGTATACCAAGAGAAGTAATCGTAAGTGCTTACCAATATGGTCAAGGGCTAATGGCATTTATTACACCAACAGGATTAATTCTAGTAACTCTATCTATGGTTGATGTAACATATGACAAATGGCTTAAGTTCATTATGCCATTGATGGGTATTATTGCTGTATTTGCAGCTATTATGCTATATCTTCAGGCATTTATCTAGAATATAAATTTAAGGGATTATTAAGTTTATGACTTATAATCCCTTTAGTTATAATTTTATGTATATTGTATAGGAGGTTATGAAATGGAAAAAGTTGAACAAAGATTACTTAGATATGTAAAAATCAATACTAAATCTGATGACGCTTCAGAATCTATCCCAAGCACTAAGATTCAATTTGATTTAGCAAATTTATTAGTTGATGAGCTTAAAGCACTTGGAATAACAGATGCTCATGTAGATGAAAATTGTTATGTAATGGCTACGCTAAAAGGAAATGTAGACAATGCTCCGAAAATCGGACTTATTGCGCATTTAGATACAAGTCCTGACATGCCAGGGGAAAATGTTAAGCCACAAATTGTTGAAAACTATGACGGAGAAGATATAGTTCTAAATAAAGATAAGAATATAGTTATGAAGGTTTCAGATTTTTCATACCTAAAGGATTTTAAAGGTAAGACTTTGATAACTACAGATGGAACCACTTTACTTGGAGCTGATGATAAAGCTGGTATTGCAGAAATTATGTCTGTTATTGAATATTTCATTAATCACCCAGAGGAAAAACATGGAGATATAAAAATCGCATTCACTCCTGACGAAGAAATCGGAAGAGGAGCGGATAAATTTGATGTTGAGAAGTTCGGAGCAGATTTTGCTTATACACTAGACGGTTCCTTTTTAGGTGAAATCGAGTATGAAAACTTTAATGCTGCATCAGCTACAGTTGTAGTAAAAGGGGTAAACATTCATCCAGGCTCTGCTAAGCATAAGATGAAGAATTCAGTTCTAATTGCAATGGAACTTCAAAGCTTGCTTCCTGCATTTGAAAGACCAGAGTTCACAGAAGGCTATGAAGGTTTTACTATGCTTGATGAAATTCATGGAGATATAGAAAAAACTACTCTTGGATATATTATTAGAGATCATGACATGGCAAAGTTTACTCAGAAAAAGGAATTTCTACAAACTGCCTGTGAATTTATAAATAAAAAATATGGGGAAGATACTGCTGTAGTAGAAATAAAAGACTCATATTACAATATGAAAGAAAAAATTCTACCTGTTATGCATGTTGTAGATTCAGTTGTTGCAGCTATGGAGAAAATTGGAGTTAAGCCGAATATAAAAGCAATTAGAGGCGGTACTGATGGAGCTAGACTTTCATTTATGGGTCTGCCTACTCCAAATATTTTCACTGGTGGATTTAACTATCATGGAAGATATGAAGCAATTGTTGTAGAAGATATGTACAAGGCCGTTGAAACAGTTATTGAAGTTATTAAATCCTATGCAAAGTAATTATGGTGTTAGCTTATAAAATCTCTTATAAAACATTTTTATAAAAATTTATTTATTAAGTTGACATAGTCAAATTATTTTAATATAATGGGATTTACAATCCGATAATAAATCCAATGATTTGGAGAGTAGTTTTTCAGATGGCTTCAGCGAGTCGATGTAGGTGTGAGATCGATAGTCTATGGATGATGAAGAGGACCAAGGAGGAGACTGTGCGAACCCCGGGATAGTAGTGCAGTACGTCTACATGCGTTAAATGTATTGAGTGGACGAAGAATGATTTTTATTTTTCGTCAATTAGAGTGGTAACGCGGTGCTCCGTCTCTTTTTTAGAGGTGGGGCTTTTTTAATTCAATTAAATTTATTTTATATTTAGAATTATCAGTTTTTAGATTTTAAGGAGGATATCATGATATTAAAATATACATGTCAGTTCGATGGAGATAATTACAATTACTTTGCAGTTGAAAACTTTTTTAAGGATGCTTTAGAAGATTATAATTTTATAGATGCAGTTGATTATGATGGTGAATACATCAACTTAATTTTTAGTGAAACAAATATACCTTCTGCGCAAGAAAATGAAATTAAGCTTTCAAATGCAGTTCAAAGTACAATCAAAAAGCTGTATACCACTATGTAAGCTCACCCTTATACGTGGTTTACCCATAACTTAAAAAATAGACCAAATCTCACACCTCAAGGATTTGGTCTATTTTTTTACAAAAAATTATAATAAAAAAACTATTATCTTCTTAAGAGTGGGTATATAACTAAAAGCTTTAAATAACTACTAACTATACCAGTGTAGATTATCCAATAAAAAGGGGTGCATTTTATGTTTAAAAAAGAAATGATTGCAATGATATTAGCAGGAGGGCAAGGAAGCAGGCTAGGTATATTTACAAAAAAACTGGCAAAGCCTGCGGTTCCATTTGGAGGGAAATATAGAATAATTGATTTTCCGCTTAGTAACTGCTCAAATTCAGGAATAGATACAGTTGGAGTATTAACACAATATAGACCCCTAATACTAAACACTCATATTGGAATAGGCAGCCCTTGGGATTTGGATAGAAAAACTGGAGGAGTTTCTATTTTGCCTCCATATATGAATGAAACTGAGGGAAGCTGGTATAGAGGGACTGCTCATGCGATTTATCAAAATATTAATTTTATTGAGCAGTACGATCCTGAATATGTACTTATTTTATCAGGGGATCACATCTATAAAATGGACTATAACAGGATGCTTGAGTACCATAAAGAAAAAAAATCAAAGGCAACAATTGCTGTGCTTGAGGTAACTATAGAAGAAGCAAAGCGCTTTGGAATTATGAATACGACTCCAGATGACAGGATATATGAATTTGAAGAGAAGCCTAAAAAGCCAAAATCAAATTTAGCATCAATGGGCGTTTATATTTTTGATTGGAAGATATTAAAAAACTATCTCACTGATGGAGAAAAGGACAAAAGTGCTGATGATTTTGGAAAAGACATAATACCAAAAATGCTAAAGGACGGAATAGACTTATTTGCATATAGATTCAAAGGCTACTGGAAAGATGTTGGAACTGTAGAAAGCTTATGGGAAGCAAATATGGATCTTATTGACCCTAATAACCCTCTACATCTACATGATAACAAATGGAAAATTTACTCAGTAAACCCTATTATGCCTCCTCAGTATATTTGCCATGGAGGAAAAGTCAATTACTCCTTGGTAGTAGAGGGATGCATAGTTTGCGGAGAAGTAAACCATAGCGTATTATTTTATGGTGTAAAAGTGGGAAGAGGTTCTGTGATAAAAGATTCTGTAATTATGCCAAATGTTGTAATTGAGGACAATGTATATATAGAAAGAGCAATAATAGGCGAAGGTGCAGTAATAAAATCTGGAACAAAGGTTTATGACGAATCGGGTGAAATTTCACTTATTGAGCAAGGAACTGTAATTAGTCCTGCTAGAGAAGACAAGCAAAAACCAAAGGACGACCTATCACTTAGCTTTGAGGAAGAAGGTGCTATAAATGCTTAAGAATTGCCAAGGAATTATCAATCTTAGTGAAAATGAGTACAATATAAAAAAACTGGTAAATGACAGACCCATAGCATCTATTCCTATAGCAGGAAGATATAGAGTTATAGATTTCGTACTTTCTAACATGGTAAATGCGGGTATTCAAAATGTTGGGATATTCACTGATTATAATCATAGATCCTTGTTGGATCACACAAATAACGGAAAAGCTTGGGATTTAGATAGAAAAATCGATGGACTTTTTATTTTTTCACCGAATTTTAATCCTTTGACATCTAGTGTGCCAAGAGGAGACATTCATAACTTCTATTCGAATTTAGATTATATTAGACTGAGCAAACAAGAGTATGTTTTGATTTCATGTAGCTATATGATTGCAAATATCGATTTTAGGGCTATGTATCAAAATCATATTAAGGATGGAGCAGATATAAGCATAGCCTATACTAGTGTCCATAATGCTGATACAGATTTCGAAAGATGTTATTTATTAAACCTTGGAAAGACAGGTAGGGTAGTGTCTGTAGGAGTAAATATGGGTCACAGAAAATCTGCTGATGTTTCTATGGAAGTTTACCTTATGAAAAAAGAATTACTTTTAGATATTATTATGGATTCCATAGCAAAGGGGGAGAATTTTTATCTTAATGATGCAATAAATCAATGTATAAATACGCTTAAAATTACTGCATATAATCATAAGGGCTATGTAAAATGTATAAACAGCATAGAAAAATATTTTGAAGCAAATATGGATTTTTTAAATACAGAAATATCTGAGGAAATATTTTACTCTGAAAGAAAAATCTACACTAAAGTGAAAGATGAGTCGCCAACCTTCTATTCTAAAGATGCTAAAATTGATAATTCTCTTATTGCAAATGGATGCATAATTGAAGGAGAAATAAAAAATTCTGTAATTTTTAGAAGAGTTCATGTGGAGAAAGGTGCAAAAATTGAAAACTCAATTATAATGCAAAATGGACTGATAAAATCAAATGCAAATCTACAAAATGTGATTTTAGACAAAGGTGTTGTAATATCAGAAAATAAAGAACTAAAAGGGGATAAAAAAGTACCACTGGTGATTGATAAAAATAGAACTATTTAATATAGAGGAGGACGATTATGAAAGTTTTGTTTGTAAGTGCAGAGAGCTATCCCTTTATAAAAACTGGGGGGCTGGGAGATGTGGCTTTTGCACTTCCAAAGGCTTTGAAAAGCCTAGGAGTAGATGTGAGAATTATGCTTCCTAAATATTTACAAATACCAGAATTTTATAAAGATAAGATGGAGCAAGTAGATGTTTTTTCAGTTCCAGTTGGCTGGAGAAATCAGTACTGTGGAGTACAGCATTTAGAATTTGAAGGCTTAGATTTTTATTTTGTAGACAATGAGTATTACTTTAAAAGAGAAAATGCTTATGGATATTTTGATGATGCTGAAAGATTTTCTTTCTTTTCAAGAGCGACAGTTGAATTTGTAAAGCGCATGAATTTTATTCCTGATATCATCCATCTTAATGATTGGCATACTGCACTTATTCCTGCTTATTTAAAAATGGAAAATTACCAGCATCTAGGGAAAACTAATATCAAAACTGTATTTACAATACACAATCTTCAATATCAGGGGGTGTTCTCCAAAGAAGTTTTACATGATGTGGCTGGACTTCCAGAACATATGATGGTTGAAGATGGCTTAGAATTCTACGGTGATGTAAATTTTATGAAATCCGCAATTAATTTTTCTGATTATATAACAACAGTTAGTCCTAGCTATGCTGATGAGATAAGGACACCATATTTTGGAGAAAAACTAGATGGGCTGTTAAATAAAAAATCAAACAAACTTGAGGGAATATTAAACGGTATAGATTACCATATATATTCTCCAACTACTGATACTCACATATTTGAAAATTACGACATCAACACTACTGAGAAAAAACTTGAAAATAAGCTCAAGCTCCAAAAAATATTAGGACTTCCTCAGGATAAAGACGTTATGATGATAGGTATGGTTACTAGGCTTGTTTCTCAAAAAGGTCTAGATTTAGTTACTCATGTTATGAGAGAGATACTAGACAAAGATATTCAATTTGTACTGCTTGGTACAGGAGATGAAAAATACCATAGTGTTTTTCATTATTATTCAATGACTTACCCTCAAAAATGTAGCGCTAAATTGGTATTTGACAATACACTTGCTCAGAGGATTTATGCAGGAGCGGATATGCTGCTCATGCCTTCTCAGTTTGAGCCTTGTGGAATAGGTCAGCTTATAGCCCTTAGATATGGCACTTTGCCACTGGTTAGAGAAACTGGAGGACTAAAGGATACGGTAATACCATATGATAAAACTACAGTAAAAGGAAATGGGTTTTCCTTTAGAAACTACAATGCTCATGAGATGCTACATGTATTAGAGTATGCCTTGGATGTTTATAAAGATAAGAAAGTATGGAGTCAATTAATTAAAAATGCTATGAACTCTGATTTTAGCTGGGAGCACTCAGCTAAGGAATATCTTAGGGTATATGATAGTGTTTTAGAGGAGAAGTAGAATATGTATTTGACAAAAGAACAGGTAAAGAAAGATATCGAAGCTAAAATACTGAGCTTATTTGCAGTGGACATAACGGATGCTACTGGACAGCAGGTATTTGTAGCACTAGGTAATCTTATAAGAGATTACTGTGCAAGAGGCTGGGTTGATACAAACAAAACTTATGAAAAATATAAAGAAAAACAGGTATATTATTTTTCTATAGAGTTTTTACTGGGGAAAATGCTAAAAGCAAATCTATTGAATTTAGGGATATTAGATGTCTGTGATGATGCGATTTCTGAGATGGGCTTTGATTTAGATGAAATTCAAAGCTACGAACCAGAACCTGGGCTTGGGAATGGTGGACTTGGAAGATTAGCAGCTTGCTTTTTAGACTCAATGGCTGCTCTAGCAATCCCAGGACATGGCTGTGGAATTAGATATAAGTATGGACTTTTTGAGCAAAAATTTATAGATGGCTATCAAGTAGAAGTTCCTGAAAATTGGCTTAGAGAAGGTAATGTATGGGAAGTGAGAAAACCAGACAAAGCGGTTCTTGTTAAATTTAAGGGTGAGCTTGATATAAAAGAAGAAGAAGGAAAATTCAAAGTAACTCATAAAAATTATGAACCTGTTCTTGCAGTTCCATACGATACTCCAGTTATTGGATTTGATAATAACACGGTAAATAATCTTAGATTATTTAGTGCTGAAATGCCATCAGACGATTTTGATCTTGCTCAGATTAGTCACGGTGATTATAAAAAAGCGCTTGACTATAAGTACTCTGTTGAGTCCATATCACAGGTCCTATATCCAGATGATTCTAGCGAAGAAGGTAAGACGTTAAGGCTAAAACAGGAATACTTTATGGTATCAGCTGGAGTGCAGAGCATAATAAGAAGATATAAGAAGTTAAATTTACCGATAGAAGAGTTTAATGAAAAGGTGTCTATTCATATAAATGATACTCATCCTGCTCTTTGTATACCAGAGCTTATGCGCATACTTTTAGACGAATATTATTTGTCTTGGGATAAAGCATGGGAAATCACTACTTTAACTATGTCATACACTAATCACACAATACTTAGCGAGGCTTTAGAAACATGGTCATCTGATTTAATGAGGAATTTACTTCCAAGAATCTATATGATAATAGAAGAAATTAACAGAAGATTTTGCGAGCAGCTCATAAAACTAAACCCAGATAACCAAGATAAAATTAACGCTATGGCAATTATAGCTCATTCTAGTGTTAGAATGGCAAATCTTGCTATAGTTGGAAGCCATAGTACAAATGGAGTAGCAAAGCTTCATACTGAAATCTTGAAAAATAGAGAGCTAAATAATTTCTATCAGATGTATCCTGCTAGATTTAATAATAAAACTAATGGGATAACTCATAGAAGATGGCTTATGCTTGCAAATCCAAATCTTAGCAATCTAGTGACGGAAACTATAGGTGATATATGGAAGAGAGTTCCTACCGATTTGATTAAGCTTAAAGAATATAATGAGAACTCAGCTTTTTTATCAAAAATAGAGCAGATAAAATATGATAATAAAGTTAAGCTAGCGGATGTGATTCTTAAAAATAACGATATAATTGTAGATCCAAGCTCGATATTTGATGTCCAAGTTAAACGGCTTCATGCATATAAAAGGCAGCTGATGAATGCTCTTCATATACTTCATCTGTACCATAGAATAATTGAAGATTCTAGCTTTGACATGCATCCTAGAACATTTATATTTGGGGCTAAAGCAGCACCGGGATATTATCTAGCAAAAAAAATTATTAAGTTTATAAACTCTATAGCAAACATGATTAATAATGATCCTAGAGTCAAGGGAAGATTAAAGGTAGTATTTATGGAGAATTACTCTGTTACTCTAGCTCAAAGCATAATTCCTGCTGCAGATGTAAGTGAGCAGATTTCTACTGCTTCAAAAGAAGCTTCTGGAACAGGAAATATGAAATTCATGATGAATGGAGCAGTTACTTTAGCAACTATGGATGGAGCTAATGTAGAAATATTTAATGAAGTAGGAAATGATAATATAGTTATTTTTGGACTTACTGCCAAAGAGGTTTTATCTCATGAGATGAACAATGATTATAAATCTGTAGATATATATCATAGAGATTACGCCCTAAGAAGGGTTATTGATGATTTAATCAATGGATTTATACCAGGCTTTAGTGTGGATGATGGCTTAGATATATATCACCATCTTATAACACACAATGATTCCTTTTTTGTATTAAGAGATTTTAAGGAATACTCTCTAGCTCACCAGAAAATAGATTCTCTTTATAAGAAAAAAGATACCTGGAATAAAATGTGTGTAGATAACATAGCTTCATCAGGTCAATTTACAAGTGATAGAACAATAACCTCATATGCTAATGGTATTTGGAGCACTAGAATAGGTGAACATTTCTAGGAGGGAGTGATTAATATGAAGCCCGCCTCTGACATAGGACTTTATTTTGATTCATGGGACGAAACTTTTAAAAAACCTTTTGGTGCAATTGAAAGAAATTCAAAAGTAGATTTTAAAATATCCTTTGAACCTACAATTTCGAGCAAAATAAATAGAATAGACATGGAGCTTTTTTATGAAGATAAGAAAATGTTCATAGAAATGAACCATGACAGTGAGTTTTATTATATAAGCTGGAAGTTTGAACATATTGGCCTTTATTTTTATAGATTTGTAATTTATATAGACCACCATAGATACTTTCTTGCACCAGAATATTTGGCCACTGGTGGGCTTGCTTTACTATATGAAGATGAAAAGGCTCCATCATACCAGCTTACTGTTCATGGGAAAATAGAAAAGGTTCCAGAATTTTATAGCGAAGGGACAGTTTATCAGATTTTTGTAGATAGATTTGCAAATGGAAATGAAAACGGTCAGCTATTAGATATAAAGCCGAATAGCTATATATATTCATCTTGGGAGGATACTCCTTCCTACATAAAAGGGCCAAATGGAGAGATACTAAGATGGGATTTTTATGGAGGCAATCTAAAAGGAGTAATAGATAAGCTAGATTATCTGAAGCAGCTTGGTGTAACTTGTATTTATCTTAATCCAATTTTTTTAGCAAGAAGCTGCCACAAATACGATACAGCAGATTATTCAAAAATTGATTCAATGTTTGGTGATGAAGAGATTTTTAAAGAGCTAATAGAAAAAGCTAAAAATAAGAATATGTATATTATTTTAGATGGAGTATTTAGCCATACTGGTAGTGATAGCATTTATTTTAATAAATATGGTAATTATTCTAGTATAGGAGCCTATCAATCAAAAGAATCAAAATACTTCAGCTGGTTTAAATTTAAAAATCATCCAGAAAGCTATGATTCGTGGTGGGGGATAGGTGATTTGCCAAATGTAAATGAAATGGAGCCTTCATATCTTGAGTTTATAACAGGTGAAGAAGGAATAGTAGCCAAGTGGATGAAAATGGGCATTAAGGGTTTCAGACTAGATGTAGCAGATGAACTTCCAGAGGAATTTATTAAGATTCTTAGAAAAAGAATGAAATCAATAGATAAGGATAGTGTCCTTTTAGGAGAAGTTTGGGAAGATGCCACTAATAAAATATCATATGGAGAAAGAAGGCAGTATATGTTAGGAGAGTCACTAGATTCTGTAACTGCTTATCCATATAGAAGAACTTTGTTTAATTTTATAAATAGAGAAATAAGTGCTCAGACATTTTATAATATTTGTACTATGTTCAAAGAAAACTATCCTAAGGAATACTACAAATCTTCCTTAAAAATGATAGGAAGCCATGATGTCCAAAGGGCAATGACTGAACTTGGAAGTGAAAGGAAATTTTTACTTGCAGTTACAATGCAGCTACTTTTTTTAGGCCCTGTGCTTATTTATTACGGAGATGAAGTTGGGCTCACTGGAGGAAAAGACCCTGAAAACAGAGCTACCTATCCATGGGATTCATATGAACACCTAGGATTTAAATATGAAGCTAAGACCAATCCTAGAAAAAATCTTAATGTTTTTAACCATTATAAAAAAATTCTTGAAATTAGAACAAATGAGCCTGTTATAAAAAAAGGCAATGTTAGCTATTTGGTTCTTTCAAAAAGATCTATAGCGTATAGAAGATTTGATGATAAAAACGAAATCTATGTAATTGCAAACAGCTCGGAGCTTTCAGAGGAAGTTATTATCGAGACAAATTCTAAAAAATTTATTGATTTATTAACAGGTGAAGAGCTTTTTGTAACTGGGGATAGGTTAGAACTTATTATCGATGGAGAATCTTCAAGAATCATAAAAAGAATGTAATAAAAATTAGGCATATAATAACCATTAGGGTAACTTAACTTTGCTTTATTAACAATAAAAAGGCACAAATAGGAAACTATTAGTGCCTTTAAGTCTTATTTATGTTATAATATAAAGTCATGATAATAGAAGGAGAAAAATATAATATGAGAACATTTTACGATTTAGGTATTAATACAGATAATATAGATAAACTGAGAAATATGTATATTACGAAACCAACAAAAATTCAAGAGCAGGCTATTCCTCTAATTCTTAAAGGAAAAGATATTATTGGAAAAGCTCAAACAGGAACAGGAAAAACCTTGGCATTTGTGTTACCTTTAATTCAGATGCTGGATGAAAATATATCTACACCTCAAGTACTTATATTAACACCGACAAGAGAATTAGCACTTCAGATTACTACTGTTGTTGAAGAATTGCTTAAGGACTCAGCTTTTGACGTGGTATCAGTTTACGGAGGCCATGATGTTGAAAAGCAAAAGAACCAATTAAAAAATAATGCACAATTTGTAGTAGGTACGCCAGGTAGAATTTTGGATCACATAAGAGAAGGCAGCATAAACTTCAAAAATCTAAAGCATGTAGTAATAGATGAAGCTGACCAGATGATGGCATTTGGATTTATGGAGGATCTTGATTTACTTTTTGATAAGACTCCAGAAAAAATGCAAAAGATGATTTTCTCTGCTACTATTCCTGATATGATAAGAAAGCTAGCAAGAAAAATAATGAATAATGCTATTAATATAGATATAGACCCAGAGAGCGTAGTAATTGACAATATCAGACAAGTTGTAGTCAGAACAACGGAAGAAAGAAGACTTCAATCATTAGAAATGGCATTAAAAGAATTTAAACCGTTTATGGCTATGATATTTTGTAAATCAAAAGAAAGAGCCAATGAGCTTTATGACAATATGGTAAATCTTAGATACGATGTAGAAATCTTACATGGAGATTTTTCACAAAACAAGCGTGAAAATATAATGAAACGATTTAGAGAACTGAAATTTCCTTTTCTTGTAACTACAGATATTTCAGCTAGAGGAATGGATATAGATGGAATAACTCATGTTTTCAATTACGATATTCCAAGACAAATAGAATACTATATTCATAGAGTAGGAAGAACAGGTAGAGCAGGAGAAAAAGGGATTGCCGTTTCATTTGTATCTGATAAAGAAGTAGAGCAAATGAAAAAAATTCAAAAAACAGTTGGAATTTCTATTCCTGAAGTATATGATAGAAGTTCTGATGAAAGAAAGAGAATGAATATAGAAACCTTATTAGAAGGAAAAGTTAAAACTAAAGAAGTAAGATATAGAAAAACTACTAAATCTAAGCCTTCACTTGTAAATGCAAGAAAAAGCGGGAAAAAAAGAACAAACCCAAGAAAAGGCTCATCTAAATAAAAAGTATTAGGTTACAAATAAGAATTTAGCCTAATTAAGCAATATAGATTGCTAGTTGGTTCTAGAAGCCTTATTATATAAAACAATAAAAATCTCGATAACCAAATAAGGGCTATCGAGATTTTTTAGTTATTACGAATCTAACAAGATTTCTTGGATTCATTAGAAATATTTAATTGCAAAATTTTGAAGCTTCTATTGCTTTTGAACTTCTGCATACTCATTTATTATGAGTGCTAAATTATCAGCCAATCCTACAAACTCACATCCGTAGTTATAGCCATCTTCTAAATCTGTTTTTCTAACTATTCGAAGAACTGTCAAAAAATGTCTGTTTTCATCAAAAGAAATTTCAGCATCGAAATAAAAATCGATAGGCAAATCTGCTTTTGAGTAAAAACCAACACCTCTAGGAGATATATCGTAAACAGTTATTTCAGCATCCAAATTCTCAATTTTAGTATTGTTTTGTTTGAAAAGGGAATCTACTACTAAACTTACTTTAAATGGTATACGATTATGTTTTCTTCTATCTTCCATCTTTTTCACCCCTTACTAAAGACAATTGAATTGATATTAATTATAACCAAAATTGAATTTATATCAAGTATTAATTTTTATAGTATATTTTTACCCTTTTTTTACCTAAATAAAAACCCAAGGTGATATAATATAAGTCATAATTTAACATTAAATTAGCGATTAATTGTTAAAGCATAGAATTTAAGGAGTTTTTGTATGAAAAATAAATTAGATAAAAACCTCAGAGGAATGCTTTTCTTAGGACTTACGCTTGTTATGGCATCTTCGTTTACTCAAAAAATTTATTCCTTAGGAGTGAAGGAAAAAACAAGAGAATCAGTTGCACAGGCATTGTCTATTGCTGGAGAGAAGATTGGATATAGAAGAATAAATTTAGATCCTAGATTAGTAGCACTTACTGGAGAAGAATTGAAATATGTAAATCTCAATATAGATATTGCTCTAAAAACTATAATAAAACCAGAACATACAGATAGAGAAAAATTAAAAGTAATTTATGATTATGTAGTAGAAAACTTAACTTATGATTATTCTACGGTTAACAATTCTGCATATCAGGCATTAAAGCAAAGAAGAACCATGTGCGCAGGCTATTCTCAGTTGTTTTATTTGATGAGTAAAAAAGCTGGATTTGATGTAAGCTATGTAATTGGAGAAGCGGGGAACGATTTACACATTTGGAATAAAATTAAGCTAGGTGAGGACAATTACTATATAGATACAACATGGGCGAGTAAGGACAAAGCTAAAAGATACGAGTATTTTTTAATAGATGCAAATAGCCTTTCAAAAACTCACACATGGAAGTAAAGCATATAGACAATGAGGTAGTAGGTGGATAAATACAAATTTTAAAGAAAATAAAAAATAAATAGTATATATTAATTAAATATAGTATATATTATATATTCAAAAATATCTGAGCTTAGTGTATACTATATTATAAAATTATAGATGAAAGTAGGAATGACTATGGTGTTGGAATGTAAACTAAAAAACAACAATCATATCACAGTGTTATTAGAAAGAGTTAACATATATAAGTCATTAGAGAGCTTGCTTTTAGAAGAGCTTGATATAAAAAAAGGGATGCTTATTTTTAACTCGGATTCTGCGGATAATCTTGGATATAATGAGATAGGCTTCAAAAATCCACCTATAGAAATAAGATTCATAGACAAAAAAATTGAAATAGTTGCACTTAATTATAAGGGCATGCATATAATGGAGTTTCTATTTAACCAAATCAGCTCAAAATTTTCTTTTTTTACATTAGAAAGAAAAAAGCATAAAATTAGTTTTATTTTTCCAATAGAAATTCAAGATGATTACAAGGAAAAAAATAAAATAGCAAGAGAGATTTTAGCTTATATCAATAGCTTAATAACGCTAGATGAATGTCCTTTTTTCAGCCTATATGGGGTAGTTGAAAACCAAATACCTATTTACAGAGGAAAGATTGAATCTAAATTTGAATTAAATGATCATATGTACAATATGATTGCCTATATCCCAGATGAAATATATATATGCAACTCGCTTACAAAAGAAGTTGTTAGAATCAGCTATGAAATTAAACTAAAAGAAGTTTGTCATATAGATGTTCCTATGTATATAGAGGACTATAGCTTACCAGAGGTTATAAGCAAGCAGGATTTAGTAACAAAAGCAGTTTATAAGAGCTCAAATATTTTTAATACTTTGCTAAATAATGAAAAAATAGATGGATGCTTTATAATAAACACGGGTAGAGGAGTAATAACTGGAACATCTGACTACACTTATTTAAATACATTTTCTTTAAAAAGAACATAATTATAATCAAAACAGGAGGACATAATGAAAAATCAAGGCTTAATTCACGTTTATACTGGAGATGGAAAAGGTAAGACTACTGCATCTGTTGGACTAGGTATGAGGGCGGCAGGCAGAGATTTCAAAGTTGTTATGGTTCAGTTCTTAAAATCTTCTGATACAGGGGAGCTTAAAGTTATAGAAAAGCTTGATAATTTTGAGGTTCATAGATTTGAAAGGCCAAGAGGATTTTTTTGGACTCTAAATGATAAAGAAAAGCTTGAGCTTCAAGAAGATATTGATAAAGCAATGCAGTTTGTAAAGGATAGATTGGAATCAGGTGATTGCGATTTATTGATTTTAGATGAAGTTATGGGAAGCATAAAAAACAAGCTGATAGATGTTGATAAGCTAGTAAATATGCTAAAAAATAGAAAGCCTCATATGGAAGTTGTACTTACAGGAAGAAATGTTCCAGCTGAAATTGTTGAGATTGCAGATTACGTTTCAGAAATAAATCCAATCAAGCATCCTTTTGAAAAAGGAATTCCAGCGAGAAGAGGAATAGAGGATTAATAAAAAATTTCAAATTTAGATTTAAATTACAAAACAAGGACTATAGGGAAACGAATTTTATTTCCTTATAGTCCTTAATTATATTTTGAAAATAGCAAAGCTTAAGTTATATTTATTTACACATACCGTCAAGTAATATATCAAGATGTTTTTTCAAAGAAACTGCATTTTCTATATTTAAATTTGTTGAGCATATGATTTTATCAGGTATATCAATAACTTCTTTTTTTAAATCCAGCCCTTTTTTTGTCAAAGAAACGATTATTAGTCTTTCATCATCACTTGAGCGTACTCTCTCAATTAAATTCATGGCTTCTAGCTTCTTTAGCAAAGGAGTCAAGGTACCAGAATCTAAAAATAATCTTTGTCCTAATTCCTTAACAGAAATATCACTTTTTTCCCAAAGAGCAAGCAAGGTTATATATTGAGTGTAAGTCAATCCTAGTGGGTCCAGAAAAGGTTTGTATTGCTTTATTATTTCTTTGGATGCCACATATACTGCGAAGCATAGTTGATTATCTAGCTTTAATTTATCTTCAGGTTTCATAGTAATTTTCCTTTTTTATTATAATAAATTTTCTATAGTGGAAACCATATCCATAGGCTCTGTAGCAGGTTCAAATCTATTAACTACATTACCTTCTTTATCGATGATAAACTTTGTAAAGTTCCATTTTACAGCATCGCCTACAGCAAATTCAGGGAATTTATCCTTTAGCATAGCATCTAGCATTTTGTTTGTAGGATTTGACATATCAAAACCTTTAAATGGAGCTTCAGACACTAAATATTTAAATAATGGATGAGCAAATTTCCCATTTACATCTGTTTTTTCGAATAGTGGAAAGTTAACACCGTAGTTAAGAGAACAAAAAGATTTTGTTTCTTGGTTTGTTCCAGGTTCTTGATCCATAAATTGATTACATGGGAAACCTAAAATCTCTACCCCTTTGTCCTTGTAATTATCATATAGCTTTTGTAAATCCTCGTATTGGGGAGTAAAGCCACATTTGCTAGCCGTGTTTACAACTATAAGTACTTTACCTTTATAATCTTGAAGAGAAACTAAATTACCATCGATATCCTTAGCAGTAAAATCATAAATGTTCATAATAAATAACCTCCTAAATTAAATATAAATTGTTTACAATTGAATTGTACACAATTTATATTTAATAGTCAAGTAGAAATTATAATAAAGTGGTAATTTGGTCAGGAGTGAAAGAATAGATTACATCCTTTCTTTCAATTATAATTTCAGCTCTTTTTCTTAAGCCTTCATCATTTTTTATATCGTTTAGCAGCTCTTTAGCTGGATTTATAGCAATAGGATAGCCTACGCGCTTTAGCATTGAAAAATCTCCATGAGTATCACCATAAGCATAGGACTTAGAAAGGTCTAAATCATGTTTTTCAACAAAATAATCAATAGCTTTGTCTTTGCTTTTTGAGTCCCACATAGGAACTATTCTGCCAGTGAAAATATCATCCTTAAATATATACTCAGTAGCTTTGTATTCAGTTACATTGTATTTTTTTGCCATTCGTTTAACCAAGTAATCAGGGCTTCCGGAAATAAATATTACGGTATGACCACTTTCTTTATGCCACTTTATTCTTGAACGAGTGTATCTATATACTCGTTCTGATTTCTGGTCTATTACATTTTGACTTGTAAACTCAATACTTTCTCTAGGCACTCCAGTAAGAGTATCTATATAAACTCCAGCTAGCTCAAGAAGATAATCATCATAATTACCCTGACGCTTATCCCAGTCATTGAAAGCTTCCTTTGCGTGAGCATGCCACATTAGAGGATCTATGATATCGTATTTAATCAATTTCTTAAAATGCTCCGTCATTAGAGAATCCCTGTAAAAAGTACCATCTATATCAAAAAAAGCTGCAATTTTTTTCATGCAAGCACCTCCAGAATTATAATCACTTGGCTGTTTTTAATAGTATAATAGATATATGGGTATAAAACAAAAAGTATATAAAACTACTAAAAACTATTATACTAAGTATACCTTTAAAATGGAGGACTAAACCAATGAAATTTGAATTTGCAAAGATAACCAAGTCACGCCTAATGGGGAGTCTTGGGTTACATATAAAATGGCAGGATGAAAAAGAAACACTAAATCAATTCTTCTTATTGGATGCTGAAGAAGATGGAATAGCTGATTATGTAGGACTTCGTAATGCTAGTCTAAAGGATATATTTATTGAAGAAAATAGACTTATGGGTGGTCTGGGCTCTAGTATAATAAGAATAACAAAAAAAGAAGCGCTTAACTTACTGTATGAATATGCAAGAATTAATATTAAAAGCTCGCTGTCTTTTCCAGGAGATTTTTTAGAATATGAATATTTATTAAAAAGAGATACTACTGTGGACGAAGAAAAACTTTTTTTCAAAACCTGCGTAGCTATATCGGAGCCTATAGAGTTTATTAATTATATGACTATGAGACTAGTAGCTAAAGATAGCAAAGCTCTAAGATATTTTTCGTCTGAAAAAAAACCTCTTTATCCTGAGGTATCCTCAAAGGGAGCCGTGCTTTTAAAAAATACTGTTAGCAAAATGAATGATAATAGATACTACTCAAATGCGATAATTGAAGATGCTACAGGCTACTATAAGCTTAAGCTCGGATTTACTATAATAGATGAAAATCCATTTAAGCTTAGGTCCATATTAGCAGGAGAAAAACAGCCAGTTGACAGTGAAAGTGTTAGAAAAGAGATAAGTAGACCTGAGTATATAGCTCACTATAAAATTCAAGATGAAGAGCTAGTGCATAATTTAAAAAAGGCATATCCTACTTTATACAAAGTGCCTTTTGACAAAGGGGATATGTACACAAAGTTTAAGCCTCATAATGACCATGTTAAGGAAGAAGAATATAATATAAGCGACGATTTAGAGGCTGTTTTTTTTACGACAGAAAGCGAGCTTGTCTTTGCAGCACTTGATTCTAAAACGTATAAAGTTGGATTTAAGGTTTTAGAAACTATAGGTGGTTTAAGCTTAGTAAACGAATTTGTGTTTCCTTATCCAGTAATATATGATTATGCTGAATCAAAAGAGAACAGGTTTTCAGAATTTTTGGCATCGATTTAGCAGAAGTTTAATGCAAATCCATTGCAATAACTTGTATCTAAGCTTATAAAAATTCATTATATGATTGATTCTAGTTTTTCTTTATGGTATTATAAATGAGTAAATAAAATAATACGATGTTCAGGTGCTAGATAGCTTAATAGGGAAATGAGGTATTCCTCTGCAGCCCCCGCTACTGTAAAAGATGACGATTTCGTTGATGCCACTGCTTTTTTTAAAAGTGGGAAGGTACGAAAGAGGTTGATTCTTAGCCAGGAGACCTGCCTGTACATGCATGATACTTTCGGGGAGGAAGGATTCACACATATCTAGTTTTAAATTTAATTTACTTAGATATAGCATTAATTAGTAAATGAAAATTAAGTAAAGATATAATGTTGAACCAGGCCTTAGGTCTGGTTTTTTTATTGTAAATATAGCAGAACATACATGAGATATGAGCGATTTATATTGCTCTAATAGATTGAAATTTTGTGAAATTGGGAGGAAATTATGGATAGGATTATGATAGCTGCAACTCATAGTGGAGCAGGAAAAACTACAATCACAAGTGGATTGATGCGTGCGCTTAAGGATAAAGGTCTAAAAGTTCAGCCATATAAAGTAGGACCAGATTATATTGATACAAGCTACCATAAACAGGCCTCTGGATTAGATTCACATAATATAGACGAATTCATACTTCCAAAAGATGAAATAAGAAATATTTTTGCAGCCTATGCAAAGACATCGGATATATCAATAATAGAAGGAGTAATGGGCGTATATGATGGCTATCAATCAGACAGTGATTACTGTTCTAGTGCGTCTATGGCAAAAATTTTAAATTGCCCTGTTATTTTAGTAATAGATGCAAGGGCTATGGCAGGTTCAGCGGCTGCTTTAGTAAAAGGCTTCGTTGAGTTCGATAAAGACCTCGATATAGTGGGAGTAATTTTAAACAATGTTTCTAGCGAGAATCACTATGACATATTAAAGCAGGCAATAGAGAAAAATGTAAATGTGAAAGTATTAGGTAGGATACCTAAAAATTCAGATATATCATTACCATCTAGACATCTTGGACTAGTGATGCAATCAGAGCTGGATGATTCAGAGCAAAAATTGCAGACAATGGCAGACTTGGTTACTACATATTTGGATTTAGATGAAATTATAAAAATAAGCAAAGCAAAATCAACTTGGGAGTCTAAGCGAGCAATAAAAAGAAGTGATAAGAATCTAACGCTAGCTGTTGCTTTCGATAAAGCTTTCAACTTTTATTATCCAGATACGCTTAATATACTTAAGCTTGCAGGTATAAAGCTAGAATATTTTAGTCCGATAAGTGACAGTGAGCTTCCAGAATGTGATGGAATATATTTTGGAGGAGGATATCCTGAGATTTTTGCTAGAGAGCTATCTAATAACACTAAAATGAGAGCTAGTATTAAAGAGGCTTCTAATAATAACATGCCTATTTATGGAGAATGCGGCGGACTTATGTATTTAGGAGGTTATCTGATAGATAGTGATGGCAACAAATTTGATATGACTGGAATTCTATCTGGATACAGTAAGATGAGCGCAAAGCTCCAAAGATTCGGATATTGCCAAGGAAAACTTAATGAGTCAACCATAATAGGAGAAAAAGGGCAAATAGTAAGAGGGCATGAATTTCACCATTCAGAATTTATAACAGATTTAGAGCCTGTATATAGCATGGAAAAAGAAATGTCAGATTATAGTATAAAAACCTGGGCAGGAGGATATAAGTACAAAAATACATTTGGAACCTATCTTCATACTCATTTTGCTTCAGACTACAATCTTATATATAAATTTTGCTCAGCTTTGGAGGAATACAGTGAATCTAATTTATAGCATCCTAATAGCATTTATACTGGATTTGATATTTGGAGATCCCTATAGCTTTCCGCATCCGACTAGATTTATAGGAAAATACATAAATTTTATGGAAGCCAGCCTAAGAAAGAGCTTTAAATCTCAATCTCAGCTCAAATTTGCTGGATTTATCCTAATGCTAACTACAGTTGCTTTAACTTATGCAATTACATTCTCACTTGTAAAGCTATCTTTTGGAATAAATGAGTCTGTAGGTGTATTGATAGAAGGTTTTATACTTTACACTACTTTTTCAGTTAAGTGCCTTAAAGATGAAGCCGTAAAGATATATAAAGCCTTGGAAACTGGCGATATAGAAAAATCTAGGCTAGCACTTTCTTATATAGTAGGCAGAGATACTACAAGCCTAGAATTCAAGGAAATAATTAGAGCGGTAGTAGAAACTGTGGCGGAAAATACAGTTGATGGGTTTCTTTCACCACTGTTTTACGCAGCAATTGGTGGAGCACCTCTTGCTATGGCGTACAAAGCTATAAATACCCTTGATTCTATGGTTGGATATAAAAATGACAAGTATATAAATCTAGGTTATTTTTCTGCTAAAACAGACGATATTGCAAACCTTATTCCAGCTAGACTCAGCACTTTATTTATGAGTATAGGAAGCTTACTAGCCGGAGGAAATGCAAAAAAAGCTTTTATTATAAGCATCAGAGATAGAAAAAATCATAAAAGTCCTAATTGTGCTTTTGCTGAAGGAGCAGTAGCTGGAGCTTTAGGAATACAGCTTGGAGGAACAAACGTATATTTCGGCCAAGAAGTATATAAGCCAACAATAGGAGATAAGTTAAGAGAGATTAATAACGACGATATTTTGTCCACATGTAAGATTATGTATATGACAGCTACGTCTGCTGTAATTACAACTACAGCTTTATTAGCAATAAAGGAGTTTATGTAAATGAAAATACCAAAGCTAAGCTTAAAATACCTTGCGTTTTTAATAGTTTCTTACTTACTTTCGTTTTTATATATAGGAAATAGTACATTTTCATTCACAAGCTTGCCGTCTATTCTATATACATTAACAGGGTCCAATATTTCTGGTGCCAGTCTATCTTTTCTTGTATTTTTGATGACTGGAGTTTACAAAGGCTCTCCCCAAAATTTATTAGCTAGAGCAATAATTGCCGCTGGAGTAGGACTAGGAGTGTACCTATTTGGAGTAGCTAATAAGAAATATGAAAACTCCAATTTAGCTGCTGTAGCGATAACTGTAGTACCTAGTATAATAACCTTTTTTTCAATCAGAGCGTTTTATACTTATGAAGCAGCAATGGATATGTCAAAAACTGTTTTAATCATGCTTGCGATAAACACCTTCCTAGCTTTAATTATAGACAAGGTATCAAATATGCCAAATCAGAAGGGAGTAATAGCAAAATGGCTAAAGAGGTAAAGCTATCAGATAGAGTACATGGAGCTGATACAAAGGCTTCTTCAAAGATGCTCAATATAGATGAATCTGAAATAATAGATTTTAGTTCAAATGTTAATATTTTTACCTCACAAATAGATTTTCAGGCTATTTTTTCAAATATTACAACCACCCTAAATAAATATCCTGATATTAATTATGAAGAGCTTAGAAACACTTTATCAAATATTTACAATGTGAAATCATCTAATATAATACCTGGAAATGGAGCAACAGAATTAATTTATTTGATAATGAAGCTACCTCAAATTGAAAAAATAGGAATATTTCATCCAACCTTTTGTGAATATGAAAGAGCGGCAAAAATATCAGGCAAGAATCCAGTGGATTTAAGTTTTGACTTGTTAAAGCAAGAAAATGAAGCTTTACTTCAAAATGCTATTGAGGATTTGGATATGGTAGTAATATGCAATCCTAACAACCCAACTGGTGAGATAAAAAATCTTTCAAAGCTTATAGATATTGCAAATAAGAATAGTACACTCGTATTTGTAGATGAAACCTTTATCGATTTTACTGACAACAAAGAGTATTCGATGCTAGGTCAAATAAATAATTATAATAATGTAATTATCTTAAAAGCAATAACAAAGTTTTATGCTATGCCAGGAGCAAGATTAGGCTACATATTCACATCAAATGAAAAGCTTATTGATATGCTTTGGCAGTATAAAGAGCCTTGGACAATAAATGTGTTTGCAGAGCAGTTAGTAAAGCATTTACAAACAGAGATTATAACAAGTAAAACACATTATTATTATAAAGACGAAATTAAACGCTTGATTTCAATTTACGAAGATATGAATGTAAAGACAAAGCAATCAGTAACAAATTATTTGCTTTTAAGACTACCGACAGGCTTTAGTGGGACTGCTATAAAAGCAGTACTTCTCAAAAATTACAAATTGTTAATAAGAACATGTACGGACTTTAGAGGCTTAGACGATACCTATATAAGAATCGCAATTAAGGATTCAAAGTCCAATACACTTCTTGCTAATGCTATAAGACAAATACTTTGCATGGAGGTGATTTGATGCAATATTATGGAATTTGTCCAGCCTCCTGTGGAGAGCTGATTCAAGGGCAAATAGAGTCAGGAGAATATTTATCTTCTTACTGTGTTTCATTATATTCAAAAGCTATAATAACAGAGCAAACCTCTTCAAATACTAAATTAACTACATATCCAAAGTCGATTATGGCTATGAAAAAAACCTTTGAGTTTTTTAATGAGGAAAAAGCTTTAAAAAATCTTAGCCTAGAGATGGTTAGCAATATACCTAGAAGTAAAGGAATGGCTAGTTCTACTGCTGATATAGGAGCGGTTATTGGAGCTTCGTGCGCTTATCTTGGAATAGATATTTCGCCAGATGATGCTTCTAAGATAGCAGCAAAAATAGAACCGACAGATTCAATTTACTACAAAAGCTTGGTTGCCATGAATCCCCTAAATGGGAATCTAATAAAAAATATAGGTAATATTAGAGGCCTAAAAACTCTTATATTAGAGCCTAGAGCTAAGATAAAAACTAAAGATGTAAGAAATAAATTAGGTTATTCAGAGTTTAAAAAGTCAAATATTTTAAAATATAACGAAATCTTAGGAGATTTTGAATCAGCAATAAAATCAAATAATCTAAAGGAGCTTGGAAAAGCTGTAAATAAAAGCTCGTTATTAAATGAACACCTTCTTCCTAAGCCATATCTTAAGGAAGTGATGGATATAGCAATGAGTCTAGGGGCTTATGGTGTTAATATAGCTCATAGTGGAAGCGTTGTGGGAATATTACTCGATATAAATGATAGCTCTGCAAATTACAAAAGTGAGCTTATTAACAACAACTTGGCAAAATATTTTGGACGTATGTACTGCCTTCCAGTAATAGATGGCGGTATAAATTATGGGAGGATGAGCTAAATGGAATATATAAAGAATCCAATGAAAATTGAAGATGAGAGCTTTAAAATAATTCAAAGCATTATTGATGAACAAAGAGAAAACTATCAATTTAAAAATGAATTTGAAGAAGCAATAATTAAAAGATGCATTCATACATCAGCAGATTTTGATTATTTAGACAATCTTAAGATAAGTGAAGATTTTCAAGCTACAATAACAAAAGCACTTAAAAATAAAGCTGATATTTACACTGATACTAACATGGCATTATCTGGAATTAACAAATCAGCTCTTTCTAAGCTAGGGATTTCAGTTAAATGCTATGTAGCTGAGCCAAAAACAGCTGAAATAGCTAAAGAAAAAGGTATAACAAGATCAATGGCTTCAGTTCTTAGAATGATAGAAGAAAAAAAAGATAAGATTTTAGTTGTTGGAAATGCTCCTACTTATTTGTTTCAAGCTATTGAGGAAATCCAAAAGGGAGATACCTCTATTAAAGCAATAATTGGTGTTCCCGTTGGTTTTGTTGGTGCAGCTGAGTCCAAGGACTATCTAGCTAAATTTGATATTCCACATATAGCAGCACTAGGAAGAAAAGGTGGAAGTAATATAGCAGCAGCTATAGTAAATGCTGTTTTATATCAGATGGTTGAAAGGGATTAAAATGGAGTTTTATGAAAAACAGCTCGGTAGCGTAAGTGTTGATGGCAAGCTATTAAGAAGAGGGTTTACTACTGGAACAGCAGCAGCTGCTGCTGCAAAGGGAGCTTATTTACTACTTTCTACTGGAGAAGTCCCAGATATTGTAGATGTAAAGCTACCATCAGGTCTTATACTTAAAATAATTACAGATTTCTGTAGTTATGATTCTAATACTAATACAGCATTTTGCTCAGTAAAAAAATATGCTGGAGACGATATAGATGTAACTAACCAGCTTGAAATAGTAGCCAAGGTGAGCTATTCGAATGAAGCGAAAATAAAGCTGACTGCTGGCGAGGGCATAGGAATAATAACTAGAAATGGATTGCAGCTAGATATAAACGAGCCAGCAATAAATCCTAAACCAAGAGAGCTCATCTTCAGTCAATTTGAAAATGAGAGCGAAAATTTAGGTCTTAATATTGAAATTAGCGTGCCAAATGGAAAGGAAGTCGCCAAAAAAACCTTTAATCCAAGGCTTGGAATCGTAGGAGGAATATCTATACTAGGAACTACTGGTATAGTAGAGCCTATGAGTGAGGATGCTTTCAAAAGGTCTTTACTAGAAGAGTTAAAGCAAAAAAAATCAGAGGCTTTGTGCTTTACCTTTGGAAATATGGGAGAAAAAAATCTCATAGCAAGAGGGGTAGCTGAGGATAAAATTTGCATCTGCAGTAACTTTATAGGCTATATGCTAAGAGAAGCGAGTTCGCTTGGAGTAAAAAAAGTACTTTTATCTGGGCATCTAGGTAAGATGGTGAAGCTTTCTGGAGGTATATTCAATACCCATAGCCACATTGCTGATGCAAAAAACGAAATTATTTCAGCCAATTTAGCTTTACTAGGTGCACCTAAAGCGCTTATTGAAAAAGTTATGCAGTGTCTAACTGCAGAAGAGAGTATATCATCAATTAGAGAGTATGGATATAATGAAGTCTTTGATATATTGGCTCAAAAAGCTGCACAAAAATCTCATGTTCACACCTATAACGAAATTTTGGTTGAGACAATGATGTTTGACTTAAAAGGAAATCTCATATGCGAAAGCAATGGGGCAAATACTTTACTTGAGGAGCTGATAAGATGATAACAATCGTTGGACTAGGTCCTGGGCAGTCAAAATATTTAACAAATGAAGCAATAGCTATAATTGAGTCAGCTTCTGTAATTTACGGAGCTAAAAGACATATAGATATAATTAGTGATATAAAAACCAAGGCATCAAAATCCAGCTATGTGAAGCTTGGAGAACTATCAGCTATGATTAGCGAAAGTATCACCAAAGGATATGAAAATATTGCTGTTCTGGCATCGGGAGACCCATCACTTTATGGAATTGCAAAGTATCTTATGGATAAATTTGCAGGTGAAGATAAGAAGGAGGTTGAAATAATACCAGGAATAAGCTCAGTGGCTTATCTATTCTCAAAAATAAAGCAATCCATGAATGATATTTACATAACATCAACTCATGGCAAAGACTTAAGCTTTGATACAGTTATAAATATGGATAAGGTAGCATATGTTACAGACAGTAATAGAGGTCCAGTGTATATTGCAAATAGGTACCTTGATGCTGGGTTAGATCCCTATATTATAGTAGGAGAAAATTTGGCTTATGAGAATGAACGCATTACTCTTTCAAAGGCGTCAAAGCTAGATAAAGAGAAATATTATGATATGAATGTCGTAATAGTTATCAAGGAGGATGCTTATGAGAGATAGTGCATTCAAAAGAGAAGATAAGATTCCTATGACAAAAGAAGAAATAAGATATATATCGCTTGGATATTTAGAAATAAATAATGCAAAAAAAATGCTAGATATAGGAGCTGGAACTGGAAGTGTGAGTTTTGAAGCTTTGTTTTCAAATAAACATCTTCTACTTACCGCTATAGAGCAAAATAAAGCGGCTTATGATTTGTTTTTAGCCAATATGGACTTATTTAATCAGCAAGAAAAAAATATTTCAAATAGAATAAGACTCATAAACGATAAAGCTCCTACAGCTGAGATTGAAGGAAAGTTTGATAGGATTTTTATTGGAGGAACTGGAAGCAATGTAAAAGAAATAATCAACTGGTCTTACGATTTACTAGAAGAAAATGGAATCCTAGTGATGAACTTCATAACGATTGAAAATTTTTATGAATCACTATCATATATAAATGAGCATAGAGGATTTGCAAAAGCAGAAGGAGGGCTAGTCAGCATCAATAAATTTGCTGATATAGGACCTTATCAATATATGAAACCAAATAATCCAACATTTATTTTAAAAACAATAAAATTATAAGAGGTGTAAAATGGCAGTATTTTATGGAATCGGAGTAGGCGTAGGCGACTCAAAGGCAGTTACAGTAAAAGCAAAAGAAACACTTGGAATGTTAGATATACTTTATGTTCCTACAGCAAAAAAAGAATCAGCAAGCGTGGCACATAATATTGTAAAGCCATATATTTCTCAGTATCTGGAAATAAGAGAAAGACATTTTCCTATGAATTACAATCAAGATGATTTAAATAGTGCTTGGAACTCTATAGCAAGCGAGATAGAAGAGGAAGTAAAAAAAGGGAAGAATGTAGGCTTCGTAACTATAGGAGACCCTATGGTATACAGCACCTACATATATCTGCTTAAAATTCTAAAATCAAAAATAGATATAGTGACTTTACCTGGAATCACATCGTTTTTAGATATAGCTTCAAGTGAAAATTTCCCACTTGTAGAAGGAGAAAATCCTCTAGTAATCATACCTGCTACAATAGGAATAGAGAAATTAGAAACCTATATAAAAAATGAGACCTCTCTAGTGATAATGAAAGTCTACAAGAATTTTATTGAGGTTGTTGAGCTTATAAAGAAATACAATTTAGAAAAATGCTCTATAGTAGTTAGTAATTCATCGAAAGATAACAAAACAGTATATAGAAGCTTTGAAAATATTAATCCTGAAGACATATCATATTTTACAACTATACTTATAAACAAAGGATGGGAAAACTAATGAAAATTTGTTTTGTAGGAGCAGGGCCTGGGGATCCAGAACTTATAACCTTAAAAGGATACAATCGTTTATCAAATGCAGATATAGTAATATATGCTGGCTCGCTGGTAAATCCAAAGCTACTAGATTATTGCAAGCCAAGTTGTGAGATTCACAACAGTGCATATATGGATTTAGATGAGATTATAGCAGTAATGCACAGAGGAGTTAAAGAACAAAAAAACGTAGTAAGACTTCAAACTGGTGATTTCTCTATATACGGTTCGGTTAGAGAGCAAATTGAAGAGCTACATAAACTAAATCTTGAGTACGAGCTAGTTCCTGGAGTAAGCTCATTTTTAGGAGCAGCCTCAGCTTTAGAAGTAGAATACACAGTTCCTGAAATATCTCAAAGTGTTATTATAACAAGGATGGAAGGAAGAACTCCAGTGCCAGCAAAAGAAAGCATTAGATCTTTTGCTTCTCACAACACATCGATGGCAATATTTCTGTCAGTTCAGGCTATATCAGATGTAGTATCAGAGCTAACAGAAGGTGGCTATCCTCTTGATACACCTTGCTGTGTGATATACAAAGCTACATGGCCAGACCAGCAAGTAGTAAGAGGAATGTTAAGTGATATAGCTCAAAAGGTAGAAGAAGCTGGAATAAAGAAAACAGCATTGATACTGGTTGGAAAATTCTTAGGAGATACCTATTACAATTCTAAGCTGTATGACAAGGAGTTTGCTCATGAGTACAGGGATTCTAGTACTGACAAATAAAGCTCTAGCAAACGCTATTAAAATCGAGAGTTTGCTTGAGGATGCTATAATATACGCACCATCAAAGCTAAAAGCTGATAGTGAGTTTAAAGTGGATTTTTATGATGAAAAATTTTCATCTATAGTTGATAAAGCCTATAAACTTCATAGTAAGCTTATTTTTATAATGGCTACAGGCATAGTAGTAAGAAGCGTAGCTCATATGATTAAGGACAAAACTTTAGATCCGGCTATAGTAGTAATGGATGAGGAGGTAAAGTTTTGTATCAGCTTACTTGGGGGGCATATAGCAGGTGCAAATCAGCTTGCAAATCAGCTAGCTGACCTTATAGGCTGCATTCCTGTAATTACTACTGCTACTGATGTAAATAATAAAGGCGCCTTAGATATCATAGCTCATGAGCTAGGAGCTTATGATAATTCTCAAAGAGATATCTATAAAGCTATAAACTACAACCTAGCAACTGGCAAGAAAGTCTACTTGCTTTCTGATATTGATTTAAATCTTTTAAACTTAGATATTAGAGGCTTTGAAATTGTAACCCTTCAGGATGCACTTGACCTAGACAAAGACGAGTATGTAATTCATATTAGAGGGGCTTTTCATGGAGATAAAGCTATACTAAAAATAGTTAAAGAAAACACTAGCTACTATGAGATAAAACCTCAAAATCTTGTTTTAGGAATTGGCTGTAGAAGAAATACAAGCTATGAAAAAATCCAAGAGGGACTAAATGCTCTTTGTGATAAATATTTACTAGAAGAAAGCCAAATTAAAACAATAGCAAGTATAGAGCTTAAAAAAAATGAGTCTGGGATAATTGAATTAGCTAGTAAGCTCTCAGCTCCGTTTATAACCTATGATACGGCAACACTTGATAAGGCTATAAGTAGTACAGATACTATTGAAGCATCTGACTTTGTAAAGAGCATAGCTGGAGTTTCATCAGTAGCCGAAGCAAGTGCCTATAAGCTATCAATTGGAAAGATAATTCTTCCAAAACAAATTATTAATGGAGTTACTTTTTCACTGGGAATAATAACAAAATATAGAAAAGAGGAAGCATAGTGATAAATGTAGTTGGCATAGGACCTGGAGATTTAAAAATGATGACCTTCCAAGCAAAGGAAGCAATCGACAATTCTCAGGTTATCGTTGGATATAAAACCTATATTAATCTTATAAAACCTATTTTATCGGACAAAGAAATAGTTTCAAATGGAATGAAGCAGGAAATAGAGCGTTGCAAGGAAGCTATAGAAATTGCTAAAACTGGTAAGATAGTTGCAGTTATTAGCAGTGGAGATGCAGGCGTATATGGAATGGCAGGACTTATATTAGAGCTATTAGAAGCTGAAAAGCTAGATTTAAAAGTGAATATTATTCCAGGAGTAACTGCGAGCACTGCAGCAGCGGCGCTTCTTGGCTCACCTCTTATGCATGATTATTGCCATATCAGTCTAAGTGATTTGCTAACTCCTATGGACTTAATAGAAAAAAGAGTTGAATTAGCATCCCAAGGCGATTTTGTAATCTGTTTTTATAATCCTAGAAGCAAAGGCAGAGAGCATCATTTAGAAAGAGCATTTGAACTTATAAAAAAATATAAATCTGCTGATACTGTAGTTGGCATAGTAAAAAATGCAGCTAGAGAAGATGAAGAAAAGATAATTACTACCTTAGAAGCGATAGATTATACCTTAGTAGATATGACCTCTATAGTTATAGTAGGAAATAATTCTACCTATAAAGCTGATGATTTAATGATTACACCTAGGGGCTACAAAATATGATATTGGTGCTAGGTGGTACTAAAGAAGCGCATGAACTATGTGACTACCTAATTGCTGAAAAAATTGAGTTTTATCTTTCTGTTGCTACAGATTATGCCATTGATATATTTAAAGCTTATGATAAATATATGATAGTTGGCAAACTGGACAAAAATGGTATAATTAATTTCTGTGAAAAAAATAATGTTGATTTAATAGTAGATATAACTCATCCATATGCATTTATGGTGTCGCAAAATGCTATTGAGGCAGCAAGTGAGATGGGAATAAGTTACTTAAGATATGAAAGACAAAGCTCATCAGCATATTCTGATGAAAATATATATTACGTTGAAACTCATGAGGAAGCGATAAAGCTAGCCATGACTCTATCAGATAAAATATTTCTTACTGTGGGCAGCAACAATGCAGATATTTATGCTCCTTATAATCAAAGCGTAGATATATTTATAAGAATACTACCAAAAAGTGATCTTGTGAAAAAATGTGAGGATTTAGGATTTAAAAATAGCAATATTATTGCTATGCAAGGTCCTTTTTCTAAAGCTTTAAATAAAGCCATGCTTACATCTACAAACGCAGGGGTACTCATCACTAAGGAAAGTGGAAACCTTGGAGGCTTCATGGATAAGCTTGAAGCATGTATTGAACTAGATGTAAAATTAATAGTAGTACAAAGACCAATTGTAAATTATCCATTAATGTTTAACGATATAGAAGTGTTAAAAAGGGTTATTAGAGAAAAATAGAGGTGAAATCAGTGAATGTTGCTGTTATAGGTTTGTCTCACCAAGAGGCACCAATAGAAATAAGAGAAATGGCTTCCTTTTCAGAAGCAAAAAAAATTGAAGCTACATCGATGCTTCTTGACCTTGGGATAGAAGAAGTTATCATTTTGTCAACATGTAATAGAAGTGAGATTTATATAGCTTCTAGTACTTTAGATGAAGATATAAAGCTTGTTAAGGATTTTTATTCTAGGTATTTTAAAAGCGATAAAATATCAGATTATATTTTTATTAAGAAAAAAGATGAAGCAATCAATTATTTGTACAGGGTTTGCAGTGGGCTAGATTCTATAGTTATTGGAGAAGACCAAATTTTAGGTCAGGTTAAAGATGCACTTATGACAGCGATGGAATTAGATGCGAGTAAGAAGTTCATGAACAAGCTTTTTAGAGAAGCGATAACTACGGCTAAAAATATAAAATCCACATATAAAATTTCGGAAAATCCACTTTCTATTAGCTATATAGGTGTAAAATTTCTAAAAGAAAAAATAGGAGATTTATCTGATAAAAAAGCTTTTATAATCGGAGTAGGTAAAATGGGAAAACTTGCTCTTAATCATTTGCTTGATGAAGGAGTTACAAAGATTTACTGCTGTAATAGAAATCCTCAGAAAATCAAAGAGCTGAAAGAGGTATATCCATCTATAATTCAAGTTGAGTACGAAAATAGATATGACTATATTCCTCAAATGGATATTCTAGTAAGTGCTACAGCATCTACTCATACAGTAGTAAAAAAACTAGATCTTCCGCCTATAACCAAAAAACTCTATGCTCTTGATTTGGCACTTCCTAGAGATATAGACCCAGATATCGCACTAGATTCAAATATAGTGTTATTTGATATTGACAGCTTAAAAAAGACCTCAGAAGAAAATGAAAAGCTAAGAAACGAACTTTCTGAAAAAGCTCAAGGCTTAATAAGTGAAAGCATAACAGAGTTTCACAAATGGAAAAAGACAATAAAGGTAGACAATACTATTAAATCTCTAAATGAGAGATGCGAAGAAATACACAGAGATACAATTTCTTACATTTATAGAAAAATGGATTTGCCTTGCAGGGAGAAGAGAATAGTAGAAAAAATGCTGGACTCTGCACTTAAACGACTAATTAGAGAGCCGATAATAGCATTAAAACAAATAGATGAAGATAAAAAGCAGTCAGAATATATGAAAGTAATTGAGGAGCTTTTTGATCTTGGATAAAAAAAACTATTATCCTGTTATGCTGAATTTAACCACGAAATCTGCTCTTATAATCGGCTTAGGAGCAGTAGGCTTAAGGAAGCTAAAAGGTTTAGTAGATAAATCAGCAAATATTTACGTTATTTCAAAGGAAATTAAGCTTGAAACCAAGGAGCAGGTAAATAGATTAAAGACTCAGTCTAATACAAGTATCATGCTAATAGAAGAGGCTTTAGATTTAAACAAGCACTACGAATATCTTGAAAATTCTGACATTATATTTATTTGTACTGATAATATTTTATTAAATCAAGAAATTGAAACCTATGCAAAATCAAATAAGATATGGCATTTACGCTGTGACGATGCTACGCATTCAGATTTTATAAATCCTATTACTATACAAAAACAAGAGCTATTGCTTGCAATATCAACATCTGGAGCAAGTCCTATTTATTGCCAGTATTTAAAAAGTGAGATAGAAAAGGTATTAGAAACCCTTGATATAGACAAGCTTAAGCTGTTAGATTTAGCACGAAAAAAAATAAAATCCCAAAATGATTATGAAACCAAGGCGAAGCTTTTAGAAAAGCTAGTCCATATGAGCAAAGAAGAGTTAGAAGATATAATCGGCGAGGAGATATTATGAAAATAATAGTTGGAAGTAGAGGAAGTCAGCTAGCTTTGACTCAGACAAAGCTTATCGTCAATGAGCTAAGCAAACTAAACCCAAATGTTAATTTTGAGATTAAAGTAATAAAGACAAAAGGGGATAAAATTCAAGACATACCACTTGATAAAATGAATGATAAAGGTATTTTTGTAAAAGAGATAGAGGAGCAGCTTATATCTTACGAAATAGACATGGCAGTTCACTCTATGAAGGACATGCCTACTAAAATGGATGAGAGATTAGTATTTCCAGTCATTCCTAAAAGAGAAGACCCAAGAGATGCACTTATTTTAAAAAATAACCTTAAGCTAGAAGACCTCAGCATGCTCGAAACTATGATTATTGGAACAGGAAGTAAAAGAAGAAGCTATCAATTTAAAGCAGCCTATCCAAAAGCAGAATTTGAGCCTATACGTGGAAATATAGATACTAGAATAAATAAGCTTCATACACAAAATTTAGATGGGATTATTTTAGCAGCATCAGGGCTAAAGAGAATAAGTAGAGAAAACGAGATTTCTCATTATTTTGATGAGAAGACTATGATTCCAGCACCCTGTCAAGGAATCCTAGCACTTCAAACCAGAACGAATGACTACCAAGTAATTGCAGTACTTAGCAAAGTGGAGGATAGATGCTCTAGAATTCAGTACATAGCAGAAAGAGCGTACCTAGAAGAAATCGAAGGCGGATGCCATGCTCCAGTAGGAGCATACTGCGAAATAAACGAAGATAAAATTACTATCTATGCTGTTTATGGAGATGAGCAAGGTAGTAAATTAATCAGAGATAACATAACTGGAACAACAGATAATGCAGATGAACTAGGAAGAACCTTAGCTAAGAAAATGAAACGTGCATTGGAGGAAAGCTATGAAAAAAGGTAAAGTATATCTAGTAGGTGCAGGACCTGGTGATGCAGGACTTATAACAGTAAATGGTATGAATGCGATAAAGAAAGCTGATGTAATAGTTTACGATAGACTAGCTAATCCAAAGCTTCTTAAATACAATCAGAAATCTGCAAAACTAGTGTATGTTGGAAAAGCGTCTAAAGAGCATACAATGAAGCAGGAGGATATATCACAACTTCTTGTAGATGAAGCACTAGCAGGAAAAACAGTTGTTAGATTAAAAGGTGGAGATCCTTATGTTTTTGGAAGAGGGGGAGAGGAAGGCCAGCTTCTCTACCAAAACAATGTTGACTTTGAAATAATACCAGGAATTACTTCAGGAATAGGAGGACTAGCTTATGCGGGGATTCCTATAACGCATAGAGACCATGCATCATCACTTCATCTTATTACCGGGCATTTAAAATCTGAAGAAGATGAGCTAAATTATGATGCTTTAGCAAAGCTAGATGGAACTTTGGTGTTTTATATGGGAGTTGCAAATCTTAAAAATATTGCTAAAGGTCTATGTGATTCTGGTAAGGATTCTAAAACTCCTGTTGCACTTATTTCATGGGCGACTCACCCTAGCCAAAAAACTATTACTACTACTCTAGATGAAATAATAAATGACAGATTTACTGATGAAGTTAGGCCGCCTAGCTTGATTGCAGTAGGAACAGTAATAAATCTAAAAAATGAGCTTGATTTTTTTGAATCTAAACCACTTCATTCTAAAAGAGTTATAGTTACTAGAGCTAGAAATCAAGCAAGCTCTCTAGTAGAAACTCTTGAGGATTTAGGAGCTATGGTCATTGAATGTCCTTCAATTAAAATAGTTGAGAAAAATAATAACGAGCTAAAAGAAGCTATTGCTAAATTAGATTCCTATACTCACCTTGTATTTACAAGTCAAAATGGAGTAAGGATATTTATGGATGAGCTTTTAGAAAGCTTTGACGCAAGAAAATTAAGTCACTTAAAGATTGCTTCTATAGGAGAAGCAACCTCTAAAGAGCTGCTTAGCTATGGTATAAAGTATGATTTGATGCCGAAAAGATTTGTTGCAGAAGAGCTAGGAGCTCTATTACTGGAAGAAGTGACAAAAGATAGTAAAATTTTACTTCCAAGAGCAGAAGGGGCAAGAGATATATTAATAAAAATACTAGAAGATAAATGCACCATAGATGAAGTTAAAATATATAAATCTGAGATAGAAGAGCTTGATGAAGAAACTAGAAATGAGCTTCTTGATGGAGCAGATTATATTACATTTACAAGCTCGTCTACAGTTAGTAATTTTTATGAAATGATAGATGAAAATATATTAAAGAAACTTGAGGAAACTAAAATAATCTCTATTGGACCGATAACAAGTGAAACAATAAAGGAGCATGGGAAAAAAGTTCATGCTCAGGCTGAGTCCTACAGTATTGACGGAGTACTTGAGACAATTTTGATGGAGGCGCAAAAATAAAATGATTAAAAGACCTAGAAGACTTCGTAGTACAGCAAATGTAAGAGCTTTAGTAAGAGAAACTCATCTTAATAAGTCTGGACTTGTATATCCTATATTTGTAGTAGAAGGAGAGGGAATAAAACGTGAAATCTCCTCTCTTAAGGATTGCTATCATTACTCTGTGGATATGCTTGATGACGAAATAAAAGAGCTAAAGAGTCTTGGTATAAATTCAGTTATGCTCTTTGGTATACCTGAATTAAAAGATGAAGAAGCTACTAGTGCCTATGATGAAAATGGAATAGTTCAAAAGGCAATAAGAAGAATAAAGAGCTATGCTCCTGATTTTTATGTAATAACAGATGTATGCATGTGTCAATATACCACGCATGGACATTGTGGAATTATTTCTGAAGCTGGAGAAGTGCTAAATGATGTAACAATAAACTATATTGCTAAGATTGCTCTAAGTCATGTTAAAGCTGGAGCAGATATGGTTGCTCCCTCTGATATGATGGATGGAAGAATAGGGGCAATTAGAAGCCTACTGGATGAGAGCGGCTTTTATAACACTCCGATAATGGCATATAGTGCAAAATACGCTTCTGCATACTATGGACCATTTAGAGTAGCAGCTTCATCTGCACCTGGATTTGGAGACAGAAAAACCTACCAGATGGACTTTCATAACACTGATGAAGCCCTAAGAGAAGTTGAGCTGGATATAGAAGAAGGTGCAGACATAGTAATGGTAAAGCCTGCTATGTCTTATATGGATGTGATTAGTAGAGTAAAGAGCTCATACAACATACCAGTAGCTGCATACAATGTAAGCGGAGAATACGCTATGTTAAAGATGGCAGTAGAGCAAGGTATTATGAATGAATCTGTGATTTATGAAACAATGGTTAGTATAAAAAGAGCGGGAGCAGATATAATAATAACTTATTTTGCTAAAGATATTGCAAAAATGCTATAAAACAAGCTAAAGGAGACTTATTATGAATAGAGATAAATCAAATGCTTTGTATGATAAAGCTAAAAACTATATTCCAGGAGGAGTAAATAGTCCAGTAAGAGCCTTTGGCTCAGTAGACAAAGCTCCTATTTTTGTAGATAGAGCTGATGGAGCATATATTTACGATATAGATGGCAATAAATACTTAGACTATATTTCATCATGGGGACCACTTATTTTTGGGCATAATGATCCTGAAATGATAGAGACCTTTAAATCATCTCTTGAAAAAGGCATTACATACGGTGTTCCTTCATACATTGAAGTAGATATGGCTCAGGAAATAGTTAAAGCATATCCTGCTTGTGAGATGGTTAGAATGGTCAACTCAGGAACAGAGGCAACTATGAGTGCAATTCGTACAGCTAGGGGATACACTAGAAAAGACAAGCTGATTAAGTTTGAGGGGTGCTATCATGGTCATTCAGATTGCCTACTTGTAAAATCAGGCTCTGGAACGCTTACCTTTAATGCTCCTACAAGCCTTGGAGTGCCAGAGGATGTAATAAAAGACACAATAGTATGTACATTTAACGATATAGAATCAGTAAAATCCGCAATAAATCAAAACAAGGACCAAATAGCAGCAATAATAATAGAAGGAGTTCCAGGAAACATGGGAGTTGTGCCACCTTGTCCAGACTTCTTAAAACAACTTAGAAAGCTTACGAAGGATGAAGGGATACTTCTTATCCTAGATGAAGTAATAACAGGGTTTAGGATAGCTTATGGTGGTGTGAGCGAAGTGTATGGTATCGAGCCAGACATGGTATGCTTTGGAAAGATAATTGGTGGAGGACTTCCAGTAGGTGCTTATGGTGGGAAAAGAGAAATCATGCAGGTAGTTTCGCCTCTAGGTGGAGTATATCAGGCAGGAACCTTATCGGGAAATCCACTTGCTATGCATATGGGACTCAAAACTCTTCAAAGATTAAGAGAAAATCCAAGCATATATAGTGAACTCGAAGCAAAAGCTATAAAACTAGAGCAAGGCTTTAAGAAAAATTTATCTGACCTTGGACTTAATTACACAATAACTAGAGTGAAATCCATGATATCATTCTTCTTTGCAGAGGGAGAAATTGCAAATTATCAGGATGTCCAAAAATCTGATACTGATAAATATGGAGAGTTTTTCAGATTTATGCTAAACAAAGGAATCTTGCTTCCACCAGCACAATTTGAAGGCTTATTTGTAAACACTGCAATTACTGATGAAGAGCTTGAATATACTATTATTTGCCATAAAGAAGCACTTAAGGCTATTCATAACATATAATGCTAGATATAGATAGCAATTTAAAATAATCATCATTAATTATAAAATAATAAAAAATGCTACTTAGAAAAATTATTCTAGTAGCTTTTTTTATTATGGATAAAATAATCTTCCAGAAAACTTTAGCAATTTGTATTGTACTAATGAGTTGAGTTTTATTATTTAAATTTCTTTTTCATCCATTTAACATAGATTTTATCAAGAACAAAGCCATACTTAAGATATAAATTATAAGAAGGAGCGTTATTGTTAGCAACAATTAATTTAATGCTCTTATAGCCTTGAGTCTTTAGATTGCCACTTAAATACTTAAGGATTAATTTCCCATAGCCTTTTGAATGAAACTCAGGATTTACAGCTAGAGCATCGAGAAATATTTCTGAATCATCCTTAGCAAAAATCGATATGCCAATAGGAAGATTATTGTAGTAATAAATCAAATTAGAAGTAGTATCATCAACTGTAGTCATATATTCCTCGTATGAATCTGAATCCAATCTACCACCGTTTGGAATTGGGACAAAAGCTTTATCGTGAATATCTCTGAATATTTCCCAGGTTTCAACAGATAGGTTCTTATGACAAACTAAATTTTGAGCATCTTCAAAAGTAGAAGCTTTTGATAAATCATATTTTAGTTTTAGCATATCAAAATCATCTATAAAATTTTCATCTATGCTCCAGCTATAAATAAGACTACTTTTACCTCTTAGTCCTAGCTTGATATAAACCTCATCTAATATTGCTTGATCAAGTCGCTTACTCATAGAACTTAAAAGATTAGAATAAAGTAGCTCCCAGTACTTTTTATTATCTTCTGCAGAAAAAGCTTGAGTAATATAGATTTCATTTTTTTCTTTAGCCATCAAATCCACATATCCGCCGCATGCTTTAATATCATCATTTACCCATAGACTAAAGTGGTTTTCTCCTTTATTCAATACATTTGAGGAATAGTATTTTTTCATTTCATTTAAATCAGAATAAAAATCTTCTATTTGCTGAGAATTACAAAATTCATATAAGGCTGAGACTTCTTTCTCAGTTAAAGCTGAAAATGTTTTTATTCTATATTCTGCGCTCATATAATCCTCCTGAAAAATAATTCTATATAAAATTATTATACAATTTTATTTGAGAAAATAGCTATAATTAAAACACTATTTAAAAGGAATGTTTAAACTAAAAGTTTTAAGCAAATATTGGTTGGATGTAAAAACCCCGTATACAATTTGAATACGGGGTTTTATCTGATTATATTACTTCTTGTTTTTCTTGTCGAAAAGCTGCTTCCAAGCATGTAGTCCAAGGGATACCCCTATAACTCCATAAGCTACGAAAACCCTGAAATACTCACCGATTTGTGCATTTCCAAATAAGTTTTTACCAGCTTGAGGAGAAACTATAAATAGGGTATGAAATAGTGCTGTTCCTATGATAGCTTGTCCTATAGTTGCCTTTGTAACAGAAGCTCCACCTATTAGAAGAGCAGCAATTGCAAATGTACCAACCTGCTCATGACTTCCATAAGTATTAAGAGTTCCTATATTTTGCAGGAAGATAAGCTGACCCCAACCAGCAAGTACAGTAGAGATAAGGATAGCTCTTATACGAATCTTATCAACTGGAATACCAGATATTTTAGCAATATTCATATCCTGGCCAACACTTCTAAAATCTTGGCCTGCTTTTGTTTTTAGAATAAATACATTAAATACACATAAAAGCCCAACAACTACCACAGTAGCAAGAGGTACTGATATGTTGTTAATAAGAGATTTAATAGTACTTACATAGAATGAAATAATTAAAAGTGCTGCAAAGAGAACAGCTCTTATTATGAAACTATTTCTTTCCATCTTAAGTCTTTCATCTTTATTACTTTGAATTATTCTAAATACATAGTAGCCAGTACCTGCTAATGCAAAAACAATAGTTGATTTAATAAAAGGGATTTTGGCGAATGCATCAAGAGCATATTTTGTTCCTTGTGGACCAGATAAATCTATTGTGTTTTTAAGCCCTATCCCTGCACTTAAAACTAGAGTAGGGTTATCCATAGGAATTATAGTTCCAACTAAGAATAAGAATAAAAGCTGATATAAACCATTAGCAAAGAAACCTAGAATCATACCAGAAATCATTTCTTGACCTTTAGTTTTATTAAGTAATTTAGCAGTAAAATAACCAAATAATAAAGCAATTGGTATAGTAAGTAGAGCTGCTAATCCAAAACCAGCTATTCCACCTATTTTAAAGTGGGTTACGGCAATTATTGCTATTTGTCCAGCCATAGCGCCTAGTACTATACCGAAATTTAGACCCATACCAGCAAGTACAGGGATTATCAGTGAAAGTACTAGAAAAGAGTTTCTAGTGATACGCTGAATCAATTCATTCGCAATAAATGGGATAGGCTGTTTAGAAAGATAAACTCCAGCTAAACATAGAACGATAAAAATAAAAGTTACACTATTATCAAATAGTATTTTTTTAATGTTTGAACCCATACTTTCAGGTTTATTCTCTTCAAAAACTAATTTTTCTGCTTCCATATTCTAGTCACCCCCTGAAGATACTTTTGTAAGTGCATATAGAATTATACCATTTTGTACTATTATTCTTAGTACCTCTGACAGGTTACCTTCAGTTATTATTTTATTAGCAACTGGAAGGGAAATAGTAAGAAGTCCTTGGAATAAAAATGTACCAAGTATAACATGTAGCATGTTAGCACGTCTAGCAGATGCGCCACCTATAAGGATAGCAGCTACTGCAGCAAAGCCCATCATCAAAGGAGCAGTATATAGCTGGAAGAAACCAAAACTTTGTGCATAAACTACTATACCTACAGCACCAAGTATTGTTGATATCATAGTTCCCACAATTCTTTGCTTATCAACATTTATACCAGAAGCAACTGCGAACCTTGGATTATCACCAGCAGCTTTCATTGCCATTCCAGTTTTAGTTTTTAAGAAAAGAGCCATTAGAAAACAAGATAAGAAAAAGAACAACAATAATCCAGTAGGGATAGTAACGCCAAAAACATCAAAAGCAAGCGTGTGATCGAGTATCTTATCATATCTACCTGTAAGTGCTATAGTTGTTCTAAGACCTTCACCTATAGGCCATTTTACTTCTTCAGCTGTAAATGGCATGATAAGCCATGCAATACACATAAGAGATACAGCTGAAAATCCTACATAAGTGGCAACCATCATCTCAGAGCCCTTTACTCTATTAAGTAGATATCCATAAAGAGCGCCTACAACAGCTGACATTGGGATAGAGACTAGGATAGCTACGAAAAATGCCATGTATCCAGTTAAATCCATTTCTATACTGATAAGCCCTCCAACGAGACCACAAACTATACCTAAAGGAAGACCAAAATTAAGCCCAATTCCAGATAATATACCTGGCACCATAGCTAGAACCAATACTCCATTCATACCAGTTCTTATAAGAGTGTCAGACAGTAGGTCATTAAGTGGAAGTTTAAGGAAAACTGCCATAACGCATAATACAATCATAAAAGTAATTATTATAAGTCTAGGTATTCCGAGGGTAGATATAATTTTTTTAGTTGATATTTCCATATTAACCTACCTCCTTTCCATGAATTTTATGATAGTCACCAGACATCATTAATCCAAAATCTGCATCATTATCACTAGGAGATAGGATACCTTCAATTTTTCCTTCAGTTACAATAGCTATTCTATCACAAACTGATCTAAGCTCAGCTAGCTCACTTGATATTACAACTACGGTCATTCCAAGTCTTTTATTAAGCTCAACTAGTGTATCAAGAACCAGTTTTTTAGCTCCGATATCAATACCTCTTGTTGGTTCTGAAACAAATATAATTTCAGGATCAAGAGTAAGAGCCCTAGCTATACAAACCTTTTGCTGATTACCACCACTTAGCCTTCTTGTGAGCTGTTCTGGACCAGTACATCTTATATCTAGATTAGTTATCATTTCTAAAGCGTGAGCTCTAATTGCTTTTTTATCAATTTGAGTCATTATTCCATAATTTTTTATGAATTTATTTTGAATCTGCATAGAGGTAAGAACGATATTTTCTTCTATTGAGCAATCAAGCAGTAGACCAACGCCACGTCTATCTTCAGAAACAAAGGCAATTTTACTTTTCAAAGATTGAGCAGGGTTATTAAGAGGAATATTTTGACCATTAAATGTCACTGAACCTTTAGAAGGATAGATTCCCATAATTCCATTTGGTATACCTATTTTTCCTTGGCCAGCAAGTCCTCCAATACCTAAAATCTCACCTTTTTTAATTTCTAAATTAACGCCCTTTACTTCCTCGCCAGGCATATCTACAACTAAATTATCAATTTTCATAATTACTTCTTTAGAAGATTCATGTTCTTCCCTTTGAGCCATATTTTCGATTTTTCTTCCAACCATTATTTCAGCAAGCTCTATAACATTTGTATCCTTTGTGTTAAGACTTGCAACTTGTTCTCCATCTCTAAGTACAGTGATAGAATCTGAAACCTGCATAACTTCATCTAATCTGTGAGTTATAAATAGAATTGATATACCACTGTCTGCAATTCTTCTCATTGCCTTAAGTAAAGTATCTGCTTCACTTTCAGTAAGTACGGCTGTAGGCTCATCAAATACCATAAGCCTCATATTTTTTTTATCAATTTCCCTAGCAATCTCGATAAACTGCATGAATCCAACAGGAAGTCCTTCAACCTTGCTTTGGACTTTTAGATTAAGACCCAAAGTATCTAATGAAACCTGAGACTCTTGGTCCATTTTTTTAAAATCTAATGTTTTTGCTTGATCTCCAAGCATAGGACTAAAAATATTTGGCTTTAGAATTTCACGATTAAGCTTTATATTTTCAGTGATACTAAATCCAGGAATAAGCATAAACTCCTGATGGACCATTCCTATACCTAAATTCATAGCTGTATTTGGAGAATCGATAGTAGTAAGCTGACCATCAAAGGTAACTTCGCCTTGATATCCACCAGTTGAATGAATTACTGGCATTCCAAATAGGATATTCATAAGTGTAGATTTTCCTGCTCCATTTTCACCTAATAGAGCATGAATCTCACCTTTTTTTACATTTAGATTTACACCTTTTAAAACAGGATTGCCAAAGTATTCTTTGCGTATATCCTTCATCTGTATTATATATTCTTGATTTTGCATATTTTCCCCCTAAGCTGTAAATTGTCATTTTGGACTAAAATTAGGCTGCCACATAATGTGGCAGCACAGACAAAAATCGTTAGGTTTTTAGTTTAGAAAGTGATGTAATCAGAAAGGAACATAAAGAAGTTTTTAAATTCATTTCCAGTACTTTCATTTGTAAATGTAGTTAAGTCGATTGGGTTTCCAGCTAATTCTGTGAAGATTTCTTCTAATTTAGCTTCGTCAACTTTTTCAGTGATTTCGCCTTCTACATATGCTCTAGCATACTCAACTCCACCTTCAACAAATAGCATGTTTACTGGAACTGGCCATGTAGAGAATTTTCCTGTTCCACCTTTTTCAGCTATCTTAGCGCTGATTTGCTCTACAACATAATCAACATCACCTTTTTTGTCATCAGGAATCTCTATTCCAAGAGCTCCTGGATATCCGTGGTAAGGAGATGGACAACATTGCTGTGGATAAAGAGCACCTTGCTCTAATACAGATTTGATAAGTGGCTCTTGCATTGAGCAGTTAGTACTAAAGAACGCTGTTTCTGGTCCAAGCTCTTTAACTTTTCTAGGAACATCTTCTAAAATGAACTGCTGAGCACCTGGAACACCAGCGTCTCCTGTTGGGTCTGGAGCAGTTGCATCAATAAAGTTGATTCCTTTAGCTTCGCAAGTTTCTCTGAAGATATCTCTTCTCATTGCAAGAAGCTGATAAGACATATGTCTTGGGAATGAATAGTGAACAAAGTTTTTAGCGCCCATTTTTTCAGCTTGTTCGATAATTGATGTACCCATTCCAAGTTCATCTGCTTGGAATACAACATCGGCTTTACTAGCAATCATATCAGGGTCTTCACCAGGAACACCAGCGATAAATAAGATATCATCTCTCATCTCGCGAACTTTGTCGATTGCAGCAGAAGTACCAGGTATAGCTTGTACTACTATTATAGCTTTTACATCTGGGTCAGATGCCATACTCATAACGTTTGCTATAGTAGTTTCTTGCTCTTTCATGAAGTTATCAGGATAAGTTTGAAGAATAATTTGATCTCCATATTTTTCCTTCATCTTCTCAGCAGCACGGTACTCCTCTTCACCTTGAGATACTGTACCAGTCATGATACCGATTTTGTAGCTAGCAGCAGCATCTGCAGCTGGCTCAGCAGCAGGTTCTTCTGTAGCAGCTGGAGTATTACAACCAGCCATTGGAATTGCCATTAACATTGCTAAAGCTAATCCGATTAAACGTTTTTTCACAACATTTCCCCCTTTATTATGTAACTAAGTGTAAATACACTTATTAGCATTATAAGGGGTTTTGGTTAAAAATTCTATATATTTTGAAAATTTCATATAATCAAAAAATAATTTTGTCATAAAAATTTATTTGTAAATGTGTAAAATCAATATTTTAAATATTTATTTATGAATAAAAAAATAAACGCATGATAGCGTTTATAATTTTTATATGGAAATATATGGTTAAAGACTAGCTTTGCTGGACTTCAATATCTTTGAACTTAAAGCTTTTAACATCAAAATATCCTTTATCAGTTATCTTAAGCTCTGGAATAACAGGTAGAGCCATAAAACTAAGGGTCATAAACGGTTCTAGGGTGTGAGGAATATTAAGAATGCTCATAGCGACTTCTCTTAATTTTCTTAAATCCAAGCAAACCTCTTCCATTGATTTTTCGGACATTAACCCAGCAATAGGTAAGGCAAGAGATGCTTTTATTTCATTATTAGAGGTTATGACAATTCCACCTTGTAGGTCAATTAAAGTATTTACAGCAAGCGCCATATCTTCATCGTTGTCACCTATAACTATTATATTATGTGAATCATGAGAAATAGTAGTTGCAATCGCACCATTTTGAAGATGAGAGTTTTCTACTAAACCAATTCCAATATTTTTTGTATTTTTATGTCTTTCAACTACAGCAATTTTTACAACATCAAGAAGCTTATTAGATTTAAAATTGTTATCTTGGTCTAGATATACTCTTCTTGTTACAGATTCAGTGACTATACTGTTTGGTATAATTCTAATTACATTAACAATATCTGAATTCAAGAAGAGCTTGAACTTATCAGAAGTTATTTTATCAAGCTTAACAGTTTTAGTAACATTACTTGTATCTATACCTTGAGTTTCAAATAACGCAGTTTTATTTTCAGCTACTTTTATGCCTTTTTTATAAACGGTTTTTATTTCAAAAGTATTTAAATCATCAAACACTATTAAATCTGCATCGTATCCAGGCGCAATCGCACCTATATCCCTTAAATTATAGCATCTTGCGGGATTTATAGTAGCCATTTGAATAGCAGTAATAGGAGATACTCCTAGCTCTATAGCTCTTCTTACGTTATAGTCTATATGACCTTCCTTTAAGATGTCTTCTGGATTTTTATCATCTGTGCAGAACATACACATATGTTTATTATATTCGTCTACTCCTCTTATGAGAGTATCCAAATTTTTAGCAGCTGAACCTTCTCTTATTGCTATATACATTCCAAGACCAATACGTTCCTGCATTTCTTCTATTGTGCTGCATTCATGCTCTGTTCTAACTCCGTTAATCATATAGGCATTTAAATCTTTACCAGTTAGCTCTGGACCATGGCCATCTATAATTTTACTTTGAGCCATATTCATTTTTTCTAGCATATCAGTATCTCCAGCTATAACCCCTGGATAATTCATTAATTCACCAAGGCCTAAAACCTTTGGGTGATTAAATAGTTCAGAAAGCTTATCTGCATTTAGTTTTGCACCGGATGTTTCGAAGTCAGTAGAAGGAACACATGAAGGGAGCATAAAAAAACCATTTAAAGTAGTTTTTTCAGTGGCATCAAGCATAAATTCAACGCCTTCAATTCCTAAAACATTAGCAATTTCGTGGGGGTCAGCCACTACTGTAGTAGTTCCTCTTGGAACAATTATTCTAGCCATTTGACCAGGAGTGACTAAAGTAGATTCCATATGCATGTGCGCATCTATAAGACCTGGAGCTACGTATGCACCACCTAAATCAATTTTTTCTTTAGCTTCATATGGACCTATTCCTATTATTTTTCCACCATCTATAGCAATATTACCATGGATTATTTTTCCATTAAAAACATTTATAACCTTGCAATTTGTTAGAACCATATCTGGAAGAAGCTTTCCACTAGCAAGCTCAGCTCTTCTTTTTAATCTATCCATTCTATCATCGAAAATCACTACAAAATCCTCCTTAAAAGTTTTCAATTTATGCTATTTTACCACTTTAATAGGATTATAACTAGGGAAATCTGTATTAATTAATTATTAATAATAAAATGACAAATTTTGTATAAGTATATTTTCGAATGGGTATAAATAAAATAAGCTGATATAGCTTCAAATTTATTAGAGGGGGTAAGATTAATGCAAAAAATTTTATTACCAGTTGACATCGAAAAGCTCAGTGACAAAACCTTTAAAATCACTTGCGACTTAGTACAAAAGCTTGATGCATCCTTAGTTATCCTATCAGTAGTTCCTTTTTCTGATAAACATTCACACCCTCAATTATCTAATTTACTGGACATGAAAGATGAGCATTTTGTAGAATATGCCGAGAAGATTGTAAAGGACATTGCTGAAAGATTTAAACTTAAAGACATTGACGCTCAGACCGTTCTTTTGAAAGGAAATCCAGCTGATGAAATAATTAGATACTCTGAAGAAGAGCAGTTTGATTTAGTTATTATGAATACTCAAAACATCAATTCTACAAAAAGATTTTTCGTAGGAAGCGTAACTAATAAAGTTGTTCACAACTCAAATGTACCTGTTCTAATCATTAGCTAAAATAAATTGAAAATAAAGCTTTACAGCGCTTTAAGTGAAACACTTAAGGCGCTTTCTCTTGAAAAAAATAATTTTACATTATTTAAAATAATTTAATTCTGATACTTATATTTATTAAATTGTATAATTATTAACAAAAATATATTATTATATAAAGTAAGAAAATTAAAATAATTTATAAACAGGGGTGTAAGCTCATATAAATAAAATTTATATAAAAAGGGGAGATACTGATATTTAATCAGGAAAATTATGAATAGAGATTATATTATTAAACCAATGAGCAATCTGATTTCTAATGCAAATCAAGTTGATAGAATTCCTCTTTTATCTTTTAACAAAATGATTGGAAATCCAGAAAAAGTAGAAGACTTTCTTGAAATATTTTTTACAGCTGTAAATCAAAATACTTCTAAACAAACAATATGCTTTAAAATGATTGAGAAGTTTGCTTCACCTGAATTTTATTCAGAAGTAATTAAAATACTATCTGGCAAGTGTAACAACATACAGACTCAAACAATTTTTAAATCTACAGTTGCAATTCCAAATGATATAGAATTAGTTAAAGAATCTATACCTATTATTACTTCAAAGATAAGAGAAGTATTTGATGCAGAAGTTATGTATCATGGGGTGTGCTTATTATATAGAATTATTTCAAAATATCCTGAGCTAGAATTAGATTTAGAATCAAATTATATAATTTTAGGAAAAGAAGATTTAGATATATGCATAAAAAGATTTGAAGTTTTGTATATGTGGCAGACAAAAGAACATAGAGGGAAAACCAAGCCAGGATATATAGATAGCATAGAGGAATTTATGGATTTTACATTAAAGTTTATTAAATTTAAATAATATATATGAAAAATAATAGAAAAACAGAGATAATCAAAGAAAAAAAGAGCTTGGATTAGAACCAATGGGAGGAAATCGATATCCTTTAACATTTTCAGTATATATTAGTCTAATCCAAGCTTTAATCGATTTTGCTATTTAACTTGCATGAGAGTATACTTTCATTTGTTCATAAAGCAATTATAAATGGAGGTATCTTAAATGCAGACTCAAGCAATGATTATGACTAGTGAAATTTTAGTTATGTTTGTAATCTTAGTAATTACTGCTATGCTATTTGCCAGAATAAGTGAAGTAATAAAAGTACCAGATGTGGTGCTTTATTTATTGGCTGGAATTATCATAGGACCATCAGTATTAAATCTTGTAAGTATAGACCATTATCCACTTGGAAATCAGTTGATTTTAACCTTTGGTTCAGCTTTCATTTTGTATGAAGGGGGAAGAGAGGTTAAGCTAAGAGTATTAAATGATATAAAAACTTCAGTTTCCCTGCTGTCTACACTAGGAGTGGTTATTTCAGCGGCAGTAGTAGGTTTTGCAGCAATATATATTTTTAAAATTCCAATGATATATGGACTTTTACTTGGTGCTGTAGTAGCTTCAACTGATCCGGCAACCTTAGTTCCTGTATTTAAGAAGATAAAAATAAAAGAAAGAGTAAAGCAAACAGTTATAAGTGAGTCAGCATTTAATGATGCAGTAGGTGCAATCTTAGTTGTAGCTATACTTGCAGTAATAAACTCAGGAACATTTAGCCTAACAGCTAACCTAAAGACACTAGGAGTTATGATTTTTGGAGGAATAGCTGTAGGAGTAGCTGTAGGAGTTTTATTCTCAATTTTAATTTCAGACACAAAATATGGATACTTCCATGATTTTGCACCTATACTTTCACTAGTTACAGTAGCGACATCATTTGTACTAGCTGAAGAGCTAGGAGGAAGTGGCTACATGGCTACATTTGTTACGGGGCTTATTTGCGGAAATAAAAAAGTATTTAAGCTTTGGGTTCCAGAAACTGATTTCGTTTCCCAAATGCATTTTAGAGAAACAGTGGCACTTTTAATGAGAATGTCAATATTTGTACTTCTTGGAACACATGTTGATTTTGTAAGCCTTGCGAAATACTGGCAGCAGTCACTTGTATTTGTATTACTTCTTATGCTTGTAGCTAGACCTATATCAGTATTAATATGTACTTTACCTGATAGAAAAGTAAAATGGTCATCAAAAGAGCTTATGTTTATAATGTGGGTGAGAGAGACAGGCGTTATACCAGCTGCTTTATCATCAATAATCGTAGCTATGAAAATGCCATATAGTGATATCATTTCATCTGCAGTATTTATGACAATACTTGTAACGCTTCTAATACAAGCGAGCACTACAAAAATGTTTGCAGACAAACTAGGCTTATTGGAGCCAAATGAAGATTTTGAAAGAGAAAAGAAACTAAAGCCATTATTAGGCTAATATTATAAAATAAATAAAGCAGTTTTATTGTATAAAGCTCCTGTATTACTAAAAAATAGATTAACTCTATTTTAGTAACACAGGAGCTAACAATAGGCTGCTTTAATTTTTACACATAATAATGTGTCGAGCATATAACAATTTACTTTAGAGTCTCTGGCTCTTTTTTTGTGTAAACTCGTTTACTGTTTGCTTTTGTTTCCATTATAGTATCGTTCATTTCATCAACCTCTTTTAATAAAAGGCTAATTTGTTCTGCTGGTACATTATAATATAGAAACAAATCTTCAAATTTCTTAATAGTTTCATGTAGTTTGTTGCTTATTGTAATGAACTCACTTACATGAGATGAGTTAGCGGCATTTCTAAACTGCTCTACATCTATTTCTATTATATCAATTACGTCATCCTCATTATCATAAGCTTTGATAGGAAGTGGGTAGGGTTTTATTCTTTCTAAGAAATACTTGCCTTTAGCATTTATGTTATATACATATTCTAGTGTCATATAACCTAAATCAAACGATACGTAGCATAATTTGCCACTTACCTGTTTTACATTCGCACCCATTTGAGTTAACTTCATTGCATGCTGAGCAGCTTCTGTGCTAATTATGTATTTTTTCATATTAAGTCTCCCTTCTAGATACTATTTACAATATATATAAGAGCATAAGTTTTATCTTACAAAAAATTTTGTGTAAAAATTCATTTATATATATTTTATACATAAAAAAGTATTAGGTAAATAGTAGAAATTATAATCGAAACAATCATCATAGGGAAACCAATTCTCATAAAACTCATAAAACTTACAGGACGTCCTTCTCTTGCCATTATACCCGTAACAATAACATTTGCAGAGGCTCCGATTATAGTACCATTTCCACCCAAACACGCTCCTAGTGCAAGTGCCCACCATAAAGGATTTGCATCTAATTGTCCAGAAGCTGTCATTGCTTTAATAAGAGGTATCATAGTTGCTACGAAAGGAATATTGTCTAAAAATGCGGAGGCAATTGCTGATACCCACAAAATAGTAAGAGTAGTTACAAACAAATTACCTTTTGTAAGCTCTAGCATTTTTTTTGCAAGATTATCTATAACTCCGACCTCGACTAGACTGCCAACTAGAATAAATAATCCCATGAAGAAGAAAATTGTTGTCCATTCTACTTCGAACAATATTTCCTCGGGATCTATTTTACTTATAACCAGTAGCAGTGCAGCCCCTCCAAGAGCAATAGTTGCTGATTCTAAATGAAACTGAGAATGAACCATAAATCCTAGAATGGTGATAAATAATACTATTAAGCTCTTTTTTAAAAGTAGTGTATCCTTTATAGTTATTGTTTCGTCCATTTTCATTATTTTTTGCTTGTTTTCATCCTTTGCCTTTAAAAAATCCTTATAAATTAGCTTAAGTAAAAATAAAGTTGCTACTGAAATAACGATAACCACTGGGGCTAGATTGACGATAAAGTCCACAAAGCCAAGACCAGTTGCACTCCCTATCATTATATTTGGAGGGTCACCTATAAGAGTAGCAGTTCCTCCAATATTAGCTATTAGTATCTCAGTAAACATAAATGGAATAGGGTTCGTGTCAAGTGTATCAGTGATAACTAAGGTCACTGGTACAATTAATAAAATTGTAGTAACATTATCCAGAAATGCTGAAGAAAAAGCAGTTATAATTGCAAATAAAACAAGTATTTTCCATGGGTCGCCTTTAGCTTTTTTTGCGGCTCTTATTGCTAAGTACTCAAATACACCTGTTCGTTTTAAAATATTAACAATAATCATCATACCTACTAAAAGACCTATGGTATTAAAATCAATGTGCTCTATTGCCTGTTCCTGATTTAAGATACCTAGGATAATCATAACAATAGCCCCAAAGAGTGAGATAGCCGTACGATTGATTTTTTCCGAGATAATAATACCGTAAATAACTAAAAAAATAGTAATTGGTATTGCAGTTGCACTTGCAAACAACACATCACATCCTTATCTGTCAAATTTCAAATATGATGATACCTTCAAAAATGTGAAGTGTCAAATTAGATAAAAAAATAACATCTCTCAAAGTATGAAGTAGCCTATACTTCTTATACCTTATTAAATTTAATTAATGATTTTATATCTAAAGTAGAGAATATAAGTCCAAGCAGGATAATGAAGCCTCCAGTCCACTGAGAGGTTGATAGCTGTTCCTTTAAAATAATCTGGGAGCTAAGAAGTCCAGTTACAGGAACCATAAGTGAAAGAGGAGCTATTTTTGAAGCTGGATATTTTCCAAGAAGTACGCTCCAAGTTCCATAACCAAAAATAGTAGCTCCAAATGCCAAATAGAAAATAGAGAAAATAGAAATTGCGCTAAGAGAAGTTACTGTTTTTAGCATAACATCTGGGCCATCTAGTATAAATGAAAAAATATAAAGAGGGATAGGAGGGACTAAGCTAGTCCATACTACAACACCAAGCATATCGATTTTCTCACCTAATGCTTCAGCTTTGTTTGAAGCGAATTTAAGCACAATATTTGATAGAGCCCAGAAAAATGCAGCCGATAATGTAAGTAAAAGTGCAGGAAGAGGAACAGTAGTGATACTGCCAACATTGCTTGCAATAAAAGCTAGTCCAATAGCAGCTATAAAAAGCCCTATTATTTGTTTTGGCTTTATGGATTCATGTAGAAATAAAAAAGCAAGTAGTGGAGTCATAAATGCTGCTGATTGTAGAGTTATTGAAGATAATCCTGCAGGCATACCTATTTGCATTGCATAAAAAAGACATGAAAATTGACCAACACCTACAGATAATCCGTAGGCGATGGCGTATTTCATGTCTATCTTAGGACGCTTAACAAAAAAGAGAGCAGGTAGTACAAAGGTATATCTAAGTGCTGCCAATAGCATAGAAGGCACACCGTTTAACCCCAATCTAATAACAGTAAAGTTGACTCCCCATATGATGACAACCATTAAAGCCATTACTAAATCCTTCTTTTTCATAAAAACCTCCCAATATTCATTTTTTAATCTTTACTCATCTGTTGAATCAAATTCATCTAAAAAGGAAAAGCTTTCACCGTGTTGTTGCCAGCCTAGAACGCAGTCTAAATTCACATTTTCGGCAGCTTTAAAAATAGATTTATCTACATTATTAAAATTCTTTTTTAGATTAGCAATAAGCTCTTTCATTTCTTTACGTTTACTGCCAGTCTTCTTAGCAGCTACCATACAGGCACAGTTAAGGGGCCAGATTCCATTTGTTTGAGTGAATCTCTCAATAAATACCTCTTCCACATAGTAAAGAGGTCTAATGAGCTCTAAACCTTCAAAATTTGTAGACTTGAGTCTAGGTAGCATGGTTTTAAATGCTCCTGTATAGAGCATATTTAGCATAGTTGTTTCTATGACATCGTTAAAGTGATGTCCTAGAGCAAGCTTATTACAGCCTAGCTCCTTAGTTTTGTTATATAGAGCGCCTCTCCTCATTTTTGCGCACATATAGCAAGGATAGTCTTGGGCTATTTTATCGGCAATTTTAAATATATCAGTTTCAAATACCTTAATTGGTATATTAAGATAGTTAAAATTATCCATCATAAGCTCTCTTATGCTTGGATGATAACCTGGATCCATAGCTATATATTCAACCTCAAAAGGAATCTTGCTGAATTTTTGAAGCTCTTGAAATAATTTAGCCATAAGCATGCTGTCCTTGCCGCCTGATATAGCTACAGCAATTCTATCGCCTGGCTGAATCATTTCGTAGTCATTTAATGCCTTTAAAAATTTTGACCATATACCTTTTCTATAGGTTTTTATTATACTTCTTTCAATTACATCTAAGGGCCTTCTTTCATTAAAAGGCACCAAAACTTCACAACCATTTCCTGCTAGTTCTGACATTTTTACACCTCATCTTTCAACGAAATATTATATCATTATGTCGTATTTTTGTCCCTAAGAAAAATCAAAATTGAATATTCTAAAAACTTTTATAATGGTATAATATAATTCGTACAAAAATAACATTTTATATAAGCAAAACTATACATAGAAAAAGGGGAGCATAATATGGAGTACGAATTTAGGCTATTAACCCATGACGATTACGAGGAAGTAAAAGAAATGTGCAAAGACATATGGGATGGAACTGATTATATGCCATTGGTTTTTCATAACTGGGTTGATGATGAAAAAGGAGAATTTTTCTGTATAATAGACAAAGCTAAAAATAAAATAGCTGGAATTTCAAAGTTTTCTATACTTCCAGAGCATATGGGATGGCTTGAGGGACTTAGGGTACATGAGGAATATAGAGGTCAAAAATTAGCAAGAAGAATTCAAGAATATATGAGTGAATTGGCAAATAAATATCTTGAAGAAGGGAAAGTAAATAAATTAGGAGCCTGTACTCATCTTAATAATGCAGCTAGTCGAAAGATGCTTGAATCCTCAGGCTTTGAATTAGAGCAGCAGCATATGATAGTTATGAAGCCGTATGAAGAGAATAATGCAGTGATAACGACTAAGTCTTTTGTAGTTACTAGGTGGAAGCCTACACTAGAGGAGTTTATGAACTTAGATTATTTTAAATCAAGAGATATGGTATTTCACTGTGACTTCACTTTTATGGATGTAACAGAAGAATTGTACGATATACTTATAAAAAAAGATGCTTTTTGGGAAATAAACGGAAAGAAAGGCATTATCTACTATAAAGTGGAAACCTGCTTTGTGGCTATAGATGAAGATATAGATACTATAGAGATATTTAGCGATTATCTATATCAAAAAAATAAAACTGGATTTACACCATATACTACTGTAAATCTAAAAAAACCTCAGCTATTAGAAAATTTAAAGGCAAATGGATATATTACTTGGTCAGATTGGAAAATGGACTATTTCTATTATCTAAAAAAATAAACAAGTAGTTAATTTTAAACCAACCTAAATTTTGGATGAATTTATGATTTTAGGGTAAATTATCTAAAAAGGAGGTTGGTTTTTTATGTATAAAAACAATATTATTTTAGCTTTAGGCTTAATATTCATGCTGATATTTAGTGCTTGTACTCCCCAAAATACAGAGGATTTGTCTAAAGAGCTCGATTCACTAAAAGATGAGAATAAAATTTTGCAAGAAAAGATTAGTAGCTTAGAAGAGCAATTAAATGAGGACGCAAATAATGAGGCTGGTGCAATGACATCTTTATCTCTAGCTACTAAGGTAGTAAACATATTAAAAGCAAGAGATATGAATGAACTTAAAAACTATGCACATCCTCAAAAAGGAATAAGATTTTCACCATATGCATATATAGATGAAACAAATGATATAATAGTAACTGCCAATGACCTAGAGCCCTACATGAATTCTTCTGACATTTATACTTGGGGAAGCTATGACGGCTCAGGAGAACCAATAGACCTTATTTTTTCAGATTACTATGATAGATTCGTATATAATCAGGATTTTGCAAACCCTCATATTGTAGGAAATAATCAAATAGTTCAAACAGGAAACACTATAAATAATATTGAAGAGGTATATCCAAATGCTCAGTTTGTGGAGTTTCATTTTACAGGATTTGATCCACAGTATACGGGTATGGACTGGACTAGCTTAAGAATAGTGATGGAGGAATATAACTCTCAGCTTTATATCATAGGAATCATACACGATGAATGGACTATATAGTAAATATATGATTTTGACAGGAGAAAAATTACAATGCCATTTAAAATATTAATAATAGAAGATGAGAAAAATATCAGTGAAATAGTAGCAAAATATTTGGAAAAAGAAGGCTATACTACCCTAATTGCAAACGATGGGATAGAAGGTCTTGCCTTATTTAGAGATTCAAATCCTGATTTAGTCATATCCGATGTTATGATGCCTACAATCGATGGATTTGAAGTACTAAGAGAAATAAGACTTATATCAGACGTACCAGTTATTATGCTCACGGCAAAGCAAGAGGAAGTAGATAGACTAAAAGGCTTTGAAAATGGAGCAGATGATTATGTTACAAAGCCTTTTAGTCCCAAAGAATTAGTTAGAAGAGTAATGGTTATGCTAAAACGAACCTATAAAGCAATAGAAGATAAACAAGTGTTAATAGAGGGCGAATTAAAGCTCGACTTGAATAAACAAAAGCTATATAAAAATGAAGATGAAATTGATATAACATCAAAGGAATTTCAAATAATATATGCTTTTTTTAAAAATCCTAGGCAGATATTATCTAGAGAGCAGCTTATAGAGCTTGCATTTAGCAATGATTTTGATGGTTTTGATAGAACTATAGATGCTCATATTAAAAAAATACGTCACAAGATTGAAGAGGATACTAAAAACCCTAAATATTTAAAAACAAAATATGGAGCTGGATATATATTTGGAGGCTCAGATGAAGATTAAAAATCAACTCATTATTATTATAATAGCAATACTTTCCGTAGGGGTTTTAATACAGTCTTTTATTGCGAGTAAATATATAGATAACTACTTTAATAGCTATATAATGCAGGAGTATAATCAAAATATAGCTAGGATATCACTAATAGCTCAAGAGATAATAGCGGATAAAGAAAGCTCAAGTAGTTCAAGACCGATGATGTCACAGATGGCATATAGAAGGACTTTATCGTCGTATATGAGTGACCCTATAGTAGAGATAAATATATATTCGAATCAAGGCAGACTACTTTTCACCTCGAGTGGAGCGATGGGTCAGGGACATATGAACTCTGGAAATAACCAAGAGGATAGTTTGGAGCTTGAGGCAGATATATTTGATGTTTCAAATGATGAAAATCAAAAAATAGGAAATCTTGAAATAATTAGAAATAAAGATGTAAAAAACTGGCAAACCTCAGTGCTTTTTAATAAAGCACTATATAGTGGAGCAGCTATTGCTTTTATATCAGTTGCTATTATTGCGGGATTAATTATTTGGATAGTAAGTGCTAAGTTTTCAAAGCAGCTCATAGACACTGCCTATTATGCAAGTAAAATAGAGCAAGATGATCAGGTCGATATAGCACTTTCAGAAACAGTAGAAATCAAACAAATTCAGTTAACCTTACTAAACCTTGCATCTAGATTAAAACTTAAGACCAAAATAAGAAAAGAAAAAGCTGACAAGCTTTCTCACGAAACTAGAACACCTCTAACTATTTTAAAATCAAATATAGAAGCAGCTATAGATGAAGTGATAGTATTAGATGAGCAAAATCTAAATCTATGCCTAGAACAGATAGATACTTTGTCTGAAATGATGACAAATATTTCAGATATAATAACGGATGATAGTGATGATACATCTGTAGAATTATCTGAACTTGACTTAACAAAAGAAATAAAAAACATTATAAAAAGCCTTAGCTTACAATACTCTAAGAAAAATATTGCGCTTACATCGAGTCTTTCAAACGAACTAGTAATACATTCAGATAAAAATAAAATAAATCAATCAGTGTATAATTTACTCACAAATGCCTATAAATTTACTCCATATGGTGGTAAAGTAGATATTTCAGTAAAAAAACTAGATAATTCTGTTACAATTGAGGTAGCTGATAGTGGAATGGGAGTAAAGCAAGAAGAGTTAGATAAAATATTTACTGCCTACTATAGAAGCAATGAGCATAAAGAAACTCAAGGAGATGGGTTAGGACTTTATATCGTAAGCACAAACATGGTACTTTTAGGTGGGAGTGCTTCTGCTTATATAAATGAAAGCAAAGGGCTTACAGTAAAGCTAGAGATTCCATTAAAACATTGTTGAGAGAAGTAATACCAAGTGGTAAAATAAACTAAATTCAAATTGCAGGAGGAATGAATATGAGGCTTGTTACTCGTTCGGATTTTGATGGATTAATTTGTGGAATGCTATTGAAGGAAGCTGATATTATAGATAGCTGGACATTCGTACACCCAAAAGATTTACAAGATGGCTTATTTCAGCCTACGGAAAATGATGTACTTGCCAATGTTCCTTATGTTAAAGGGTGTGGAATGTGGTTTGACCATCATACATCTGAAAATGATCGTTTAGGATGGAATCAAGATGTCAAAGGAGAAAGTAGACTCGCACCTTCTGCAGCAAGAATCATATATGAATACTATGGCGGGGAATCAAAATTTCCGAACTATAAAGAAATGATTGAAGCAGTTGATAAAGTTGATTCTGGTCAAATTTCAAGAGAAGAAATTTTAAATCCAAATGGGTGGATACTGCTTGGTTTTATATCTGACCCAAGAACAGGCTTAGGAAGATTCAGAGATTTTAGAATTAGCAATTACCAGCTTATGGAAGAGCTGATTAATCTTTTTAGAAATATGAAAATAGAAGAAATTCTTGAGTTACCTGATGTAAAAGAACGAGTTGATATGTATTTTGATCAAACAGAAAAATTTAAAAGTATGGTAGAAAAACATACAGCAATTAAAAATAATGTAATAATAACAGACCTTAGAGATGTTGATACTATATACACAGGAAATAGATTTATGATATATAGCTTATATCCTGAGCAAAATGTTTCTATGTGGATAGTAGATGGAAAGCAAAAACAAAATGTTAGCATTGCTGTTGGTTATAGCATATTAAATAGAACATGCACTGCAGATATAGGAAAGCTAATGCTAAAACATGGCGGTGGAGGTCATAAGATGGTTGGTACTTGTCAGGTTCCATATGACTCAGCCAATGACGTTATAAATGAAATAACTGATTATCTTATGGACAAGTAAGCTCTTATAATATAATAAATCAAATATTAATAGAAATGGAAGGTAAGATTTAATGAATAAAATTACACTTGGCAAAAAAGACTGGACAGTAAAAATAGCAGAGGTATTACTAGATGGAATAGAGCTAGATGAAGTTCTGGGTTATTTAAAAAGTATAGAAGACGTAATAATAGGAATGAATAGTAATCAAGACTATATGTTAGTTGAAGAGAATAAATCAAGAACCTATATAATTAGGAAAAATGAAAAAGACTTAGAGCTAGCGATACTAAGTATAATGGATGCTAAGGATATACTAAAAAAATAATCTAAAGAATTTGAAATTTTTTAAAGCAGGGACTGGAGGGAATTTTATGGATGAGACAGCTATCTATGAACTATCAAAAATCATCCAAGCTAGTGAAAACATAGTGTTTTTTGGTGGAGCAGGAGTGTCAACTGAGAGCAATATCCCAGATTTTCGCTCAGAGGAAGGCATATACAACATAAAATCAAAATACAATTTCCCTCCAGAAACCATGCTCAGTCATAGCTTTTTTATGAATCAAACTTCGCTTTTTTATGACTTTTATAAGACCTCGATGATATTTCCAAATGCAAAACCAAATCTAGCACATCATACACTTGCAAAGCTTGAGCAAATGGGAAAGCTAAAGGCAGTAATAACTCAAAATATAGATGGACTTCATCAAGCAGCTGGCTCAAATAATGTACTAGAGCTTCATGGAAGTGTTCATAGAAATTACTGTATGGGCTGTCATAAGTTTTTTGACCTTGACTATGTATTAATCTCAGAGGATGTTCCTCTATGTGATGTATGCTCTGATATAATAAAACCAGATGTAGTTTTATATGAAGAGGGTCTTGATTACGAAGTGATAGAAAAATCAGTATCGGCAATTCAAAATGCAGATACCTTAATAATAGGGGGAACTTCCTTAAGTGTGTACCCTGCGGCAGGCCTTATTGATTACTATAGAGGAGATAATCTGATACTTATAAATAAGGGCGAAGTTTATAAAAAAAGCAAAGCAAGACTAGTATTTAGAGATAGCATAGGCGAAGTACTTGAACTGGCTATCAAATAAGGAGACAAAATGAAGGATCCATCACAAAATATAGGATTAGTTCTTAAAGAGATAAGATTTAAAAGGGGATTAACTCTTGATGAAGCTTCAAAGTTAACGGGTGTGAGCAAGGCAATGCTAGGACAAATTGAAAGAGGAGAATCCGTTCCTACGATATCAACTTTATGGAAAATATCTACTGGGCTAAAATTATCATTTTCTGAATTTCTAAGTAGTAAAAAACAAGACTCAGAAGTAATTGATATAAATGCTTTAGAAGCTATGTTTGAATCGGATGGTAAAATGATATTATATAATGTTTTTCCATTTAACCCATTTCTGGGATTTGAATATTTTTATATAAAGCTTCTTCCTGGAGCGTATCATCAAGCTTCACCTCACAATAGTTCTTGTGAAGAGTATATTACTGTTACAAAAGGAGTTTTAAAGCTTATTGTTGACGAAAATCAATATATACTAAAAGCACCTTCAGCAATTTCCTTTAGAGGTGATAAAGTCCACATATATTCTAACCCTTATGAAGAAGAGGTCATATTTCAAAATATAATAAAATACTAAGAACGAAGATAATTTCTTCGTTTATTTTTTTGTACTTGAATATGTTATAACGCACAATGTATAATATAGCATAATAATATAAATTTTGGGTTAAGTAGGAGGTATACAATGACTACTGCTAGAAATGAAAGCGCTAGGCTAAATTATATCAATTCAAAACCAGCTATATCATACCAAAGAGCCAAGCTGTGGACTCAGTCTCATAAAGAAACTGAGGGACAAAGCATAAGCCAACGAAGAGCAAAAGCTTTTAAATTCACCTGTGAGAATCTAGATGTTAAAATTTTTGATAATGAGCTTATAGTAGGAGCAATAGGAGAATTTAGAAAGTGCGGGATTCTTACACCTGAATTTTCGTGGACATGGGTAGACAAAGAAATGGATAATTTTAGCAATAGAGTTCAAGACCCTTATGAAATAACAGATGAACAAAAGAGCTACGTTAGAGAGGCTATATTCCCGTACTGGGAAGGAAAGTCTTTAGAAGAGGCATTCTTATCACGTCTACCTGAAAAAACTGCTAAAATAGCCGTAGATACTGGAATAATTGACAATGATTCGAAATGGAGACAAGCAGTAGGAGAAATCACTCCAGATTATCAGGATGTATTATTTAAAAAAGGGTTTAGCGGAATAATAAAAGATGCTAAAGCTAAGCTAGAAACTTTATCCCTTTATATTCCAGAGGATATCGGGAAAATAGATTTTTATGAATCAGTTATCCACACTTCAGAAGGGATAATAACTCTTGCGAAAAGATATTCAAAAGAAGCTGAAAACCTAGCATCAATAGAAATAAATTCAAATAGAAAAAATGAGCTTATAAAAATTGCCCAAATATGTAAAACAGTTCCAGAAAATCCACCAACTACATTTCATGAAGCAATTCAGTTCGTTTGGTTTACTCAACTAGGGGGAATATTATCTGAAAATCCACTGGCATTAAACATAGGTAGATTCGATCAGTTCATGTACCCTTATTATAAATCGGATATAGAAAGTGAAGAATCAAGCAAGGATGATATTCAAGAACTAATCGAAGCTTTTTGGATTAAAATATCGGAGTGGGTATGGACTATTTCTGCCAACACAGCAGAATTCTTTGCGGGCTATAATCAATTTCAAAATCTAACTGTAGGTGGTAAAACAAGAGATGGGAAAGATGCAACAAATGAGCTTTCATATATGTGTCTTAAAGCTACTAAAAATATTAAAACCCATCAGCCAGGCTTAAGCGTTAGAATTCATCAAGACTGCCCTACAGAATTTCTTGAGGCAGTAACTGATTTAGTAAGCATTGGAACAGGATTCCCAGCTATACATAATGATAGTGCAGGATATCAAATGCTCATAAACGCTGGATATGAGCCTGAGGATGCTAGAGATTGGAATAATTGCGGATGTGTTGTACCTCATTTTAGAAAAACAGGCGAGTGGACCTCTGCTGTAAATATAAACTTTGCTGCAGCGCTAGAATTTGCACTTAATAATGGTATAAGTAGAATATATAACGAGAAGCTTGGAATCACAGATAAATCAGCAGTTCATTTTAAATCATTTGATGAAGTAGAAAAAGCTTTCTATGATGAATTTGATAAATTAATAGAGCATTCAGTTATATCTACACTTGTAGCACAAAAGCTTCACAAAGAAATGGTTCCGAGACCTTTTTTGAGTTCATGTATAGAATCATGCTTAGATAAAGGTGTAGATTTGGTTGATGCAGGAGCTAAATATAATTTAGGTCCAGTTCTTACAGGAATTGGATTAGCAGTAGTTGCAAATTCATTAGCTGTTATAAAAAAATTAGTATTCGAAGATAAGCTAATTGAAATGAAAGATATTATTGAAGCTATGAATGCAAATTGGGAGGGCTTTGAAGAGCTAAGAAATATGGCAATAGAAGTGCCGAAATATGGCAATGATGATGACTATGTTGATAATATAGCCCGTGATATAGCAAATCATTACTATAAAGTAGGACATTCATACAAGGACATAAATGGAAAACCTTTTAATACAGCGTTTATGGGAATTTCAAATTATTTGCCTACTGGAAAGGTTATAGGAGCTACCCCTTGTGGAAGAAAATCAAAAGAACCACTATCGGAAGGAGTATCACCTTTTGTGGGCAGTGATAAAACTACACCTCTGGCAGCTATGAAATCAGCCGCAAAATTAAATCAAGATGTACATTCAGGAGGAACATTGCTAAATTTAAGACTAAATGAAAACCTCGTAAATACTAAAAGAGGGCAAAGTAATTTAGGAGCAATGATTCAATCCTTCTTTGCACTTGGAGCTTTTCATGTTCAGTTTAATACTATATCAAGTGAAATATTAAAAAAAGCTCAACAAACGCCAGAAGAATATAAGGATTTATTAGTACGTGTAGCAGGTTATAGCACTCAGTTTGTCAATCTTTCGAAATCAATGCAGGATGCCATAATTGCAAGGACTTCTCATGATGAATTTTAATATATCGAAAAAGGCTCTTAAAGGTTATTTTATGAAGCCTCAACATTTTTCAGTAAATGATGGTGAAGGAATTAGAACGCTTATATTTCTTGCAGGCTGTCCGCTTCGATGCATCTGGTGCTCAAATCCAGAAAGTCAGATTGAGCTATGTAATAATAGTCAAGTTTATAGCGAGTTTATTAAGGAATACAACATAAATGAAATTGTAGATGAGGTTATAAAATACAAAACCTTCTATAGATATTCTGGAGGTGGAGTTACATTTTCTGGAGGAGAGCCTACTCTTCAATTAGAAATGTTAAAATCACTTTCTGAAATTTTCTATGATAAAGCAATCGATATGGCAATTGAAACATGTGGCTATTTTGATTTTATAAAAGTAGAAGCAGTTTTAGATAAAATGTCAACTATTTTTGTGGATATTAAACATATGGATTCATCAAAGCATATTAAGCTGACAAGTAAAGATAATAAGCTTATTTTAGATAATATAAAGAAAATGGGAGAAAAGGATTTACCACTAATAATCAGAATACCTTTGATTGAAAGTATAAATTCAGATAAAGAAAACATAATTAATACAGTTGAATTTATGAAATCCTATATAAATAATCCTAAATTAGAATTCTTACCACATCATTTTTATGCTGAAAAAAAATATGAACAGCTTGGAATAAAAGCTGCATCTAAAAATCTCAAAGCACCATCATCTATTTATATTAGTGAGCTAAAAAAGCTTGCAATGTCTTATGGAATTGATGTTGTAAAATATTAAAAAAGTACAAGCTCAAAATCTGGGCTTGTACTTTTTTAGCCTATGAATTATCTCTATTTTAACCTACAATTTTAGACTCCAGAATTTTCGCCTCGGCATATTTTGTCATCAGGCTGTTTATTTTTTCTATATACTCATTGAGCTTTGAATCACCTTCAAAACATATCACCATCATCATAATATGCTTACTTTCTTCAGTTACCTGAGTTCGAACAGAATCAGAAGTTGTAGAAGCAAAGTAACCCTCATCATCCTTAAAAACAGGCATATTTTCAAGGTTGATTTGACCTCTTCCTATACCCTCATAATAGTCTCCCGCATTTCCCTTTGTGAATACTACATCGCCTTTAACTTTAGCTAAATCTACACACCCAAGACTATGGCCAGTCTCTAGCGAAATAAGATTGTTTATATCAACTATATTATTTACCTTATATAAATCCATTCCTTTAGGAATACGGCGAATAAGTGAATCTGAAGAAACTCTATATCTGCTAGGGTCTTTGCCCAATTTTTTATATGATCTTCTAGCAGCTTGAATACTTTCTATTTTAAGTACATCCTCTAAAGTAAGAGTTTCCTGAAGATGCTTATAAACAGAGTCAATCATGCCCCATAGTTCATCATCGCTAGGCGAAACCACAACATTTGCTTCAATTATACCTAGCTGTAGATTAGGTAGTATTTCTTTTACTTGTTCATCAATTCTAACATTCATAGTGTAACCTCCAAAATAATATATTATGAAAAAATTAAATAATTGTATCAAGACTGTAGTCTATAAGCTCATCGTCTTTATAAGTGAACCTAGCAGTAAAAAAATTGTACTTATTCATCCACTCCATAAAAATCTTGTCACCTTCAAGCATATCAAGCTGATTGATATCTGATTTTGGAATCCATTTTAGTTTTCCTTCTTCATTCTCAATTACATCTCCAGAAAAATCATCACAAGAAAACAAAAACATATACCAGTCGTTATCTCCCATAAAGTCAGGAAAGGTTATAAAACCACGAAGCTTTACACTATTAGCTTTTAGATTACTCTCCTCATATATTTCTCTTATGATGCACTGTTCAGGGGTTTCGCCAGGATTCATCTTACCCCCTAGTCCTACCCATCTATTCATATGAATGTCGTTTTTCTTTTTTATCCTATGCATCATCAATATCTGATCGTCACGCTCTATATAGCAGTGAGTAGATAAAATCATAGCCATCACCTGCACTTATCAAAATTAATAAACATACAAAAATATTGTAACACACAAATAAGTATACAATAAACAAAATAAAATAACTTTATTTTTATAATATAATCCAATGAGGCTAAAAAATAATAAATATGATAAAATATAATTAGAAAGCTATAAAATAGCCATTCATTTAAAAATATTTCAAAGAAGAATAATATAAAGATGGAGGTATTACTTATGTCAAAAGTCTATTTTAAAAAAGTTACTGATAAATCTGAAGAAAAACTAAGCAAAGCGGCTAGAGAGTTACTTGAAGTTTTAGTAAAAAATGAAAATCATATCTGGGAAAAAACAGTTCCCATGAAAGTGCATTTCGGTGAAAAAGGCAACACTACATATATAAAACCAGCCTGTTACAAGGATGTAATAGAATATATGGGAGAAAATCAAATAGAAAGCGCCTACATAGAGACAAATGTACTCTACAGAGGCTCAAGAACTACTAGAGATAGTCATATAGAGCTTGCAAAAGAGCACGGTTTCACTCAGCTTCCAATAATCATAGCAGATGGGGACCATGGGGAAGCTTATGACGAAATAAAGATAGATAAAGAATACTTCTCAACTTGTAAAATAGGGACAGAGTTTTCAAAATACAATCAATTTCTAGTTATGGCACATTTCAAGGGTCATGGGTCAGCTGGATTTGGCGGAGCTATGAAACAGCTTGCTATGGGTTTTGCAGCTAGAGGAGGAAAACTAGCACAGCACTCTGGAATAAGCCCAAAGGTAATAGAGAAAAAATGTATATCCTGTGGCCTTTGTGTAAAAAAATGCGATGTAGAAGCAATAGAAATGAAAGAAAAAGCATTTATTCACTCTGAAAAATGCGTAGGATGTGCAGGCTGTATAGCAGTATGTCCAGTAGGAGCTATAGTAAATGATTGGTCAGAAGTAAACTTTAAAGAAAAGCTCGCAGAATATGCGTATGCAGCTCAAAAAGACAAGGATAATGTATACATCACTTATTTGATTAATATAACTAAAGAATGTGACTGCATGGGTCAGCATATGGACGAAGTTGCATCAGATATTGGAGTATTTATTTCAAAGGATCCTGTAGCAATAGACGCTGCCTGTATAGATATGCTTCAAAATCAAAGTGAAGATAAGCTATTTGACGATGGAAGAGAATCTATAGAGCACGCTGTGAAAATTGGTTTTGGCTCTAAAGACTATGAACTAATTGAACTACAATAGGATGATTAAAAAATGAACATAGATATGGGAATAGGAAATGGCTTATCAGATTGCCATATACATCTTTCACTTAAATCAGGATTTACAATAAAGCAGTGGAACATGGCAGATGATAACCAAAAAACAGCTTGGATTTCTTCTATTTTAGAAAAATATAAGAAAAATAATATAATCTATCTAAAAGATGGGGGAGATGCATATGGCGTCTCCCTTTATGCAAAAAAACTAGCAGACAAGAATGGAATAAAGTATAAAACGCCTGGATTTGCCATATATAAAGAAGGTAGCTATGGAGACTTCCTAGGAAAAAGCATAAAAACTATGGGGGATTTTGATAGATTATTTGAGCAGCTTCTTAGCCTAGATATAGACCACGTAAAGCTTATAGTAACTGGTATTATGGATTTTGATAACTTTGGATATTACGAAAAAACTCAGTTTACACCACTAGAGCTAAATCATATGATATCAAGGGCGAAGAAAGAAAACCTTAAGGTCATGGTTCATGCAAATGGAAATGAAGCAGTAAAGATGGCTATTGATGCAGATGCTGATACTATAGAGCATGGCTATCTACTAGATAAACAAACCCTAAAAGAGTTCATAGGCTCAAGTACAACATGGGTACCTACACTTGCACCTCTTGGAAATATACTGAAATATAAGCCAAAAGCTATAATAAATCAGCTGGATACAGTTAATAAAATATATCAGCTTCAGATAGAAAATTTAAAATTTGCTCTTGAAAACAACATAGAGGTTGGACTTGGAAGCGATGCTGGAGCCTATATGGTAGAGCACCCAAATGGAATAATTGATGAAATAAATCTCATGAAAGAAGCTGGAATATCTCATAAAACTATAAAAGAGCTAATGATAAAACAAATCCAAAAAATAAAATAGAGCCAAAAGGACTGTGCTTATCCCAAAAATCTATATTTTGGGGATAATATAACACAAATATCCTCTTGACTCTTTTTTTATTTTTCACTAGTAGCAAATCTTTTCTTTAAAAAAATAATATCTTCATCTATATATCTATGATGGATTTTTGTAACATCAAACCTCAGAAGTTTAAAGGCAAATTGCACAAAATATCCTATACATAACGACATAATAACAGTACCAATACCTAAGGTTCCACCTAAAAGATAACCTATTGATAAAGCACAAATTTCGATAGTATTTCTAATAAATCTCACGGATTTATTAGTTCTTTTAGTAAGAGCAATCATAAGACCATCTCTAGGGCCTGAGCCTAGCTCAGCGCCTATATAAGCTACAGTGGCACATCCTATCACAAACATTCCACCTAGCATCATAATTAGACTAGGAATAAAGGAATCAAAAATAGGAATTAAATTGTTAAGCATTAGGATATCGATAAAATAACCTATGAAGTACATATTAAACACGGTACCCCAGCCTATGCGCTCTCCTAAAAAAAAGGCAATAATAACAATCATAAAACCTACCGCAATACTAGCTTGTCCCATAGTGATTCCAAAAGTAGTACTTAGACCTTTATGAAATACATCCCATGGTGCAAGCCCAAGATTTGCATTTATTGTCATAACTATGCCAACAGAATATAAAAATAGACCAAAAAATAATCTTATAAATTTATAAATAGGTGAAGCACTACTCAAAACACCATCTCCTTAAAGCTTTTCTAGGACTATGCAAGTTCGGCTAGGACTGTAAATTGTAATACAGTTTTCATTGAACTTAAGATTATTTATACTATGATACACTATGTCTCGGCTGACTCTGTTATAGCCTCCAAAGATATCCAAATCAGAATCGAAAACAGCCTTGTATGAATTAGAATCTTTAGTAGGGAAGCATAAATCAGAATATGAATCTGTAGGATGGAAGTTAAAAATGAAAATTAAATCCTGTTCTTTAAATACGATTAGCTTCCTTGTATCATCGATAAATAAGTCCTGAATAAACTCGCTTTTCTTTAGAATATCATGATTTTGAGCAAAATACACCATAAATCTATCAAAAGTACTCAAATAAGTATACTTAAGCTCCGAATTCTCTTCTAAGCTCCATTTTCTTAGAGCGTACTTGTAGCTCCAGCCATTTCCTTCTCTTGGAAAGTCTATCCACTCAGGATGTCCAAACTCATTGCCCATAAAATTCAGATAAGCTTCACTGGCAGCCGTCAAGGTAAAAAATCTAATTAGCTTATGAAGAGCTATAGCTCTATCTATTACGTAGTGGTTGTCAGATTTATGCATATGCCAATACATAACCTCATCGCATAGTCTAAACATAATCGTTTTGTCTCCAACCATAGCTTGGTCATGAGATTCACAGTAGCCTATACGTTTTTCATGGGGCCTTTTTGAACCGGCTTCATACCAGAGAGTATACATATTCCAAGTTTCATCTCTTTGCTCTAGCATCCTTATCCAAAAATCAGGAAGTCCCATAGCAAGCCTATAATCAAATCCCAATCCACCATATGAAATAGGAAGACACATTCCAGGCATACCACTCATATCCTCAGCTATAGTTATTGCAGTGGGTTTAATTTTTTTAATAAGAGCATTTGCAAACTGAAGATAAGTTACAGCATCCAAATCAGTATTGTCAGAGAAATACTGGTCATAACTAGTGAAACTCTTGCCCAATCCATGGTCTAGATAAAGCATAGAAGTAATACCATCAAATCTAAATCCGTCAAAATGATATTCATCCATCCAGTATTTGATATTTGAAAGTAAAAAATGAATCACTTCAGGCTTTGAGTAATCAAAAAGCTTAGAATCCCAAGCAGGGTGATTTCCTCTAGCTCCTTCATGAAAAAATTGATAGCTAGTTCCATCAAACTCATTTATTCCGTCAGCTGTATTTTTTACAGCATGAGAGTGAACGATATCCATAAGCACAGCTATATCCATACTGTGAGCGGTATCGATTAGAATTTTAAGTTCATCTGGAGTACCAAACCACGACGAAACAGCAAAAAAATTAGAAACATGATAGCCAAAGGATGCATAGTATGGATGCTGCATCACAGCCATAAGCTGAACTGCATTATAGCCTTTTTCCTTTATCTTAGGTAAAACAATATTTGTAAATTCAGAAAAGCTCCCTATAGCTTCCTTTTCCTGAGCCATACCTACATGGGCTTCATAAATAAGTAAATCTTGCTTTTTAGGGATTTTAAAAGAAGGAGTCATCCATTTATAATCCTTTTCGGGACAGTAGATTTGCCCTGAAAAACTATGCGTATTTAGGTCTTGGATTACACGTTTAATATATAGTGGAATCTTATCATGACTTACATTATCTTTAGTAACCCTTACCTTTACTAGGCACTCGTGCCATAGAGACTTTTTTCCATCAATGAAAATCTCCCAGTAACCATTACCTAAATGGGTAAGAGGATGAGAACTTGGATTCCAGTTATTAAACTCACCTATAAGATGTAGAGAATCGGCTCCAGGAGCCCATTCTCTATAGTACCATCCTTTATTTGACCTATGAAATCCAAAATAAAGATGACCATTTGCAAAATCAGTAAAATCATCGGCATCCGATAGTAGCTTTTTTCTATCTTTTTTGTATTTAGAAATCCTAGTTTTTATATGGTCTTCATAAGGCTCTAGCCATGAATCAAATTCTACTAACTTGATTTTAGACTTCTCCTTTTCCTTAGTTTTCATAGCAATACTCCATTCTAAACTTTAATCTCTTCCAAATAAATCTCCTATACCTATATTTCCAAGTAAACTGCCTTCGTCTTTAGATTTTCCGCCACCCATGCCACCACTAGCAGCATAAATTCTATTAGCAAGTCTACTAAATGGTAGAGATTGGAGCCATACATGACCTGGGCCTCTTAGTGTAGCCAAGAATAATCCCTCGCCACCAAATAAAGCACTCTTAACATTTCCAGCCATCTCAACATCGTAGTTTATAGTATTAGTCATAGCTACTAGGCAACCTGTATCAAGCTTCAATACTTCTCCAGGTGCCAATTCTTTTTGTATGATAGTTCCACCTGCATGCAGGAAGCTAAGACCATCGCCAAGAAGTCTTTGCATTATAAAGCCTTCACCACCAAATAATCCTGCGCCAACTTTTTTCTGAAAAGCTATCTCAACTCTTATACCTTTTGCAGCGCACAAAAATGCATCTCTTTGGCATATAATCTCTCCAGAGTATTCAGTTAAATCTAAAGGAACGATTCTACCTGGATACGGAGCAGCAAATGCAACAGACTTTCTATCTGGAGCAGTATTTGTAAAGCTAGTCATAAATAAACTCTCACCAGTAAGAACCCTTTTCCCAGCTCCTAGAACTTTACCCATGAGACCTTTGCCTTCATCACTGCCAGAACCATCGCCAAAAATAGTTTCCATACGGATATTTTGGTCCATATACATCATAGCTCCTGCTTCAGCTATGATAGTTTCGTTTTGATCTAGCTGGATTTCTACAAACTGCATATCATCTCCATGAACCTTAAAATCTACCTCATGTGCTCTTTTCATAAAATCATACCTCCTCATATGTGATATATGTATATTAACTCTAATAATATACCCAAGATAATCAAACCTCAACATACATACTGTAAAAAACTAGTAAAAATATATAGAAGGGAATATAAAATTTGATATAAGTAAATAATATGAATAAATATGTTTATCTTATACATTAAGAGATGTATAATCTAGGTATATATACTTATTAAAAAATTAACAAAACTGTGAAAAAATATAAAAAAATATTTCTTAAGGACTAATACTGTCCATCCCTATGTGTAAAATGAGAATATACACTAATAAACTGGGGTGAGACTATGGGAAAAAATACAAGAAAAAATAAAGCAAAAAATAAAATTACTAAAACAAGAACTATAGTAAAAAGGAATATACTTCAGAGAAAAAATAAGAAAATAGCAGATCTAAAAAAGGAAATATCTAAACTTAAGAAATACTACTCAAAAGATAACTTAACAAATACTTTTAATAAATCTAATGGAATAAGAAGGTTACAGCTTGAATTAAATAGAACAATTACTCAAAATGCTCCAACAACTATAGCTTTTATAGATGTAGATAACATGAAAGCAATAAATGACACATTTGGACACTGCTCAGGAGACAAACTTTTAGTTAGCCTAGGAAGTGTAATAACATCAAGCATTAGAAAGGATGATTTTGTATTTAGATTCGGGGGAGACGAGTTTGTAATTGTATTTCCTAATGCAGACAAAGAGCAGGCAACCAAAATTATAAAAAGAATACAAGAAAGTATTTCAGCTATAAATCAAAAAGAAAAACTTCCATTTTATATCAGTATCAGCTATGGAATCTCAGAATATAATGGAAAAACTAAAATAAAAATAAATGAATTTATAAAAAATGCAGATATAGCCATGTATCAAAATAAAAATTTGAACAAAGCAAATATGAATCAAGAAAAAAATCTAGTTCTAAATTAATAAAAAATATATGAGGTAGGTGATGACATGGGAAAAATACATGACAGTTCTAAAACTTTTAGAATGCTAAATATATTCGAAAGGCTAAATAAAGGAGAGATTTTATCCAAAGACCGACTTTCATTAGAATATGATGTTAATCAAAAAACCATACAAAGAGACATAGAAGACCTAAGGTGCTACATCCAAGAAAAACACTACGAAGAAAAAGACAGCACGATAAAGTACGATAGAGAATTAAAAGGCTACAAACTCATAAAATTCCAAAGAGAATGGCTGACAAACGAAGAAATAATGGCTGTATGTAAGATAATCTTAGAAAGTAGAGCATTTTGTAAAGATGAGCTAGACCTAATAATAAAAAAACTTCTAGAACAAAGCCTACCAGAACATACAACTCATATAAATAAAATTATAAAAAACGAACAATTTAATTATATTCCATTGCAACACAATAAAAAACTAATATCTGTAATATGGGAGCTTTCAGAAGCTATAAACAAAAATGAAAAAATAAGTATAGACTACACAAGACAAGACAACAACAGAAGAGAAAGGATAGTAAAACCAGTATCCATAATGTTCTCAGAATTTTATTTCTACCTTATAGCATATAACGAAGATACTGATAAAGAAATTCCTATAGTCTATAGAATAGATAGAATAAATAGCTACAAAAACCTTCATGAAAAATTCGAAGTCCCACATGGTAAAAAATTTCAAGAAGGAGAATTTAGAAAAAGAGTACAATTCATGTACTCAGGAGAACTAACTAGAGTAGAATTTGAATTCACTGGCTCATCAGTAGAAGCCATACTAGATAGACTCCCTACAGCAGAAATCATCAGCCAAGAAGGAAATAAATACACAATAAAAGCCGAGTCATATGGTGATGGGATATACATGTGGCTAGGGGCTCAGGGGGATAAGGTCAAAATATTACCAAAGGAATAAAAATTAAAATATTCATTATCAAATATCATTTTAATGATATTTGATAAATTTAAATTTGAGGGTTGAAAGGAAATGCGACCAAATGTACGAAAATAAAGTAAATTATGATTTAGAAATAAACACAGAAGATAATAAAAAATTAATATTATCTAAAGATAAATGTGATAAATATGACTATTTGATAGCAGTAGCTTGTGGAGCTATTGGTGGAATGGTAGACATTTTTTTAGTAGGTTCACCAAAAGATAGTGTTTTAACAAAGTGGACTGATGAACAAGTCGATAATAGCGTAAAAGGGTTTGCAAAAATGGTTGGATGGTCTCCTAGAGAAGGTAACGAGAGCAATGTTGCAAGTGCTATTGGATTTTTAGAGAAAAAATTTAACGTTAATTATGATCAGAGGCATAGTGGTGATGTTAATAATCTATTTAATATGTCAACAAAAAATCATCATATGATGTCATTAAGCCACTCACCAGATATAGTTGGCTTATTTTTCTCAATACTAAATCAATTTACATCAACATCATCATTCATAGCAGATGGAAAGCTTATAACCATATCTACAGATAATCAATTTGAGTTGAGAGGGAATAACTTTATTTCAAAATTGTTTTGTGGAATAGCAAACTGGTTTGGACACTTGATGTCAGATATATCTGGTTCATCAGGAAGTAGAGGTAACAACGGTAGAGGTTCTGGTATAGTGATACCTTTTTATGAATTATTTGGATTTTGTAAATTTGGAAAATTTAATGTAGGTAAAGATAAACAAGATTTAGCTACCATAGCAACAAGAGCATTTCAAGAAGGATATGATTTTAGGTTTGGTATCTCATTAGCAATTCCAGTAGTTATTACAGATTTATCTATTAGATTAATTTGGTCTCTAAGAAGATATTTTCAATATGGAAAGCCTTTAAATGAATGTATTCCAAGTAAAAAACATGCTGATTTAAGAGTAATGCTCTTATTTGGAAATGGAACATTATGTGTAATGGATGGCATAGATGCTGGAGTTAGATCTGGAGGAAATTTCTTATTATTTTTTATGAGATTAAACTTGATAGCATGGTTTCGATTCATAACATTAGTTCTAAAAGAAATGTGTATAAGATTAGGAATAAATGACTCATTACTTATCAATATTGAATCTTACAAAAAAATCAATGAAGTTTTGTTAATTTATTTAAGTGATATTGAAAAAATAGATATTGATTTATTTAAAAAGGAAACACAAGAATACAATAAATTAGTAAAAACATATTTAAATGCAAAATCTGATGAAGAATTAAATATATTATTATTAGACACATTCGAAAAATTAGGAATTAAAAAAGCTTGGGAAGGAGATTTTGATGAACATATGTCCAATAAGGAAGGAACATTGGTGTTTGAATGATGTATAAATGTGATATGTGTGGTTGTTGTTGTAGGCATATAGGAAATTCAGAAATATATAAAGATTTAGATAATGGACATGGAGTATGTAAGTATTTAGTTGGAAACTTGTGTTCAATTTATAATAATCGACCTTTATTATGTAGGATAGATGAAACATATAATCAAATATTCTACAAATTAATGGATATAGAAATGTATTACAATTTAAACAAAATTGAATGTGAAAAATTAAAAAAAATGGAGGAATGATATTATGCCAATACCACTGATTTTAGGAGTTGGAGCTGCAATAGCTGGAGTTGCTGGAGTAGGGACAGCTGCACATGGAGCAAAAAAAATGAAAGATGCAAATGATACAATGAAAGCAACTGAAAGTCAGCATAGAAGAAATATTGAAAAATTTGAAAACCAAAATAAACTTACTAATGAAAAAATGGATGAATTAGGTAAATTAGAGTTAAAAGTTTTAAAAGGCTTTGAAGATTTTTCGAACGTTATAGAAAAAATTCAAAATAGACCTAAATTTGAACAATATAATAAAGATGGAGTGAGTCTTCCGACATATGATAAGGAAGAATTAAAGACAGTTTCCGTAGGAGCAGGGGTGCTTTTAGGAGGGGTAGGAGGAGCAGCAGCTGGTACATTTGGTGGTTTTGCGGCTGCTGGAGCAACTACATCTGCAGTAATGGCATTAGGAACAGCGTCAACAGGGACTGCCATAGCGTCTTTAAGTGGCGTTGCAGCTACAAATGCTACTCTAGCAGCTTTAGGAGGAGGAGCCATTGCAGCTGGAGGTGGTGGAATAGCACTAGGAACAACAATATTAGGAGCTACTACTTTAGGAGTCGGGCTATTAGTAGGAGGAATTATTTTTAATGTAACTGGAGGAAAACTATCTGATAAAGCTGACGAAGCATATTCACAAATGAAAAAAGCAGAAAGTAGTATAAATAAAATTTGTAGCTATTTATATGAACTTGAAAAAACTGCTGAAGATTATACTCACTCTATTAATATAGTAAGAAATAAATATTTAGAAAGTTATAACTATATTTCATACGTTGTAAATAAATTGCACAAAGTAGATTGGAACGAATTTTCAGAACAAGATAAATTGGTAGTGAAAAATACTGTTATGTTGGTAGGATTGCTTTATAAAATGTGTAAATTAAATTTAGTAAATAAGGCTGCAAACGAAAATGAAATGAACACAATAAATAAATCTGGAATCAATATTATAAAAAATGACTCAATACAAGTCATGAATAGTGTAATTTAATAATAGCTATTAGTCGGGATGTGCGATAATGTGCATCCCTATTAAATTTATTGTAAATGTTGGTTTTATGAAATTGTTATTTGAATTTAAAAATTAACTTAATCAAATTATAAACCTTGGTTTATTCAACTTCTAGCAGTACTGGGAGATATCAGCATCAGTGTAAGTATATTTAAGGAATAAGAACTAGCAAACATATTGCAAGTCTGCCTAGATAGTACGGCAAAAAAATCCTCCTTCCCACACCTCAGCAGTATATATGGCAACAGTCCCATCAGAGCTGATTGGAACATTTAACATCATATTTTATAACACACCTCAAGAGGCAGTAGTTAAGCCACTATGGGTAGAGTGATAAATTTAAAAAAATAATTTTATGTAAATATGGGTATAAATACAGTGTTATTAATTTTGTTATATGGGGAGGGCTTATTAATGAAAAGTTTCAAATGCATTTCATTTGTACTTGCTTTAAGTGTCATATTATTTTTAGGTACAGATTCAGCATTATCAATGACATCTCAGCCTATGACATCTATTACTCCAGTAATATCTATAACACCTGTGATACCCATAACCCCAGTGACGCCGCCAATAGTTACAAATCCACCTATTGTAGCAAAACCTCTTGACCCAGGATTAATTGACAAAATAGTAAATCCTGACTTTCAATATACAACAGCAAATGGATTAGCTACTATAACTAAGTATGTCGGAAATGACCAAGATGTTGTTATTCCGTCACAAATGGGTGCATATCCAGTAGTTGCAATCGGACCAAATGCTTTTTACTATTCAAACTTGACTAGCGTAGTTATACCTGAAGGAGTTATAGAACTACAAACTGGATCGTTTAGCTTTAACGAAAATCTTAAAAGTGTAACTCTACCAAGTACTTTAAAAGTTATTGGAGAGGATTCATTTGTTAATTCAAAAAGTCTAACAGAAATAACGCTTCCAGATAGTCTTGAAGAAATCGGGGAATTTGCATTTTTAAATAGTGGATTAAACCAAATAATAATACCTTCTAAAGTTAAAACGATAAGTAGTATAGCATTTGACGGTTGCAAAAATCTTCAAAACTTTATTGTTAACCCTGGAAATCAAGTATTTTCAAGTAGAGAAGGAATATTATATAAAGATAATGATATATTATTTGCTTGCCCTACTACTAAAAAAATTACAGAAATTCCAGCAGGAACTAGAGAGATAGGAAGTAGTGCATTCCGTTCAAATAAAAATTTAACTGAGATTTCAATTCCTAGTTCAGTAAAATTTATTAATGGTTCTGCTTTTTTATATTGTAGTAATTTAAAAAAAGTAGTGATACCAGCTTCTGTAGAAAAAATAGGAATAGGGGCATTTAGTGCTTGTACATCTATCACAGACATAGAATTTAAAGGAGAATATACAAAAATTGATAAATGGGCATTTAAAGATTGTATTAGTTTAGCTAATGTTAAGCTACCATCAAAACTTGATAAAATAGAAAATAACGCTTTTAGCAATTGTAATGCTTTAAAGACTATTGCTTTACCTTCTACTATTACGGCTATTGATGACTCTGCATTTTCACTTTGTTATAATTTGAACCAAATAAATTTGCCATCAAGTGTTGATACGATAGGAGCTTATGCATTTAAGTCTTGCACTAATCTCACTGATATTACAATCCCTGAGGGAGTTGTTTCCATAGGTAATTCAGCATTTGAAAAATGTACTAGTCTTACAAGCATAAGCCTACCATCTACTATTACTCAAATGGGGAAATACGCATTTAAATTTTGTACTAATCTTAAACAAGCAAGATTTTATGGTGATGCGCCACAAATAGGGAAAGAATTATTTGCAAATGTCTCACCTGAATTTAAAATATATTATTTAAATAGTAAGCTTAATTGGTCATCGCCTACATGGAATGCATATTTATCTGTAGGGGTTGATAGTTTTGTTGATTTACCAATTATACCTATTATGAAAGTAAATTCTATTCCTATTTCAAAAGATAGTATACCTGGTGTCAATGAAAAAGTAGACTGGAATGAATTATTGGAACAGGTAAAGCCTGAACCTATAGATTTATTGCCAAAGCAAATACTACCTACAGTTAAGCCTGAAATACCTGGAGCAATCAGTCCGTCTATCCCAAATGTAATTACACCAAATCTTGGTGGAAATGTTGACATTTTGATTAATGTAGGAAAGACAGATTATTTAGTAAATCAAACTTCAATTAAGATTGATGCTAGTCCAATTAATATGAATGGCAGAATTATGCTGCCAGTGAAATATATAGCTGAGCCTCTTGGAGCTACAGTAAGTTGGAATAAGGATGAACAGAAAGTTACTATTACAAATGATAAAGTAGTATTAGAGCTATGGATAGGGAAAAATATAGCTATGGTAAATGGAAAGTCACAAATGATAGATGAAAAAAATCCTGATGTAAAACCAGTAGTTATTCCTCCAGGAAGAACTATGTTACCGCTTAGGTTTATAGCTGAGCAGCTAGGCTGTGATGTAGAGTGGATAGCAGAGAGCAATCAAGTTAAATTAAAATATCCAAGAGCAGTTGACAAACTAGATCCACAACCAGAGCCGCCAATGGATTATCTAGATCCTCAACTAGAACCACCTATAGGAGATAGATTATAAAAATTTATGCTAAAATTATATTGAGATAAATAAACATCATCAAGTACAAGTAATATTTGTTGATGTTTATTTTTTATTCAATATTATATAGAATATAACTACCAAGGAAAGAAATTACATTATGATTAAATAAATCATTAGCTAAAGGAGTATTCAGCTATGAAAAGAAAAAGCGAATATTTTCAAGGATGCTTAATAGGTGGAGCTATAGGAGATGCTCTAGGATGGCCAGTTGAATTTATGAGATATAGTCAGATTAAAGGTAAATATGGTAAAGAAGGGATTCATGATTTAGTAATATCTTCATCAGGAAAAGCTGAAATTACAGATGATACTCAGATGACTATATTTACAGCAGAGGGGATATTAAGAGCTGATAGTGTTCTTAATAATCAACAAATCTGTGATGAAGCTTTATCAGTTTATTACTCATATCAGAGATGGCTTATCACACAGGGATATACCAAGGTTAAAGAGTATGAGCATATATATGATGGGTGGTTATTGAATAAAGTAGAGCTAAATGCTAGAAGAGCTCCAGGAAACACATGTCTATCAGCACTCTCTAGTAAAAAACAAGGCTCTATTAATAATCCAATTAATAACAGCAAAGGCTGCGGAGGGATTATGAGGGTTGCTCCAGTTGGGCTTTATTATGAAAAAGAAAAGGCTTTTGTTATGGGAGCTGAGTTTGCAGCGATTACACATGGTCATCCATCTGGATATCTTTCAGCAGGAGCTTTTGCTTTTTTAATAGCTTCATTAATTGAAGGAAATGAAATTGAACTAGCAATAAATGAGACTATAGCTGAGCTAATAAATTACGATAACCATAAGGAATGCTCGGATATATTAGTAAAAGCACTTGAATTAGCAAAATCTAATGTAAGTGATGAAGAAGCCATTTCAGAGCTAGGTGAAGGATGGGTAGGAGAAGAAGCTTTAGGAATTTCAGTATATTTTTCACTTAAATATAGCAATGATTTTGAAAAAGGTCTTATAGCTTCAGTGAACCACGATGGTGATAGTGATAGTACAGGGTCTATTACAAGAAACATCTTGGGAGCTTATTTAGGGCTTGGCAAAATCCCTATGAAGTGGATGGAAAGTGTAGAGTTAAAGGATGTATTACTTAGATTAGCAAATGAACTGCTTAATAAGAGTAGTAATTAATGATTTGTCTTTTTATTTATAAAAACTAATAGCAGTTGTAATGAGCATTCTTATATATAAAAAAAATTATATATATAAATTTGAAACCTTTTTGTGTTGGTGTTAAACTAGTATTCAAACAGTTTAATGGAGGTTTTCAGATGAGTTACGAGTTAAGGAAGTATAAGGAAGTAGATTTTAATGATGATTTATTCAAAAATGCGCAAAATGCTAAGTATGAACTAGTAGAAAAGGACAGAGTAGCGCCCGATAACTATCATGCGATGTCGATATATCCCGAATATTTTAAAATAGATGGTAAGTGGATTTTGGCAGAAGAAAGCAGAATGGACTGTGTACCAGTACTAAGAGAAGATAACTCAATTGATATCGTTGAGTTCAGAAGATTAAAAACTGAGGACAAGGTGATTGTTGGAAGAACTGAAGATGCTAGTGAGGGAATTTATGTACATTTTGAATGTTTTGAAGACAATAACCCATGTACTAATGATGCATTTTGTTTTAGGGCAGGTAGATCTAGAGAAACATCTTATACTAAAGATTATGAAGAACTGTATGAGCTATTGAAATATGAGAAAGAAAATGGATATATTGTTTGGGTTTTAGGACCGGCTGCTGTTTTTTCTAAGGGAGCTAGAGAAGCTATGTCCAGCTTGATTGACAACGGCTATGCTAATGTTCTCATAGGAGGAAATGCTATAGCAACTCATGATTTAGAAGGTGCATTATTTCAGACAGCTCTAGGACAGCATATATATACTCAGGAGTCTGTAAAAGATGGTCACTATAATCATCTGGATGTACTAAACAAAGCAAGTAAAGCTGGTTCTATTGAGGAATTGATAAAGCAAGAGAATATTAATGAAGGAATAATATATTCATGTGTAAAAAACGATGTTCCTCTTGTTTTAGGGGGATCTATAAGAGATGATGGACCTCTTCCAATTGTTATAGCTGATGTATATGAATTTCAAGATGAGATGAGAAAGCATGTAAATAAAGCTACTACTGTGATATGCTTAGCTACTCAACTTCATACTATAGCGATAGGGAATATGACACCATCATATAGAGTTGAGAAAGATAAAATAAGACCAGTTAATTTTTACACTATTGATATTTCTGAGTTTGCAGTAAATAAATTAAAGGATAGAGGTAGCCTAGAGGTTGTTACGATGGTTACAAATGTCCAAGATTTCTTGGAAAAATTAAATACCAATCTGACTAAATAAGTTAAGCGACTATCCTGGTTTTATATAGTTAGTTTACAATATAGTGCATTTAGCGAATTACTAATTTTAGATAGTTTAAAATTGTAGATTCTCTAAATGCACTTTTTTAGTTTTTTTGAATTAGGTTAAAATTAAAAAAATTAATAAGGAATTTTGAATGTTATTAATGTAGACTTTTTATAAGTCATCAATTTTTATTATTTTTTCTTCTCCAGATACCATATCTTTAATTTTCACTATTTTATTTTTTACTTCTTCCTCGCCTACTATAATTACATTTTGGATTTTTAAGTTGTTTGCGTATTTAAGTTTTTTCTTAAGTGAAGCATCATCAAAATATATCGAAGCTCTAGAACCGTTAGCTAGTAGCTTATCAAGTATGATAGAGCAGTAATCCATAGTATCGCCTAGAGGAAGTATAATGAAGTCATCGCTTCTATTTAGATTATAGATTTCTATGAAGCCTATTTCTTGAAGTACGAAAAATAATCTAGTTAATCCAATTGATATTCCAACCCCAGGAAGAACAGTATCAGTATAGTTTTCAGCTAGGTTGTCATATCTTCCTCCAGAACATATAGAGCCATAGCTTTCATTTCCTATGAGCTTTGTTTCAAATACTGTACCAGTGTAATAATCTAAGCCTCTAATGATTTTTAGGTTTATATCATATTCTTTTTCCTCAACTTTTAAAATTTCTAGCATTTTTACTACTCTAGCGATTTCATTTACACCCTCAGCATAGGTTTCATTTATATCAAAACCTTTAAGCTGATTTATAATTTGAGCTGAACTACCATTTATGCTCATAATTTTATTTATAAAATTGCTTTTTTCTTCTCCTATTAGCTTTTCTAATTCGGCTTGAAATTCATTTGTTGGCATCTTATCGTATTTATCAATTAAGTTCATAGTTTCAAATGTATTTTCTATTTGTAGATATTCAAATATTCCACTGAGTATTTTTCTATTGCTGATTTGGAATTTGTAGTTAGGAAGCTTTATTTCTTTGAAAGCTTGAGATGCTAAGCTAATCACCCAAGCATCATTGTCTACACTTAGCTTATCTTTATTGATTACATCTATATCTAGCTGATAAAATTCTCTATATCTTCCTCTTTGATTTCTTTCGCCACGATAGACTTTCCCTAGCTGATATCTTTTGAATGGAAATTCTAATTCGTTTATGTGCTGTGCTACATATCTGGCAAATGGAACAGTTAAATCAAATCTAAGAGCAAGGTCGTTTTTTCCTTTTTGAAATGCATAAACTTGCTTTTCTGTCTCGCCTCCAGATTTTACTAATAGTACATCAGCTTTTTCTATTACTGGTGTATCAATAGGATAGCAGCCATTTTTTTCATATACCTTCAATATTTTTGTAGCGATATCATCAAATATTCTCTGCTCGTTTGGAAGCAGTTCCATAAATCCTGGTAGTATAGACGGCTTAATAAAGTTTTTACTCATGTAAATTTCCCCCTTTTTTATATTAAAAAAAGCTATGTGAGTGTATATCTCACATAGCTTATAATAAACTAACTTAATTTATTATCATCACTGGAGATATAGGTCCAAACAGATATAGACCTGTATCTACAGAAGTAGACCAAGCCTCTAGCGATGATGATGCAATTTATTTAATTGTGATAGGATTTGCTTTGTCATTTGAATTCTCCATTCAATGTTTTATGAATTTATCACACTATTTGAATAATTTCTACTAAATTTATTATATAATATAACAATAGGAACCAAAAATCAATAAAAATTATTTAAAGGAGTTAGTCAATTAGAGGCAAAGTCAATAAAGCTTATTAGGATTGAAGATAAATTTTTAAAATAAATTTAAGGGAGCAGGATAGAAAATGCAAAGAGAAAAAGCTATAGAGCTATTAGAAAAACATGTTACCACCCCTCATATCATCAGACATTGCTATGCAGTGGAGGCTGTAATGAGAAAGTTAGCTGAGAAACTAGAGCCAGAGAAAATTGATGACTGGGGGATAGCTGGACTATTACATGATTTAGACAATGATTTGGTGGACTGGGAAAGTGATATGTCAGTTCATGGCCCGAAAACTGTGGAAGTAATGAAGGTAGAGGGTATAGGAAATGAACAGATGTATAGAGCTATTTTGGCACATAATCCAGCAAATGGAAGTAAGATAGAAAGTACATTTGAAAGAGCAATGTACGCAGCTGATCCCATAACTGGATTTATCAATGCTATCGCACTAGTATACCCAGATAAAAAGATAAAAAGTGTAAAGGTTAAATCTATAATAAAGCGCATGAAAGAAACTAGATTTGCAGCTGGAGCAAATAGAGAGGCAATGAAATCAATAGAGCTTCTCGATATTTCATTTGAAGAATTTGCTGAGCTTGCTTTAAATGCAATGTGTGAAATTGATACTGTACTTGAATTATAATCCGCTATTTTACTTACTTGCAACTACCAGTTGACAAATTACAAAGTCTAATTGGTAGAGTGCAACTGCCCAAAATATTATTATTAAACTAAGAAAACATTATTTTGATATGTAACAATATAGGAGGTAAGGATAATGATATTGGCGGACAAAATTATTTTATTAAGAAAGAAAAGTGGATGGTCACAAGAAGACCTAGCAGAAAAATTGAATGTATCTAGACAATCTATATCAAAATGGGAAGGCGCTCAATCAGTTCCTGGTATGGATAAAATACTTCAGCTAAGCGAAATTTTTGGTGTAAGTACAGATTATTTATTAAAGGATAGTATAGAGCTAGAAGAATATGTAGAGCAAGAATCCAAAAGCGAAGAGTCGAGTGTGAGATATGTATCAATGGAAGAGGCTAATTCATATTTGGATTTGACTCAAAATATAGCTCATAAAATGGCTCTTGGAGTTGCTATGTGTATAATGTCACCAGCTATAATTATAACTCTATCAAATTTATACTTGTTTGAACAATTTTCGTTTTCTGAAAATCAATCACAAGCAATTGCATTGACATTATTTTTTATAACAATAGCAAGTGCAGTTGTTATATTTATAAGTATTGGAATGAAATTCAAGGATTTTGAATACCTAAAAACGGAACCTATAGAAACTGAATATGGTGTATCAGGTATGGTTAAATCCAAAATGAAAGCATATAAAGAAACATATAGTAAGTACAATATTATAGGAGTAACTTTATGTATACTTTCAGTGCTTCCAGTAATATTATCATCATTTGCAGATAAAGATTTAACAGATGGAATAGGGGTCATAGGAACACTATTTATGGTAGCTGTTGGAGTTTTCATGCTAGTTACAGTAGGAACTATATGGTCCAGCTTTAATGTGCTTCTTCAAGAAGGAGAGTATTCTGTAGAGGGAAAGGCAAAATCAAAAGTAGTTGGAAGCATTGCAGGAATATACTGGCTCCTTACTACAGCTTTATATTTATTTATTAGCTTCTACTATGGAGCATGGGATAAGAGCTGGATGATATGGCCAGTAGCTGGGGTATTATTTGGAGCTGTTGCAGCTATTGCGAATTTAGTTATAAAAAGTAAGAAATGATAATCTATATTCATTAATTTATAATATTAAATTATATTGGGAGTGAGAAAATGACTGTAAAAGAAATGTGGGATAATTATATCAGTATATCAGGAAAATCAATTAATACACCCTACGAATCATGGCATTTTTGCAACAATGAAGCTGATGCCAATGAACTAGCAAAACTTACGCTATCAGGGATAAAAAGAGCAACAGCATCACTTTATAAATCATTTGAAGCTGAAAATGAGCCTATTCCTAAAATTGGAGATTTGATAGTAATAACAAATTGGGATTCTGAAGCGGTATGTATTATCGAGATTAAGAAAGTTGAGATATTGCCATTTAAAGATATTACAAAGGAACATGCTCAGATAGAAGGAGAGGGAGATAAATCTCTAGAATACTGGAGAAGAGGTCATATTAACTTCTTCACAGAAGAAACAAAAGAGCTAGGAATAGAATTTAATGAAGAGTTAGAGGTTATTTTTGAAACTTTCCAAATAGTATATCCAGTAGACTAATATTTTATCATAAGTTTAAATTGACCGAGGAGGATTAAATGCAAATACAAAAGCTAGTAATAGGAATGCATGAATCAAATTGCTATATTGTAAGTGAGGATAATAAGGCTCTAATAATTGACCCAGGTGGTGAAAGCAGTAGAATTATTAAGCAAGTTCAAAGAAATAATTTATCGATTGTAGCAATCGCACTTACGCATTATCACTGTGATCATATAGAAGCAGCTTTAGAGTTAAAGAAGGCTTTTGACTGTCCTATTTATGCTCATAAAAAAGAGCTAAAAGGTCTACAGGACCCAAAGATAAATCATACTGAAACTTTAGGAAGAAAAGCTATATCTATAACTCCTGATGTTTTACTAAGTGAAGGTTCGAAAATAAATATAACAGATGATATATATCTAGAGACTATTCATACTCCAGGACATACACCAGGAGGGATTTGCCTTTATTCAAAGCTACAAAAGCTAGCATTCACTGGGGATACTTTATTTGAAGATGGATTAGGAAGAACTGATTTAGAAGGTGGAAATGAAGACCTTATGAAAAAATCAGTCTCAAATAAAATTTCTCTATGGGAGGATGATATTACTATTTATCCTGGGCATGGGAATTCAGTTAGCATGAAAGAATTGAGAAGAAGAGGCATAATGTATCTTAAGTAGATTTTGGAAATTCTGCATATTAGGAGAGTGAGAATTGTGGACCAAAATAAATCAAATAAGACTATTATCGTAGCGCTGATTATATTAATTATCAGTATGACCTTTATATTTATTATGGATAAAACTAAACAAACTGATACAAGTGAAGAAACTAATGCAGATAAGCTATATGCTCATAAATCTGAGTATATAGGAGACAGCAGTAATATATCAGGATTACTAAATCTACTTCCATATTCTGAGTATAAGACTAGCATAGAGCTGTCAACATCTGATAAACCATACGGACTAAAGGCTATATATAATATTGATGATTCAGCTGTAAATATTTCAGATTTAAAAAATCAATTTTACAATAATGCTCTAATTATTTTTTCCTTGATAGAAAACGTAGATTATATTGATTTTGTATTGACCAAAGATGGTAACGCAGAGCCTGAAGTCCATCATTACGATAGAAAAGAGATACAAGACAGCCATATAGATAACTTGTATGGATACTCAGTAAATCTGCAAACTTTTGAAAACTTTTTAATGGAAAAAGTTTATATGCCTGGAGGTTCTTGACCTAATTAAATAGTGCTAGGTTAGTACTAACATATAATAATAATCACTAACTTTATATAAAGGGGCATAATTATGGGGAAAAATATAGAGGTTTATGAGTCTTTGATTAATAAAATTCTATCAAACGAGCTAAATCAAAAGGCTAACTCAAATTCAATTTATAAAGAAAAATTAGAGCCTGGTACATCAGGCTCTATTATTGCGTCATATATCAAGATGATTGTAGAGAAGGGACTGAGGCATTATAAGTCCGATAATGATGATTTATCTAAGCAAATTGAGATTACAAATAAAATAATTGAAAATTTAAGTGTATTAGTCGAAGAATCTGAGCTAGAAAAATATTCATTAACAGAAGAGTATATGCTAAAGGCTATAGGGGATAAACTTGCAGCTAAAGACAACATAAAGCAGTGGTTACCACAGACATCTGTAGCAAGTAGTAGTTTATTTACTGGAGCAATACATGAGCCACCAGTATATGCTGAATTAAAGAGAGAAATAGCTTCGGCTGACCGTATTGACTTGTTAGTATCGTTTATAAAGTTCAGTGGTCTTAGACTGATTTATGATGACTTGAAAGAGCATACCAAATCAAAGAAATTAAGAGTGATCACTACTAGCTATATGGGAGCATCAGATTTAAAAGCTATCCAAGAACTCGCAAAGCTTCAAAATACTGAAGTTAAGGTATCTTATGATACTAATAGGACTAGATTACATGCAAAAGCATATTATTTCCATAGAAATACTGGATTTAGTACTGCATACATAGGCTCATCTAATTTATCTCAAGCTGCTCTAAGTGAGGGTACAGAGTGGAATATGAAAGTCTCTGAATATACTTCTGCAGAAATTATTAATAAGTATAGGGTTACATTTGAAACTTATTGGAATTTAAATGAATTTCAAGTTTTCAATCCAGATAATTTACTTGATGTACAGAAATTAAAACATGCATTATCTAATGAAAAACACGAAGAGAAATCGAATGAATATTTCTTTGATTTAGTTCCTTATGCATATCAGCAGGAAATTTTAGATAGATTGGAAATTGAAAGAGAGGTTTACAATTCTTATTATAATCTTATAGTAGCAGCTACAGGAACAGGGAAAACCATGGTTTCTGCTTTTGATTTTAAGAATTTTTATAAAGATAATCCATCAGCAAAGCTTCTATTTCTAGCTCATAGAGAAGAGATTTTATCACAGAGTTTAATGGCATTTAGAGGGGTGTTAAAGGATGCAAATTTTGGTGAGCTATGGGTAGGTAACCACAGACCATCTATTTTTAATCATGTTTTTGCTTCTATACAGACATTAAATAGTAATGAGCAGTACAGGGTCTTTGCTTGTGATTATTTTGATTATATAGTTCTAGATGAAAGTCATCACACTACTGCAAGTTCATATAGGAAAATACTAAGTCATTTTGAACCTAAGATTATGCTAGGGCTGACAGCTACACCTGAAAGACTTGATGGAGAGGATATTTTAGAATTTTTCAATCATAGAATCGCATATGAAATAAGACTAAGAGAAGCGATAGAGCGAAATTTGCTTTGCCCTTTTCATTATTTTGGAGTGTCTGAGACTGTAGATTTGAGTAGTGTTAAGTGGCAAAATGGGAGATATGATACTCTAGAATTGAGTGATAAGTACATAGGAAATCTAGCTAGAGATATAGGCATTGTTTCTGCTATTGATAGATATGTTACATCTAGAGATTCTATTAAAGGTCTTGGTTTTTGTGTGAGCAAAGAACATGCTAGGTATATGGCTAAAAGTTTTAATGAAAAAGGTATTTCTTCTATTTCGTTAGATTCTGATTCTAGTGATGAAGTGAGAAGAGGAGCAAAGGATAAGCTTATATCTGGTGATATAAAGTTTATTTTTGTTGTGGATTTATATAATGAAGGCGTAGATATACCACAGATTAATACAGTTTTATTTCTTAGACCTACAGAGTCAGCAACAGTATTTATACAGCAGTTAGGGAGAGGGCTTAGGTTACATGAGAGCAAAGATGTACTTACAGTACTTGATTTTATAGGACAAGGCAGAAAGGAATATAATTATCAAGTTAAGTTTCAATCTATGATTGGGAGATTACATCATTCAATTGACAAAGAGATAAATCAGGATTTCCCAACTTTGCCTAAAACTTGCTTTATTCAGCTTGAAAAGGTTGCAAGAGATATAATACTTGATAATATATCTAGCTCATATTGTAACAAAAATAAATTAAAACAAATGGTAAATGCTTTTCCTTTGGTTTGCAGTTTGCCATTTAATCTTATTAATTTTCTAGAGCATTATAATTTAACTCCTCAGATGCTTTATAAAGCATCGACTCTATCAGAGTTATCATCTTCATATGAAGCTAGTTCATCTATTTTTGATATTATTAAGGTTTTGAAATCTTCCTTTATGAAAGTAAGTAAGATTAATGATTATGGATGGTTGAGTTTTTTAGATGAATTTTTAGCTAGTCCAGATAAAATTCTACTTGAAAAAGACAAGAGAAGACTGTTGATGCTTTATTATACTATATTTCAAGATGAACCAGAGCTAGATATTGTAGAAGTATTTCAAAGTATGAAGCAAAACAAGGTTTTGTATGAGGAATTAAAGGATTTAGTAAAATACAATTTAAGTAAAATTGACCATCTACCAAAGATAATTAATATATCAGATGATGTTCCACTTGAGTTACATGCTTCTTATTCTACAGACCAAGTTTTATCAGCCCTAGGCGTTCATACATCTGACAAAAAAGCTCCTTTTAGAGAGGGAGTTAAATATGTAGAGGAGCTAAATCTCGATGTATTTTTTATAACTTTAAATAAATCTGATAAATTGTTCAAAGAATCTACTATGTATGAAGATTATGCTATTAATGAAGAGCTTTTTCACTGGCAATCACAAAGTAGAACTACTGTAAACAGTGCAACTGGAAGAAGATACATAAATATGAATGAGAATAAAAGTAGAGTATTATTATTAGTTAGAGAAGAAAAATCTGATTCATATGGAGTGACAGAGACTTTTAAATGTCTAGGTCTTGCGTCTTATGTTTCACATGAAGGTTCAGCTCCAATTAGTATCATATATAAGCTTGAAAACAAAATGCCTATGAATATTTTAAGGTCATCTAACAAAGTGGTAAATATTTAATTTTTTAAGTAGCTTTTTGTGACTATAAAAGTTTTTCATTCATCTTATAGAATAGAGCTTTATTTGTTTTGATTAGGAGTAAAGTCAGATATCATTGATTTGTAGGCAGATTCTAAAATATCAAAATTTATTTTATGGCTATACTTTGAGTTATCTCTTTCTAAAATAAGTAGTTTTGAAGAAATAAGGTTGTTTAAATGGTAAGAAATAGTAGCTTGAGAGACATTGAGCGTAGTTGCTATTTCTTTTGCGGATGTAGCTCCTTGAGCTATGAGCTTTATAACTTCATATCTAGTTTTATCACCTAGGTTTTTGAATAAAAGCACACGATCCTTTAGTTCGTTTTCTTTTGCGTTTTGTATCAGCTCCAGAAAATCTTCAACATCAATTCCCCACCTTAGATAAGGCGTTTTATCACTAGTATTAATTTCCAAAGCATATGAATTTATAAAGGATATGAGAATGTTACCACTAGGAAGAAGCTTTTTATTGAGTAAATTATCTGTCATAGTAGGTAAAGCATCTCCATTTGAATCATTGAGCTTTTTTTCTACAAATTTTCCAAATTCAATTATCTTAGATTCTTTAAGTCTATATTCGTTTTCAAATAATGGAATAAGAGTTTCAATTAATGAAATCCACTCATTGGTCATGGTTTTTGGCTGCCTAAGAAGTGAAGAAATTTTCCATTTTTCTTCATCGTTGGCATCAAGCTGTTCTAGTAAATCAATTTGTTTATTTTTATCATTCATATACTTAGTAACTTCATCGTATATATCCTCTGCATGAAGAATCTTATCATTTTCAGTAATGCTAGCGTATATCTTTGACAGAAAGCTTCTTAATAGCTCGTCTTCAGTAAGACTTTTTAGTTTGTTAAGATAAGAATCAACAGAATCATAGCCAAAAAAGGAATGTAGCTTTGTGAGCATAACAGGCATAGATAAATTCGAAAAATAAAATCTGTTAATTTCTTTTTCAAAAGGCTTCAGCTTAGTTGCAAGGGCTTCATAGTACTCAAATGTATCCTCTAAAATATAGTCATTGTAATAATCAATATCTAAATCTCTAGATTTTTTTTCTGAAAATCTTAAGCATTCTGGAAAAGTAATTAAGTCTATGATTTTGCTTTCAGTGGCGAAAAATTTATATTGCATGACTCCTCCTCTTGTTCATTAGTTATAAATGGCTTCTTAAAATATATAGTGGCAAGCAGGACTATAATCCCAACAAAAATAATTGTTAATGAAATAGATACTTTTTCTACTAATAATCCAAATAAAATCTGCCCCAAAGGGATTGAAGCAAGTAGACCTAAATTCATTACTGATCCGACTCTGCTTATAAAATCTCTAGGAACTATAGTCTGCAAAAGAGTTCCTAAAGAAATATTTACGATTGTCGAAAGCAAGGTTACTATACATACCATGATGCCTATAGCTAACATTGGGACTAGCGTTGTATCAAAGTAATTAATAAAAATATTACTAGAAAAGAATGCAATTAGTAAAATAATAATACTTATGGCGAAAAAAGTTTGAATTGCTAGTTTGCCAATATCCATAGACTTTGCTTTTTTTCCAACTATTACAGGAGCTAGTAGCATGGATATTCCGATACAGGTAGTGAGTACTCCATATTGAATCTCAGTGCTATGCAAGACTTTAAAGAACAGAAATATCAATCCTACACTTAGAAGAGGACCGATTGAAAAATTTAAAAACACACCAAAGGCTATTATATTTACTAAAATTTTATGTTTTTTTAAAACCGTAATTCCTGAAATAAAATCCTTTTTAAAATTATTAAAATCTACTTTTTCAGGCTCCTTATTATATTTTGGAATTTCTATAGTCATTTCTAAAATTGCAGATAGTATAAAGCTTATAGAATTAATTATCAATAGAAGCTGCATCCCGAAGAAAGCATAAAGTGAAGATGCTATTAGTGGAGATGCTATATTTGAAATACTATCAATCATCGATTTAATACTATTGGCTTCAAGTAATCTTTCTTTTGGCATAATACTAGGGATAACTGCTCCCATGGCACTGTCAAAAAATATTTCAACTATCTCTAATAAAAAAACTAAAATATAGATACTTATCAAACTCATGCCACCGTTTATATAAAAGTATAAAGCAAATCCTCCGATTAGAAAACCGTTAATTAAATCTAATCTTATTATAGTTTTTTTCCGATCAAACCAATCTCCAAAAACTCCACCTACAGGTGATAATAATATTCTAGGAATTATTGAAATTGCAAGCATACTTGAAAATATAAGAGCAGAGCCTGTGATGGATAATACATACAGGGATAAAGCAAACTGTTGCATATTACTTCCTAATAGAGAACTGAATTTTCCAATCATTAAATTTCTAAAGTTTTTTTCTTTTAAAATATTCATCTCAAAACCTCTATAAGATATTTACCTATAAAATAATTATTATTTAGATATTTATATATTAAATTAGATAAATATCTAAGTCAAGTAAATTGATTATAAAAAAATCTTATTTTTATTAATATCTTAGATAATTAAAATAAAATTCTATCTATTACAACTTTTTGATTAATAATATAGAACTATGGAATCATATATGATATAATTTACTTATTATAGGGTAAATAATATTTACTAAACTTGAGTTTTTTCTAGGAGGATTATATGGAAAATACAACACTATCTCAATTTTTTGATTTTGAAGTTCATTTTAAAGAGTTTATAAAAAGAAATTCATATTTTACTAATGTTGCTAGTGCTTATTTTGCAATTTTTAATGACAATACAACTAGGATAAACTATAAATATAAATATAACTTCAGTGATGTTTTGACTGCTTCTTTAATAAAGAGTATGATATCTGATTCAGAGATAGTCGAAAAAAACCATATAAGTGAAATTAGAAAGTGTAATAATCCTCCTTTTGAATGCGGGAAAAATGTTTATATGATTAATGCCATTAATCCTGCAAGTAATCGTACAGATATACTAGGTTCTTTAATTGTATGCTCAGATATACCACCTTCATATTCCTGTGAAAATAGTGTATTTAATTTACCGTATTTTTTGCAAATTGTTTATCACATTGAGACTGTCCTATCAAACTATGAGAAAATTTACTATATTGTTGATACTTTTACTGAGGTTATGGCATCTAAAGATACTATTATGCCTTACCATATGACAGGAGTTGCAAACAATTGTATAGAGCTCTCCATATTTTTAGGGCTAGAACCTATAGACCAAACCTTACTTTACTTTTCAGCGCTACTGCATGATATAGGTAAGCTTTTTATTCCTGAGGCAATAATAAATAAAGAAGAGGAATTGACAGATGATGAGCTAAATATATTTAAAATACATGCACGAAAAAGTGAAGAAATGTTAAAAACTATACTTCATGGTATGACTTTGTTTGAGGATATACCAAAAATAGTGAGACACCATCATGAAAATTACGATGGTTCAGGATATCCAGATGGACTAAGTGGAGAAGGTATACCATATTTGAGTAGGGTTCTAAAAGTTGCAGACGCAGTAGATAAAATTTCTTCAAAAAATGCATACAAAACAAGAGGAGTAGTAGATAGCATAATAAAGGAGCTTAAAATAAATAGTGGAAAAGTTTACGACCCAGCTTTAGCAAAAGCTATGATTAAGATATTAGTAACTGAAAATGAGAATCTTATAGAAGAAAATACAGGAAATACCATTTATATTCCTCAGTGCTCATTTAGCTTTTCCTATATGGAAAAAACTAATATAAAATCTTTAACAGGCAACTTGATTTTAAGAGGTAATTCAGGAACCTTTGTTATCCATGATTACGATAATAAGATTTATTCAATTAATGCGATGCTAAACAGTACAATTAGTTTTTTTAAAAATGGTGAAATATTTGAATACAAGGTACTAGTTAAGAAAATTGAAGATGGCAGACTTTATCTAGATAATATTAGATTTTTGCCAACAGATACAACCTTTTCTATGGTATGGAATAATAGTGCCATTTTATATAATAAAGAACTGAATAAAAAGAATAGAGTTGATATTATAAAGCTTGGCGGAGATGCAGTGATATTTACTGTTGATAAAAATAGTGACTTAGCTCGGGAATTGTTGGATAATATTAAAGGAGAGTTTCAAATTCATATCAAGGAAAGTATTGATGAAATAGAATTAGATACTACCTTAAATATTAAAATAGTAAAATATTATTTAGGATATGGGTATACTTTTATATGCAGATATTTAAATATCCAGTCAGGTCAGAAGGATTTGATATTAAGATTACTATTTAGAAAGCAAATGGAAAATAGGAAGTGGAAAACAAAACTTTTAGTTGATTAGCTTATATTTTCCATACATGAGCTAGGGGGATTATAATGCCGTTTGAAATTATAAGAGACGATATAACGAAGGTTGACGTAGATGCCATTGTAAATGCTGCGAACTCTTCTCTGTTTGGAGGTGGAGGGGTTGATGGTGCAATCCATAGAGCTGCAGGATATAAACTTTTAGAAGAATGCAGAGGACTTGGTGGATGCAAGGTAGGCGAAGCAAAGATAACAAAAGGGTATGACCTGCCGTCAAGATATGTCATTCATACTGTTGGACCTGTATGGCAAGGTGGAGGACTTCATGAGGATGAGTTTTTATATGATTGCTACAAAAATTCTTTAACTCTAGCTTTGAACTTTAGCCTTGAAAGCATTGCTTTTCCACTTATTTCATCTGGAGCATTTGGTTATCCCAAGGGAAGAGCTTTGAAAATTGCTATATCAGCAATTAGTGATTTTCTTTTGGAAAATGATATGAAAATTATATTGGTTGTTTATGATAAGGCAGCATTTTCCATATCTGAAAAGCTTTTTTCATCTATAGAAGAATATATAGATGATAGGTATCTTGAAGATAGACCTTATGAAAGCAGAGACATAAATAGAGAAGCTGGAATATTTTATTTAAATAAAGTATATGAAGAAACTGTAAAGAAGTCATATCAAGAATCAGTAGAAAAAGAACATAAAAGAAATTTAGCTGGGGTTGTAAATCAGTTAGATGATACTTTTTCACAAAGATTGCTCGGTCTTATTGATGAGAAAAAACTGACTGATGTGATGACCTATAAAAGAGCTAACATAGACAGAAAGCTTTTTTCTAAAATTAGAAATGATATTTATTACAGACCTAGTAAACCTACAGCTATTGCTTTTGCTATTGCCCTAGAGCTTAATTTAGATGAAACTAAAGATTTACTTCTTAGAGCAGGGTATGCATTATCTCATAGCAATAAGTTTGATTTGATTATAGAATATTTTATTCAAAATAAAAATTATGATATATTTGAAATAAATGAAGCGCTATTTGCATTTGATCAAAATCTCCTCGGAGGATGATGATTTGTCGCTTACTATGCGACCATTCATTATATAAAAAATGATATCCTCTAATCATACCAAATGATTGGAGGTTTTTTTATGAAAGATAATTTAACTGAACTTGTGTTTATTCTAGATAGAAGTGGCTCTATGGGAGGACTTGAAAGTGACACAATAGGCGGTTACAATGCTATGCTTTCAAAACAGAAAAATCAAAGTGGAAGTGCTAAAGTCACTACAGTTTTATTCGATGATGAATATGAACTAATTCATGAGAGATTAGATATTGAAAAGGTAGAGCCAATCACTGAAAAGCAATATTTTGTGAGAGGAACTACGGCACTGCTAGATGCAATAGGGAAAACTTTAAGCCTTATGATATCTATTTCAAAAACTGTCAATAAGGAAGCAAAGTCTAAAAAAGTAATTTTTGTGATAACAACTGATGGAATGGAAAATGCGAGCGTAGAGTATAGCTATAAAAAAATAAAGAAAATGATAGAATATCAAAAAGAAAAGTATGGGTGGGAATTTATATTCTTAGGTGCAAATATAGATGCTATTAATACTGCGGAGAGGTTTGGAATAAATAAGGATATGGCTACTAATTTTAAGGCTGATAGCCAAGGAGTCTCATTAAATTATGAAGTTGTAAGCGAAGCGCTAACTTGTTTTAGATCAAATAAGAAAATGACTAAAGAGTGGAAGAAACGTATAGAAGAGGACTATATTTCAAGAGCTAAATAATAATTTCATAACTATTAAAATAAGGTATAATATTCTCATATAATAACTATACCTTATTTTTGTGTATAAATTTATATTTAATCAAAATCAATGTTCAATTTCATTTATGAATGTAATTCTTAGGAGGGATTAAGGATGATAAACATAAGCGAAATAAAATCAGATTTACCAAAAGGAAAAAGAACTAATATTGAATTAAAAAGCCATGAAATTTTAAATGAACTTTGTGTGGAATATGAATGGGTGGACAATGACGAAGTTTCATCTATGGAAGAGTGTGCTGAAATATCAGAAAAGCTAGGAGTAGAGATAAGAAAAAGTATTTTTTTGTGTAATAGACAAAAAACTATGTTCTTTTTGCTTGTTATGCCAGCAAAAAAAACTTTTGATACAAAAGTATTTTCTGCAGCCTTAAATGTGCCAAGGCTATCATTCGCATCTGGAGAGCTTATGGAAGAATATTTAAGTGTTCTCCCTGGGAATGCAAGTGTAATGAGTCTTATTAACGATAAGGATAATAGGGTTCAACTTGTAATTGACGATGAAGTAGCAAAAAATGACTGGTTTGGATGTAATCCAGGAGTTAATACTAGCCACCTAAAGATTAAAACTAATGATTTAATTGATAAATTTCTTCCCTATATTAATCATAAGCCCACAATAATATCATTATAAATTTAAATAAGAACCAGACCCATTAAACAAATATAAATAGTCCATATTTAATGAAAACTTAGTTGATTTTACAATATAAACGTATACAGGTTTTTAATTTTAAAAACTGTATACGTTTTTTATTGTGAATACAACGCTAATCATTTATTTTATATGCTTCAATGGACTTGGAAATATAAAATATTGTTCTTTCCGTGGCTTCTTCTAAAGTACCTTTCCACATTTTAGATATTATTCTGTCTAACATTCCTTCGTAAATAAGAAGTGAAAGCTCACTTACTTTATCTATGTCATTTTGATTTAGATAACCATCTTTTACACATTTTTCAAGAGATTGAGCGGTTCTATCGTAAATATTGTATTGAAGTAGCATATTTTTTAAATCTATATCGTCATCTGGAGTAAGTTCGTCAGGAAAAATAGCATAGTATTCTCTAAGGGCAACATTCAAATTATTGCCAAACTCTTCAAAGAAAATCTTATGATATAAAACGGGATTTTGAAAAGAATAATAACAAAAACATTCCCATATTCTCAAATATTTATCATATGAGTTTTTTGATTTTTTCGTATAGTTTATTAAATTATCAGCATAGGATTTTAAATATTTTAGTGATGCAAAAGCAATCAGATGGTCTAAATTTTCAAAATAATTATATAGGGTGGCACTATTATATCCTGCGATATCGGATATCTTTCTAATAGTTACCATATCAATTCCCTCTTCTTCCATTATTTTATATGTAGCTTCGATATAGTACTTCATTATTCTTCTTCGTTGTATTAATTTTTTATCTATTATTTCTGTCATAATAAACCTCTCAATTTTAATATTTAGTCAATATAAGCAGGAGACATACTTTTATTATAATCCATATAAAGATTATGTTAAAAGAAAATAAATTATTTATCATTATTTAATCATGATTATTTTATAATTATGTTGACAGAATAATCTAAATAATAGTATTATTTTAACAACGTTATATTTATAACGAAATGTTATTAGCCTTATAAAGTTTTTCTATCAAAGGAGGAAAATGCATGAAACTGAAAATAGGCAATTTTTATGTTAAAGACATTATTTTTGGTGAAACAACAAAGTTTGAGCAAGGTATATTACAAATAAATAAGGAAGAGGCTCTGAGAGTAGTATATGAAGATGAAAATATCACTGATGCTGATTTGATAATAGCTAAACCAGGAGATAAGGTGAGAATAGTACCTGTTAAGGAAGCGATTGAGCCTAGATATAGAGTTGAAGGAGGACCGGTTTTTCCAGGAGTAACAGGCGAGCTTATGCAAACTGGTAACGGCACTACATATGCACTTAAGAATTCAAGCGTGCTTGTAGTAGGAAAAAAGTGGGGTGGATTCCAAGATGGTCTAATTGATATGAGCGGAGAAGGAGCAAAATATACATTATTTTCAGAGCTGCTAAATATTTGTCTTGTTGCAGACACGAATGAGGATTTTGAAAAAAATGAGCAACAAAAGAAAAACAAAGCATTAAGATGGGCTGGGATGAGACTTTCTGAATACTTAGGGAAAACGGTTGCTAATTTAGAGCCAGAAGATATAGAAGTTTATGAGCTAAACCCACTTACAAAAAGAACTGAAAAAGAAAATATGCTTCCAAATGTAGCCTTTGTGATGCAACCACAGTCCCAAATGGAAGAAATGGGATATAATGACTTGGTTTATGGCTGGGATGCAAACCATATGCTTCCTACATTTATGCATCCAAATGAAATATTAGATGGAGCAGTTATTTCAGGCTCATTTATGCCTTGTTCATCAAAATGGTCGACTTATGATTTTCAAAATTATCCAATGATAAAAAGACTTTATGAAGAACATGGAAAAACTATTAATTTTGTAGGCGTAATAATGTCTAACTTAAATGTTGCCTTAGAGCAAAAAGAAAGAGCGGCTTTATTCGTAGCACAAATAGCAAAATCATTAGGGGTTGATGCAGCTGTAGTTGCAGAAGAAGGCTATGGAAATCCAGATGCAGATTTTATAGCTTGCATAGTTGCATTAGAAAATGCAGGAATAAAAACTGTAGGAGTAACAAATGAGTGTACAGGAAGAGATGGAGCGTCACAGCCATTAGTTACACTTGATCAAAAAGCTGATGCGATAGTTTCGTGTGGAAATGTTTCCGAGTTAATAATTCTTCCACCTATGGAAACAGTTATAGGAGATCTTGAGTCTTTAGCAAGAGATGGATTATCAGGTGGCTGGGGAAATGATGAAATTCTTGGATCATCTGTAAGAGAAGACGGATCGATTATTATGGAAAACAATGCTATGTTCTGTGGAGATAGGGTATCTGGATGGTCTACTAAAACAATGGTTGAATTCTAGAGGAGGAGATAAAATGAAAAAAGGAATTCTTTATATAAATCAATTTTTTGGTCAAATTGGTGGAGAAGAGATGGCTGGATATGAACCTGAAATCAGAGAAGGACTCGTAGGACCAGCTTTAGAACTAAATAAGCAGCTAGGAGATGAAGTTGAAATTACACATACTATAATATGTGGAGACAACTTTATGGGTTCTAATCAAGATGAAGCTATTAAAAGAATATTAGAATTCATTAAAGATAAAGAAGTAGATATATTCTTTGCAGGACCAGCTTTTAGGGCAGGTAGATATGGCTCGGCATGTGGTAATATTTGTAAAGCTGTAAATAAATCATTTAATATTCCTGTATTAACATCAATGAATGATGAAAATCCAGGTGTTGAAATGTTTAAAAAGGAGCTAATCATTTTTAAAGGAGGAGCTAGTGCTGCTTCTATGAGAGCTGATATCAAAGCTATGGCTAGCTATGCTCTTAAATTACTCCGTAATGAAGAGGTTTTTTCAGCAGAGGAAGAAGGATATTTTGGTAGAGGCATAAGAAGACAAGTATGGACGAATCCTCCAATCAAGGCAACAGATAGAGTAATTGATATGCTTCTAAAGAAAATTAATAATGAGGAGTTTAAAACAGAGCTTCCAATACCACCTTCAGAATTCGTACCTATAGCACCAGCTATATCTATTGATGAACTGAAAAATATGGAAGTTGCTATAGTTACCTCAGGCGGTATAGTTCCAGTTGGCAATCCTGATAGAATACAATCAGCATCAGCAACAAAATGGGGAAAATATGATGTATCTGAGCTAAATGATCTGTTACCAGGTGAGTATATGACAATTCATGCAGGCTTTGACCCTGCAGCAGCAAATGCTGACCCAGATGTAATCGTTCCGTTAGATGCGTTAAGAGAATATCAAAATGAAGGTAGAATTAAGGGTGTATACAAATACATTTATTCTACAGTTGGAACAGGAACAACTCAAGCTGAAGCATCTAGAATGGGAAGAGAAATTGCTGATGAATTGCTTGCAGCAGGAGTAAAAGCTGTAATTCTCACATCTACATGAGGTACTTGTACTCGTTGCGGAGCAACGATGACAAAAGAAATAGAAAAAGCTGGAATAACAATAGTTCAAATGGCAAATTTAGTTCCAGTTGCACTTACAGTAGGTTCAAATAGGATTGTACCAACAATATCTATACCATACCCTCTTGGAGATCCTGCAACAACTTCAAAAGAGCAGTTCAAACTGAGATATCACAGAGTTGGTGTAGCTCTTGACGCTTTATCGACAGATATAAAGGAGCAAACGGTATTTAAAGTTAAAATATAAGACAAATCCAAGGGGAGTGAAAGAATATGAAGGGAAAAGATAATTCTGTATTTTTAATTTCGCTTATAGTAGTTTTTTCGATATCATTATGGGGAATACTAGCACCTGAAGGATTTGGTCAAGTAGCAAATGGATTATTTGCTTTTTTAACAGATAAATTTGGTTGGTTTTATCTATTGGCAATGTTTTTCTTTGTTATATTCATGTTTGGTATTGCAGTAAGTAAATTCGGGCAAATTAGACTCGGAGATGATGATTCAAAACCAGAATATAGCTATATATCATGGTTTGCAATGCTTTTTTCAGCAGGAATGGGAATTGGATTAGTATTTTGGGGCGTAGCAGAGCCACTTAATCATTTCATGGCACCTATGAATATGGAGGCAGGGACATCGGAGGCAGCAAATTTTGCTATATATACTTCGTTTTTCCACTGGGGGATTCATCCATGGGCAAATTATTCTGTTATAGCTTTAGCTCTAGCTTATATGCAATTTAGAAAAGGAAAGCCAGGCTTAATAAGTAGTATTTTCATACCTTTACTAGGAGAAGAAAAGGTTAAAGGGCCTATTGGAAAAACTATAGATATTCTTGCAATCTTTGCAACAGTTGCAGGAGTAGCTACTTCACTTGGACTTGGAGTTCTTCAGATAAATGGTGGGTTAAATTATTTATTTGGAATACCTATTAATACAACCGTCAGTATAATTATAATAGTAACAGTAACTGTTTTATTTATGATTTCAGCAGTTAGTGGTTTGGATAAAGGAATTAAGTTTCTCTCAAATGCAAATATTGGTCTTGCGACAATATTGATGATTTTAGCTTTAATTGTCGGACCGACAGTTATGATTTTAAACTCTCTTACCAATGGATTAGGAATGTATTTAGGCAATATTATTCAAGAAAGTATGAATCTTGAACCATTTGGTGACAATAGCTGGTTTGGAGGGTGGAGAATATTCTACTGGGCATGGTGGATTGCTTGGGCTCCATTTGTTGGAGTATTTATTGCTAGGATATCTAAAGGAAGAACTATAAGAGAATTTATTATCGGAGTTACTTTGGTACCGGCTCTTGGATCTTTTGTTTGGTTTGCAATATTTGGCACAATAGGAATTAATCTTGGACCGGAAATTGCATCAGAAGCAATACAAGTAACTGAAACAGCATTCTTTGTTGTAATGAAGCATATGCCATATGGCAATTTGATATCCATGATAGCAGTGTTACTTTTATGTACATTCTTCGTTACATCAGCGGATTCAGCTACCTTCGTACTTGGAATGTTATCTTCAAACGGAGACTTAAATCCTAGTACTCAAAAAAAGATAATTTGGGGAACTATTCAGTCTCTCATGGCTTTTTCATTAATGATGGCTGGCGGATTAAGTGTACTTCAGATAGCTTCTATAGCTGCAGCTTTTCCATTTGCAATTGTAATGGTATTTGCATGCTTCTCTCTACTAAAGGCTTTAAAAGAAGACTCAGTGAGCGCTGAGGAATCAAGTAAGAGAATAGCATCATAATTAAGCAAAAAACAAAGAAATTGTACTGAACCCATAAATACGAACTAAAAATATTATCAAGTGGACTGTTTCCTGTAATCAGCAGGTGACAGTCCTTTTAATTTTGTCTTAATTCTTTTTTATGAATTTTTATTAACAAATAAATTAAATCAATTGAAATATAGAATCATTTATGTTATTTTATTAGTAATGATAATTGTTATTGAATAAAAAACCAATGCAAATAGTATGGTTTATTAAGCGCGATTGCTGATTTTCTAAGGAGGGGTAGTGTGGAGAATTTATTAAGAAACATTTCAATTCCAAGTTTTTTTAATAGAGTAGATAGATTGGAAGGAAAAGCAATGAATTTATCTCAGGCAAAATTAAATACAAGCTACATAGTAAAAGATATAAAAACAAATGATGAGGAAATTAAGAACTTTTTATTCACTTTAGGGTGCTATGAAGGTGAATCAGTTACTATTGTTTCAGTGTTAGCTGAGATTTATGTAATTTCAGTAAAGGATGCAAGATACAGTATTGATAAGGATTTAGCAGAAGCAATTTTAATTTAGCTTATTTCTATAAATATAATTAATAATTTATAACAGGAGGGATGCATTAATGAGTAGGCAAGACATAGTTAAAATAGCATTGACAGGAAATCCAAATAGCGGAAAAACAACATTGTTTAATGCTATTACAGGAAAGATTGAGAAAGTAGGTAACTGGGCAGGAGTTACTATAGAAAAAAAAGAGGGCGATATTAAGCCTAATTTAAATAAGTCTAATTTACATATTACAGCAGTAGATTTACCAGGAGCATATTCGATGTCTCCTTTTACTTCAGAAGAAAGTGTTACTAGTACCTTTGTTAAAAATGAAAATCCAGATGCCATTATTAATATAGTAGATGCAACTAACTTAAGCAGGAGCTTGTTTTTTACTACTCAGCTTCTTGAGTTAAATATACCAGTTGTAGTTGCTCTTAACAAAAGTGATTTAACAAAAAAGAAAAAAACTAAAATTGATATAAGTAAATTATCTTCTTTACTAGGCTGCCCCGTAATCGAAACTATATCTACCCAAGGCAGTGATAATGGGTTAGAAAAGCTTATAGCTAAGGCTGTAGAAATTAAAGGAACTGGTCAAAAGGCTCCGTTTGACAGCAAGGGTGTAAATTTGGCAGATGAGTCTTCTGTTAGAGAATCAGATAAAAAACGCTATGAGTTTGTAAAGGATATAGTTGGTAAAGTAGAAATTAAGTCTATAGCTAGTGATAAGAAAACTAATCAAGACTCCTTAGATAGAATAATAGCTCATAAATGGCTAGGCATACCTATATTTGCACTTATAATGTGGGTAGTGTTTTCAATATCCCAGACATATGTAGGACCATTTTTTGCTGATACTCTTGTTGGGTGGATTGATTCGGTTTACGCTATTGCTGAGAGCATGTTAGGAGATGAGGTATCACCTCTTTTAGCGGCAATTCTACTCGATGGAATAATAGGAGGAGTAGGTGCTGTTGTAGGCTTCTTACCGCTTATCATGGTACTGTTTTTCCTTTTAGCCTTGCTTGAGGATTGTGGGTATATGGCTAGAGTAGCTGTGGTAATGGATAGATTTTTTAAAAAAGTTGGACTATCTGGAAAGTCTATTATTCCTATGGTTATAGGTACTGGCTGTGCTATTCCAGGAGTTATGGCAACTAGAACGATAAAAAATGAAAGACAAAGAAGAACTACTGCAATGCTAACTAGCTTCATGCCTTGTGGAGCAAAGCTACCAGTTATTGCATTGTTCGCAGGAGCATTTTTTAACGATGCAGCTTGGGTTGGGACATTAATGTATTTTGTAGGTATAGCTATTATATTTGTAGGTGCTCTTGTTATTGTGAGAATAACAGGAGAGAAGAATGCAAGAGCTTTCTTTATTATGGAGCTGCCTGAATATAGAATGCCAAGTATTAAAAGAGCTACAATATCTATGTTATCAAGTGGTAAAGCATTTATTGTTAAGGCTGGAACTATTATACTGCTTTCAAATGCAACTGTACAAATAATGCAAAGCTTTAACTGGAAGTTTCAAATGGTGGCAGAAGGAGCTGAAAGTACAAGTATATTAGCAACTGTTGCTTCCCCATTTGCATTTTTATTAATACCACTTGGCTTTGGCGCTTGGCAATTAGCAGCAGCGGCAATTACTGGTTTTATTGCAAAGGAAAATGTCGTAGGAACTCTAGCTGTAGTTTATGGAATTACAAACTTTATTGACACAGAGGAATTGGCATTAGTTACAGGAGCATCTGATGTGGCTCAAGTAATGGGGCTTACTTCAGTAGCAGCCTTATCATATCTGATGTTCAATTTATTTACTCCACCATGCTTTGCAGCTATAGGGGCTATGAACTCTGAGCTTGGTAGCAAGAAGTGGCTTGGTGCTGCACTTGCTTTTCAGTTTGGTATGGGCTATGTTGTATCATTTATAACATATCAAGCAGGAACGTTAATAACTACTGGCAGTCTCGGCACTGGATTTGTTGACGGCTTAATAGTTGTAGCTTTATTGATTTCTTATATAGGATATTTGATGAAAAAAGGAAACAAACTGGCAGAAGAAAAATTAGCTATGGTTGCATAGGAGGTCAATAATGGCAAATCTAATTGTATTTATCATAATTGCATTAATTGTAACTGCGTCTATACGAAAAATAGTTATCGAGAAAAAAAACGGTGCTAAATGTATTGGATGCCCATCAAGTGGAAAAAGCAATTGTAATTGTAACTTTAAATAAATTTTAAGCATAAAGTAACTAAATATCTATTTATATTATATTAATTATGTTTTATATATAATACTAAGATTAGCAAGTAGTTTAATTTACTACTTGCTTTTTTAGTTTTAAGATGGCTAGAAAATTTTACTTTATAAGGCTTAAATTAGCTTTCAAAGAAAGCAATTTGATTAATAACTTAGAAATTCTCTGTTTATATTGTGAAAATTTGAGAATAATTATTAATACAAGTGAAAGGAGGTTTTGTTTATGAGTAGAAATAAATTAGTTATGGTGATTGCCTTCATGGCAGTAGCAATTTTTTTAATCTCAGGGTGTGCGCAAAACGAGCCTCAAGATTTAACTACTCCTGAAGTAACTGAACCAAGTGAGCAAAATGAAAGCACTGCTTCAGATGAAAAGATATTTACTCTTGATGAGCTAAAACAATATAACGGAAAAGATGGTAAACCTGCATATGTTGCTGTTGATGGAATTGTGTATGATGTTTCTGCTTCTGATAAATGGAAAAATGGTGATCATAATGGATTTGAAGCAGGGAATGATTTAACTGATGAAATTAAGAATGTTTCTCCTCATGGCGTAAAGATGCTCGATAGAGTTCCAGTGGTAGGGAAACTTGTAGAGTAGGAGGTTTATATGTTTTGGGTTATCTGGTTAAATGTACTGCTATTAACACTATTATTACTTTTTCCTATTTTTCTAGAGATAAACAAAAAATATTTAAAAGGAAAAAATAAGAATTATAATAAAATGCTAAAGTATGCCAGAAAGGCTCATCCATATATAGGAATTACTGTAATTGCAATAGGAGCATTTCATGGATATATTATGCTTGGAGGAAAATTAATCCTTCATACAGGAAGTATATTGCTACTAATGCTTGTGATTAATGGAGCAATTGGTTTTTATTACAAGAAAAGCAGGAATAAAGCGGCTAGAAAAGCTCATATTATTATAGGGCTCTTAATAGTTTTAGCCTTTGCACTTCACTATTTAAATCCTTGGCTACTTTCATGATTTTAATAAAGGGACCGTCAAATAAAAGAATAGTAAGATATACAGATTTTCAGCATTTCAGTATATTTTCTAAACTTCTTTGACGGTCCCTTTTGAATTAAATATTTATAATTTGATTTGAAATTGAAGTCCAAGAATATTTCGATTCTAATATTTCATATATTTCAAGCCTGTCTCTTTCGGCTTTAGATGAAAACTTTAAATCTGATATGGTTTTTTCTAATTGTATATCTATAGTATCCTTAAGCTCTTCTATATAGTTTTCTAGACAAGATGGGCAGGGCTTATCTACTTCAATTAATTTTGGGAGATTGACAAACAGTACACGACCTGATTCTATAGCCTTTTGAGGAATCCAAGGCCTAATGGTTGGGATATCATTAACTACAATTCTGTTGCCTGCAGCTAAGGCTTCAAGTGTCACAGTTGAGGCTCCCTCATAATATGATGGAAGAACAAAAACCTTTGAATTTCTCAAGTATGGAGCCATAATATGTTGCTTCAAAGCACCTAAAAAGTGGATATGAGATTCATGTGTTTTACTTAAGCTTTTATAGTAATCTAGATTTGTAGAATCAGCAGATCCGATTAGTGATAATCTCATATTATATTTATTTTTTGCTTGAAGATGCTTAAATGCTGAGATTAATTCACCAACTCCTTTTTGGGGAGTTATTTTACCTACATAAGATATTTCAAATTCATTATTTATAGTGTTAGGAAGTTTTTCAGGAAAAAAAAAGTTTGGATTAAAGCCTAAGCCTATTGTACGTATTTTATGTGAATCTACTTTATAATTATTTATGATTGCTTGCTTTTGAATATCGTTTAAAGCTATTATATCGCTTAGCTTTTGAATTGAACTAAGTATATTTTCTATGAAATCAACATTTGCATTGTTTAAATGCTTAAATAACTTTAATTGTCTCATATCAGTACCATGGCAAATAGCAGTTACTAAATTAGAGTCAAAGTTATCTAACACAATCGGAACAAGTCCCCATAAATGATGAACTATTATTTTATCTGGCTCATATGCTTTTGCTTTTTTTAAACTGTTATAAAATGCATTTTGCCAAAGAGCAAGCTCCTCTTCGGACAGTTTACTGTAAATCGAACTTTTATAGGGCATATCATCACTCATTCCAGGTACAGGAAAAGGCAAGTCTTTAGTATCGAATTTTATCACATCAATATGGTCCAGAGCTTGTAAAAAATCTTTGTCAATATCATCGAATACCGAAGTAGCACAAATCAAATAATTACTTATTCCTTGACAATGTAGAGTTTTTATTAGATTTTGGATATATACTCCACTTCCAGTGTGGTCAGGTTTTTGAGCATATACATGGAGAATTTTCACTTATATCACTCTTCCTTTGCTTAATTCTAAAAATTAAAAATTTTTTTAATTAATAATCGATTATCTTTTATTAATAGAAATAGATTGTATAATAGCGAATACAGATGAATCATGATTTTATAGGAATATTGACAAATATAATTTATAATAGATAAGTAAGCATATATTAACATTAATAGTGTAATAATAGTCACTGAAATATAAAAATGTAAATCCTAGGAGGAAAAACTATGACTATAAGTAAATTTTTAAATGATAAATTTAATCTAGATGTTATCTGTGATGAAGAGGGAGTATATAGCTATATTATACATACTATTGATAATAAAGTTAAGCTTGATAAAGTTTCTTCAAACATAAGCTTCTCAAAGTCAGTTTTACTTGAGTGTGACGATGATAATTTTATATCATTAAAATATTTTGATGATGAAGAATACCAAATTTTCTCACTAGATGGAACCAAGATAAGCGAGATGGAGTATTTAGATGATGAGTATGAAGATGTAAATGGAGATGTAAATATTGAAAAATCTTTGATATTTTATTCTAAAACATGGGATAGAAGATATCTGAGAATTGATTTGCAGGAAAAGCTTAGCATATCCTTTGAGGTTGATTATGATAAGTACGATACGGATGAGGATGGGGTAATAGTATGGGAGTAATCTCCCATACTATTTTTTATATTTTTCTCTTTCGATTATATATAAATCATTGCCACTGGAATCTAATACTACTATAGCTGGAAAATTTTCAACAGTCAGTTTATGAACTGCTTCAGGTCCTAGCTCTTCATATGCTATTACTTCACTTGATTTGATGGTGCTAGAAATAAGTGCACCAGCGCCTCCGATTGCAGCGAAATAAACTGCATGATTTTTTTTGATTGATTCAACTACACTTTTATTTCTGCTTCCTTTTCCTATCATGCCTTTTAAGCCCAAATCAAGCAGAGTAGGAGTGTAAGCATCCATGCGATATGAGGTAGTTGGACCAGCTGAACCAATTACATCTCCTGGTTTTTTAGGAGAGGGACCGACATAATATATTATGGCATTTTTTATATCAAAGGGAAGACTTTCACCAGAGTTAATGGAGTCAACTAGTTTTTTATGGGCTGCATCTCTTGCAGTATATATAGTTCCTGAAATTAAGACTTCATCTCCTGATTTTAAATTTGATATAATTTCGTCAGTTAGTGGTGTAGTAATATGTATTTTATTAGTCATTTTCTTCTCCTATAATTCAATTTCAATATGTCTTGCTGCATGACAGTTAATATTTACAGCAACAGGAAGGCCAGCAATATGAGTTGGGTATGTGAGGATTTTTACAGCAAGTGCAGTAGTATTTCCACCTAGCCCTTGAGGCCCTATTCCTAAGTTGTTTATCTTCTTAAGCAATCTAGTTTCCATCTCTCTATAATATTCATTTGGATTAGTTTTATCTATATCTAAGGTTAAAGCTTTTTTTGCTAAAATTGCTGCTTTTTCTAAAGTTCCACCAATTCCAACACCTACGATTATAGGAGGACATGGATTAGAGCCTGCTAATGATACTGTTTCAACTATAAAATCTTCTACTCCATTTATACCATCAGAAGGAACCAGCATCTTGGTTTTAGACATATTCTCGCTCCCAAAGCCTTTAGGCGCAAGAGTTATTTTTACTTTATCACCTGGAGCTATATCGTAGTGGATTATAGCTGGAGTATTATCATTGGTATTAACTCTATTTAATGGATCTTTTACAACTGATTTTCTAAGATATCCCTTTGAATATCCCATTCTTACTCCATTATTTATTGCTTCTGTTAAATTTCCTCCAACAAAATGTACCTCTTGTCCTATGGTAATGAAAATAACTGCCATTCCAGTATCTTGGCACATAGGAACACTTTTTTCCTCTGCTAGCTTTGCATTTTCTAGTATGTCATTTATGATGCTTTTTCCTAGTGGAGAAGCTTCTACAAGTGATGATTTTACTAGAGCATCCTTTATATCTTTATTCAGATAATAGTTAGCATCTATACACATTTTCTCTATAGTAGTTTCGATAAGACTAACATTAATTTCTCTCACATTCATTACCTCGCATATGAATATTTTTTTATTGTGAATATAATAATATTTCTTAAAACCATTAGCAATCAAAATTACTCAAATGGTTGGAATTCTATTTGTTTTTAATAGAATTAAATGGTCCTAAAAAGAACATCTTAGAAATCATTTCAGCCATATTTTCAGCAGATTCATTCATTCCACTATCTATCCACTGCCTTATAACTCCAATATGAGCAGAAACAAGATAGGAAATAAAATAATTTTTTGAAACAAACGTATTTTGAGAGTCGAAATAATTATCCCAACCTTTTTCAGTCAATAAAATATTTAAAGCTTTCTTTATTTTATTCTGAAATCTCATATCAGATTTCGGGCCTAAAATTACTTTCATTATTATGTAATTTTCCTTTATATATGTAAAAACTTTATTGATAAAAGGCTTTATTTCATTAGAAAAATCTTCTCCTAAAAAATCAATGTCTTTTATGGATTTTATAAAATTTTCAGCATTGGTATTGATATCATCTAAAACTTCGTTTTCAAATTTTTCCAATAAATCATATTTATCCTGATAATGTAGATAAAATGTTCCTCTATTTATATTAGCTCTTTGTGTCAAATCTGTTATTGATACATGATCAAAGCCTTTTTCTTGTATCAATTCAGATAAAGCAGTTTTGATTAATTTCTTGGTTTTAATCACTCGTTCATCGTTATAAAAGCTACGCATATGAGACTCCTTGGCTGTAAAGAAAAAAATAATTGCAGCCTATTGTTATTTTATAAAAATATAGGGTATTTTTTCTTAATAGATTGATATAAACATTATAATGAAATTAAGCAATATAAAGCAACTAAAATGTTTTTAATTAATCAACACTTTGATGAGTTTTGTTTATTGATTTTAATTTTTTTTGGACTATAATCTTATCAGGATAAAGTTTAGATTTTATTATGATTACACCAAGGCTCCCAGTCATATGAGCAATCCTAGATTGTATTATTGAATGTGGAATCTTATCAAGGAGGCGAACGTAGCTTATTGCTGCGAACATTATGAATAAATTACTGCGTGTTGGCGTAGATATAGGATCCACTACCATTAAGGTAGTTGTTTTAAATTACAAAGAAGAAATTCTGTTCAGCAGATATGAAAGACATTATGCTGATATAAAAAATAAATTAATCAGCGTACTAAACGATGCCTACGTTATATTACAGGATACTGATTTATCAGTAGTAGTATCTGGTTCAGGGGGAATTAGCTTTGCTAATTACCTAGGTGTTGATTTTGTGCAGGAAGTAATAGCATCTACAAAAGCTATTAAGAGGTATCATCCTCATACAGATGTAGCTATTGAACTAGGTGGAGAAGATGCTAAAATTACATATTTATCAGGTGGATTAGAACAAAAAATGAACGGAACTTGTGCTGGCGGGACAGGGTCATTTATAGATCAGATGGCATCACTACTTAAAGTAGATGCTTGTGGTCTTAATGAGCTTGCTTGTAATCACAATAGAATATATCCTATAGCAGCACGTTGTGGAGTTTTTGCCAAAACAGATGTACAGCCATTACTTAATGAAGGGGCGAAAAAAGAAGATATCGCTGCTTCAATTTTTCAAGCTGTTGTAATTCAAACGATAGGTGGACTTTCATGTGGAAGACCAATTAGAGGAAATGTAGCATTTTTAGGAGGACCTCTTTACTTTTTGTCACATTTAAGAAATAGATTTATAAATACTCTTAACCTTGAGCCACATCAGGTTATTTTTCCTGAGAATTCTCAGCTCTATGTAGCACTAGGCGCTGCACTATGTGCCGATGAAAGCAGAGCCTATAAATTAAATACCTTACTAGAAAATATTAAAAACATGCAAGATTGTACTTTGGATGAATCTAGTAGGTTGCCAAGGTTATTCAAGTCCGATAGTGAATTTAATGATTTTAAATTAAGACATGATAAAAATAGAATAAAAACTAGAGAACTTAAATCATATGAAGGAAACTGTTATTTAGGAATTGATGCTGGTTCTACTACTACAAAAGTTGCGCTCATCAGTGATAAAGGAGAACTTTTATATTCTAGATATGGAAGCAACAAAGGGAACCCACTTATGTCTACAGTAGAGTTTTTAGAAGATTTATACTCTGAGCTTCCAGATTCAGCTACTATAGCTTCAACTGCAGTAACAGGATATGGTGAAGGGCTCATAAAAACAGCATTAGGAATTGACATAGGAGAAATAGAAACTATAGCACATTACAAGGCAGCAGAATTTTTTTGCCCAGGCGTTAACTTTATTTTAGATATCGGTGGGCAAGACATGAAATGTCTGAAGATAAAGGATTCTAGCATTGATTCTATTTTATTGAATGAAGCCTGCTCCTCTGGATGTGGTTCATTTTTAGACACTTTTGCCCAGTCACTTGGGATGAGTATTACAGATTTTGTGGATGTTTCTATAAAATCAACAAACCCTGTTGATTTAGGTTCAAGATGTACAGTTTTTATGAATTCAAGAGTAAAGCAAGCTCAAAAAGAAGGGGCTACAGTTGGAGATATTGCTTCAGGGCTGTGTTACTCTGTTATAAAAAATGCACTATATAAAGTAATAAAATTAAAGACTCCTGAGGAACTAGGAGCTAAGGTAGTAGTTCAGGGTGGAACTTTTTATAATGATGCTGTGCTTAGAAGCTTTGAGCTTTTATCAGAAAGAGAAGTAATAAGACCAGACATATCTGGGATTATGGGCGCTTTTGGCTGCGCAATTATAGCTAAAGAAAAATATACTTTTGGACAAAGCAAAATCCTAAAAAAAGAAGAGCTTAGAAACTTCAGTGTTGATAATAAAAGCACAAGGTGCAGAAGCTGTTCGAATAGCTGTTTATTAACAATAAGTCAGTTCAATAATGATAAATATTTTGTATCCGGTAATAGATGTGAAAAGGGAAATAGATTTTCCGAGAACCAAAAAGTATTGCCTAACCTATATGATTATAAATACAAGAAGATATTCTCATATAAACCACTTACATCAGCTCCTAGAGGAATGGTAGGACTACCAAGAGTTCTAAATATGTATGAGCACTATCCATTCTGGTTTACTTTTTTTACTGAGCTAGGATATAAAGTTGAATTATCAGATCCTTCTTCAAATGAAATATTTGAAAAAGGAATGGAAACTATACCTTCAGAATCTGTGTGCTATCCAGCAAAGCTAGTGCATGGGCATATAAAGAATCTGATTGAAAAAGGGGTCAAGTTTATATTTTACCCTAGTATACCTCATGAAAAAAAGGAATATGAAAATGCAAATAATAGCTTTAACTGTCCTATAGTTGTTTCATATCCTGAGGTAATAAGCAAAAACTTAGATGATTTAAAAGAAAATGATGTAAGATTTATGAATCCATTTATTCCTTTTGACTCTGATAGAAAGCTAGAAAAAAGACTTATAGTTGAATTATCATCTATAGGGCTATCGGCTGATGAAGTCTCTAGAGCTGCAAAGCTAGGGATGGTCGAGCTTAATAATTTTAAAGCTGAAATTAGAAAAGTAGCTGAAGACACGCTTGACTTTATTGAAGCGCAGAATATTAAAGCTGTAGTTTTAGCTGGAAGACCATATCATATTGATCCTCAAATTAATCATGGAATACCTGAGATGATTAATTCACTTGGAATGGCTGTATTGACAGAAGATAGCATAGCCCATCTTGCAGATACTAGTAGACCTCTTAGGGTTGTTGATCAGTGGGCTTATCATTCGAGACTATATGCTGCAGCAGAGTATGTATCTAGAAAAGAAAATTTGGAATTAGTTCAGCTCAATTCCTTTGGATGTGGAATAGATGCTGTTACTACTGACCAAGTACAGGAAATATTAACTGCTCGAGGTAAGCTTTACACCTGTTTAAAAATAGATGAGGGAAATAATCTTGGAGCAGCAAGAATAAGGATGCGTTCTCTTAAGGCATCCATCGAAGAAAGAGAGAATAAAGGAATAAAAATAAGTGATGCGAAATTATCTTATCCACGAATTGAATTTACAAAGGATATGAAGAAAAAACATACTATTTTGGTGCCGCAGATGTCGCCTATGCATTTTGAACTGTTAGAAGAAGCTTTTAAGTATTCAGGATATAATTTAGTTATACTTCCTTATGAGTCGAAAAATATTGTGGAAGTTGGTCTAAAATATGTTAATAACGATGCTTGCTATCCTGCAATAATTGCGATTGGACAATTAATTGAAGCGCTTATATCAGGGAAATATGATTTAGATAATACATCTGTAATGATATCTCAGACTGGTGGAGGATGCAGGGCAACAAATTATATTGGATTTTTAAGAAAAGCTCTGAAAGATGCTGGATTTGAAAAAATTCCTGTAATTTCATTAAATGCAAGTGGTTTAGAAACAAATTCTGGTTTTAAGTTGACGTATTCGCTTTTAAATAGAGCACTTATGGCTATTGTATATGGAGATTTATTTATGAATGTGCTCTATAGAACAAGACCATATGAGCTTAATGAGGGCTCGGCAAATGCTCTTCACAAAAAATGGTCAGATATATGTAAACGTAAGCTAAAGCGTGCTAGTAAAACAGATTTTAGAAGAACGGTCTATGCTATAGTAAGAGATTTTGATAAACTTCCTCTAACGGATATTAAAAAACCTAAGGTTGGTTTAGTGGGAGAAATATTAGTAAAATATCATCCATTAGCGAATAACAATGTTGTGGATTTAGTTGAAAGAGAAGGAGCAGAGGCGGTTATGCCTGCACTCATGGACTTTGTATCCTACTGTGCCTTCAATAGAGATTTCAATTATAACTACTTATGCGGGAGCCTTAAATCTAAGCTACTTGGAGATGCTTTAATATTGTTTATTGAAACCTATACTGATGTTTACACGCAAGCATTAAAATCGAGTAAAAGATTTTATCATCCAAAAACAATAAAGGAAATAGCCTCAGGAGCTAGGCAAGTTATGTCACTAGGGCATCAGACAGGCGAGGGCTGGTTCTTAACTGGAGAGATGATAGAGCTGATTGAAGAAGGTGTAGAAAATATAATTTGTATGCAACCATTTGCGTGCCTTCCTAATCATGTTACTGGCAAAGGAATGATGAAGGAGCTTAAAAGAATTTATCCTGAGGCAAACATTGTTGCTGTCGACTATGACCCAGGAGCAAGCGAGGTTAATCAGTTAAATAGAATTAAGCTTATGCTTTCATCAGCATTTGATAATATGTTAAATCCAAAGCACACAAATATAAATGAAGGTCAAATCAATACAAGAAGACCAGCTAAAAAATTTGTGAGATTTAAAATTTAGTGGATATAAATCAATTTGAGGGATATATATAAAATAAATTGATTTATCAAAGGAGATGGTGTTTATGAAACCACTTATTGGACTTACCACAAATTTTATCATTTCCAATGAAGGCCCTACAAAGGGTCAAGAAAGATACTTCCTAGTCAGTGAAAATGTTAAAAGCATTGAAAAGTCAGGAGGAAGTACTATTTTGTTTCCTCACACTCACGACACGGAAACATTTGAAAGATATCTAGATTTAGTTGATGGGATTATTTTAACTGGAGGCATAGACATAAATCCTATGTTTTATGGAGAAGAGCCTCTTGAAAAGCTTGGATACTTTAATACAAAAAAAGATTTCTTTGATGTTGAGCTTACCAAAAAAGCAATTCAAAGAGGAATTCCAGTTCTTGGCATCGATAGAGGATTGCAAGTATTGAATGTTGCTCTTGGTGGTTCCTTGCATCAGGACATAAGCTATATAGAAGGTAATCATATAAAACATTTTCAAAGCTCAATCATGAGTGAGAAATCTCACTCAGTTGAGATACAGCAAGGCACTTATTTGTATGAAATATTTGCTCAGGATAGGATTTTTGTAAACAGCTTTCACCATCAAGCAATTAAGGAGTTAGGTAAAGATTTGATTGTTTCAGCTCGAGCATCTGATGGAGTAATTGAAGCAATAGAATATGCAGGAACTTCTTTTGCTATGGGAATTCAATGGCAGCCAGAGTTTATGTATATTGAGTATGAGGAGCAAAAAAAGGTTTTTGAATTCTTTATCGAGAAATGTAAATAAAGGTCTATAAAAACTATTTAACTTCACAAATCAGTTTATTTATTATACTGGCTTGTGAAGTTTTTTAATTTCTTAAGAAATTTGTAAGAATTATAGTAAAAGAATATTAATAACTCTATGTTATTATTTACTTAAGATATCTTGTTATGGAGGCATATATGTATACATATAATATATTAATAGTTGAAGATGATAAACAAATAGCAGACGCCATTGAAATTTATATGAAAAATCAAAACTACGGTGTTTTTAAAGCCTATAATGGTCAGCTAGCTATTGAAATTTTTGAAAAAGAAGTAATTCATCTAATTATAATGGACGTTATGATGCCTGTAATGGATGGATTTACTGCGATAATGAAAATAAGGCAAAATAGCACAGTTCCTATAATTGTACTTTCAGCAAAATCTGAAGATATGGATAAGATAGCAGGTCTAAATATAGGGGCAGATGATTATGTAACAAAGCCATTTAATCCAATGGAGCTTATAGCAAGGGTAAATTCTAATTTAAGAAGATATGTAAATTTTTCTATAAAGAAAGAAAGCGACAAAAACTCCAAATTGATTTCGATAGGAGATATTGCTCTTGATGATGAGAGAAAAGAAATATCTGTTTTAGGAGCTCCAGTTAAAACAACTCCAATAGAATATAAGATTTTATACTTACTCATGTCTAATGCAGGAAAGGTATTTTCTATAGATGAAATATATGAAAAAGTATGGAATGAGCCAGCCTACAATCCTGATACTGTAGCTGTTCACATTCGAAGGATTAGAGAAAAGCTGGAGATTAATCCTAAAGAACCAAAATATTTAAAGGTGGTGTGGGGAATTGGATACAAGTTTGAATCAGAGTGAAGAATTAATAAAACAAAAGGCATCAGATTCTGGGATAAAACTAATATCAGTTATTATTTTGTTGGCGTTGATTTCTGTTGGTTTATACAATCCATTAAAGTCTATAATTTTTCCAGATAATCAATATATTAATACCTATCAATCAAGCGAAAGCTTTGTAAATTATATAGAAAATATGACATGGGATTTATTAGAAAAAAATTCTTCAAAAGATGAATTTGATTTTTATCAAAAGAATCAATATAAAGATGTTACCTATTATCTTCAAGTTAAAGATGAGCTAGCTACTCTTGTTACAAATACAAATTTATTACCAAATCAGATTCTAAGTAAGTCAAAGCAATCCTCTAGCTTTTATATCCATATTAAGCTAGATGAAAATCTGCAAGCTATATCTAAGGATTCATCAATGGACGAGACTTGGGAGGATAACATAGTTACAACCTTTGAGAGACTACTGGCTTCCAGAGAAGACATAAAAGGAAAAGAACTTGAGCTTTTATTAATGATTCCTAAAAATGTTTATTTGAAAAATGGCGCTTTAGAGGATAATATAAAGAACTTTTATTTGGAACGTTATATGATTTTAATTTTAGCAATAGGCTCAATAATTATGTTTTTAATCTTAGTTTGGGCTGGATTTACAAACACTTTAAGGCAACAAAATAATAGCTTTATTAAGGCTATGAACAAAATTCCAATGGAAGTTAAATGTTTGATATATATACTTTTTGGGGTTGGCTTTGCACTTACAATGGAGCTTTTATTCAACGATAATTTATCGAGGTACTATTCACCTAAACTCAAATTTGAAACCATAATTTCAGATGCAAATATTTTTTTCTACTTAATTGGAATACCAGTGACCATATTTTTATATACGGCTTTATATGTTTTAGTTTCTGATATAAAAAACGTATTTAATTCTGGAATATATGAGTCATGTATAAAAAAGAGCTTAATAGGAAAGTTTTTCTTAAAACTATTTAAAAAACTTAATAGTACTTTTAGTAAACTTATGAGTTTTGATATATCAAATACTAAAAATAGGAAGCTGATGCTTGTGCTTGGAATTAATCTTATAATAGTATGGATAATTGTTTTTTTTACATCGTTTGTTTTTCTCTATATTGTATTTGGAATGGGTGGGAGCTATTCATTGTTTGGCTCGGTTGTACTTGGTATGTGCATTGCAATAATTTATTCTTTATTTATTTTTAGTTATCTAAAAGACAGAATGTGCGAGCTAGAACAATTATATATGGTGACAGATGAGATTTCTCTTGGAAACTTTAATCAGCATATGGAGTTGAATCTTGGGATTTTTAATCCCATATTAGAAAAGCTAAATAGTATTAGTGAAGGATTTAAAATTGCAGTAGATGAAGAAATTAAAAGTCAAAATCTTAAAACAGAGCTTATTTCAAATGTTTCTCATGATTTAAAAACACCTCTTACATCTATAATTTCATATATTGATTTATTGAAAAAAGAGAATGATATGTCTGAAACCCAAAAGGAATATATAGAAATTTTAGAGCAGAAATCACAAAGGCTGACTTTGCTGATAGAAGATCTTTTTGAAGCAAGTAAAGCGGCAAGTGGAAATATAAGCTTTAATAAATCATCATTGGACTTAGTATCGCTATTAAGACAGACAATCGCTGAAAATGAAAATGAAATAAGTGCCAGTGGTTTATTATTTAAAATTCAGCTTCCTGATTCAGAACAAAAAATCATATGTAATTTAGATGGGAAAAGAACCTATAGAATCTTTGATAATTTAATAAGCAATATTCTCAAATATTCTTTGCCAAGCTCTAGAGTGTATATTGATGTGAGCTTAAATATGAATAAGGCTTTAATTGTATTTAAAAATATATCTGCCTATGAGATGAATTTTAATCCAAATGATATTGCTGAAAGATTTGTTAGGGGAGATAAATCTAGAAATACAGATGGCTCAGGATTAGGATTATCAATTGCAAAGAGCTTTACAGAATTGCAAGGAGGAGATTTTAACATTTATATAGATGGGGATTTGTTCAAGGTAGTTATAAGCTTTGAAGTAATAAGTGAATACAAGCAATAAGACTAATAGCTATATAGTAATGCAATATAAAATTTAGAGTTATTGATTTATAAAAAGGTGGTTAGAATTTAATTAAAATTCAACCACCTTTTATTTTGATTAGATTAAGAAGTTTTCTGGTTGCTTTGCCTTCCTTAGAATCTTATAATACCTCATTAGCAATTTTTGATTGTATTAAAATGGAGATTCTACAATTAATTTAAGCACTAGCTTTATGAGTGTTTTTATCTTTCTTACCAAAGAATAATTTGAAAGTTGTTACAATCAATACAATTGCTAATATGAATAAAACAGCTGCTATAGCAGCGATTACTAAATTTCCTCCAAGAAGGTTATTTTTAGCAACTAATGCTAAAGCTGATAAGGTTACTGCAAACATGAATATCATAGGTAGAACAGTCATTTTATTATCCTTACCTGATTTTGCTAGCCATGCTGAGACAGCAAGTAGCGATAGCCCTGCTAATAACTGATTTGCTGATCCAAATATAGGCCAAATTTTTTGGTATCCAAAAGATAAAAGCAAAGCAGATAATCCAACTGTTACAGCAGTAGAAACATACATGTTACTTAAAACAGTTGTGCTTCCATCTTCCTTTGTAGTCATTTCTTGGAACATGTATCTACCTATTCTAGTTGCAGTATCAAGACTGGTAAGAGCAAATGCTGAGAAAGCTAATATGACAAACACTGAACCTAATGAAGTAGGAATTCCAAATTTGCTCATAAATTCAGCTACTCCACTTGCAAAAATTTGAGCAGGAGTTCCAGTAGCATCTTTAACATAGCCTACAGCGATAAGTGCTATTATAGCGACGATTCCTTCGATTAGCATAGCACCATATCCAATTAGCTTCGTATCTGATTCACTGTTAAGCTGTTTTGAGCTTGTGCCTGATGCAACCAAAGAGTGAAAGCCTGAAACAGCTCCGCAAGCAACTATAACAAACAGCATAGGGAAAAGGTATTGAGTTTGAGCACCCTGCCCAACAGAAAAACTTGTAACAGCTGGTATTACCATAGTAGGTCTAACTATAAGTATACCTATCACTGATCCAGCTAGCATAGCATATAGTAGGAATGAACAAAGGTAATCTCTTGGCTGAAGGAGTAGCCAAACAGGCATAGTAGATGCTAGGAATATGTAAACTAGAAGTATGATATCCCAAGTTAATTTTGAAAGTTTTAGAACTGGGAATTGATAACCTAGATAAATACATCCAAATAATAATACGACTCCAATTACTGTAGATAAAAGTAAGCTTGCACCTTTTCTATACACAAAGTATCCAAAGCTCATTGCTAAAATTATGAATAAAATAGAAGCTGTACCAGCTCTAGCACCAGTTAGATTCTCTGGAGCAGCAGGATCGAAAGCAAAGGTGCCAGCACAAATATCAGTAAATGCAGCAACTACAAGAATAAGAGTCAAGTAGGCAAAGAAGTTAAAAAGTTTTTTTCCTGTTTCGCCTATATTTACTCTAATTATTTCTCCAATCGATTTTCCTTCATGTCTTACTGAAGCGAACAGTGCTCCCCAATCATGAACTCCTCCGACAAAGATACTACCAAGTAATATCCAAAGATATACAGGAAGCCATCCGAAAACTGCTGCCTGTATTGGTCCTGTTATTGGTCCAGCACCAGCAATTGAAGAAAAATGATGGCCAAGAAGCACTTTAGCACTAGCTGGACAATAGTCAATATCATCACGCAAGGTGTGGGCTGGAGTTTTTATTTTTGAATCTACTCCCCATTTTTTTGCTAAAAAGCCTCCATAAATGCTGTATGCTCCTAAAAAAAGAATAATTCCTATGAATAAAAGTATTAATGAATTCATTTTATACCTCCCCGAGCTATATTTTATAATTTAGTTTTGTTAAATATATCTTCTATTAGTTTGTTAATAAGTATGAAGGTATATTTTTATGAAGTTAATTTGTAGGCTTCTTTAACCTTTTTGCCGTGCTTATTTGAAATGACTTCTTGAGTTTCGAGATTTACACAAATTAAGCGAATATCACACCAGCCTTTAAGATAAAAAGAGTATACCTTGCTAAACTTAAAATTATTAATGAAGTATATAGTTTCTGGGTCTACATTATTTGTAAGAATTACACCTGTAATATATGTACTCATATGATCCTGGCTTGGATTGACAGTTTCATTAACAATATTCTTTAAGAATTCTGTATACATAGTAGCCTTAGCTAAATCCAATTCAGGAATATATTTTATATAACAATTTTCGTAGTTTTCATACCTATCGATGATATCATTTTGAGTTACGAATGTTCTTCCACTTACTTGGGAAAATTTTGCCTGAAAATCTACTTTTTCTCCTAGTATTTCAACGTCTGTATTAATGTGGAAATGTTTAGAAAATCTACTTTTTAGTATCTTTATATACTCTTCATATATCATGGATTCACCTCCTCGTATAATAATTTTCTAGTTAGGCCACTACTTCGAATTATAAACAAAATATTCTAAAAATTAATAATGCAAGCATGAAATGACAAAAAAAACACCTGAGTTACACTCAGATGCGCATTAAAGTTTTGAATTGGGATATATTTTGACGACTAACTGGTATTTCTTCATTAAGTCCTTTTAGCTTTAATACATAGGTGTTATTAAACCAAGGAATTATTTCAGATATTTTATCTAAATTCACAATATATGATCGATGCGTTTTAAAAAACTTATCATGAGGAAGTTTTAAATAAAAATCAGTTAAGCAGGTATGGAGTATATATTCGTCTGTTTTTGTATACACGTGGACTTCATGTTTGTTAGCCTTACAGAAATAAATTTGATTATAGTCAAGAACAATAAATTTTTCATTTTGCCATAGGGTTATAGTATTCTGTAAACAGCTAGAGGTTGAAGTTTGCTCTAGCTTTGAGAGGGTTTCTACTATTCTGTTTTGAGAATAAGGTTTAAGAATATAATCAAATGCGCAGACTTCAAAGGCTTCAACGGCATAGTCACTGTATGCACTGATAAATACTATTAGAGGTTTTATTTTGAGAGTTTTTATCACCCTAGAAAAACTCATTCCATCTAGTTTTGGCATATGTATATCTAAAAATATAACATCAACAGACTTCTCTTGTATGTATTCTAAGGCTTCAATACTGCTCTCAAATGTATTTTCTATTTTAATTGTACTAAAGTTTTTAATGAAATACTCTAATTCTTTGATAGCTGGAAACTCATCGTCTACAATGATGCAATTCACAATACAGCCTCCTTTTGCTTTAAAACAAAGCTAATTTTTGTACCAATTTTTAAATTTTCAATTTTAAGTCCATTACCATAAAGATGCTTAAGTCTATTATGTACATTGGCCATACCAATTTTATTTTGACTATGAGTTTCAGAGTACAAACTATCTATCACTTCGTCTGGAACTCCAAAACCGTCATCTTCAATAGTTACTAAAACTGAATCCTCATTTTGTTTTTTAATACTTATAACAACCTTACCTTTTCCATTTGATTCTAAAACACCATGCTTTATAGCATTTTCTACTATGGGCTGAATTATCAATGAAGGAATAGTAAGTTTAATATCATTGTCAATATCATATTCAATTTTTAGTTTATCTCCAAATCTTGCTTGCTCTATAGCGATATATGCTTTTACTTGGTCTATTTCTTTAGTAATATCGACGAAACCATTTGATTCCTCAATATTGTATCTTAAGAACACGGATAAGTTAACTATTAAGTCTCTAGCTTTATCAGGATTGATTCTTACAAAAGAAACTATTGTATTTAAGGAGTTAAATAAAAAGTGAGGATTAATCTGAGCTTGTAGAGCTTTAATTTCTGCTTTTGTAGCCAAGGCTTTAAGGTTTGTAACTTTGCTTAATTCCATTTGGGTTGACATGAGCTGAGATAATCCTAAAGCCAATTTTTCATGAGTATAGGATATACCTTTTTCTTTTGTTGAATATAGCTTTAAAGTTTTTGTTACCTCGTTGCCTTCGTATAGAGGAACTATGATACATGATTTTAAATTGCAGTCCAAATTCTTACACTTTATTTCTTCAGAAGTGTTCAAAATTAAATGCTTGCCTGTATCAAAAACGGTTCCTGTTGTTAGAGGGTTAATAGGATGTTTTTTGCTATGATAGTCACAATCTAAACCGCTATATGCAAGTACTCTATGCTTATCTGTTATAGATACAGCCGCTAAATCAGTTGAATCCTTAATAATAGAACAAATTTTTTGAAGAGATTCATCATTTATATCTCTAAAATAGGGCAGTGTTTTATTAGCTATTTCTAAAGAAAGCTGAGCCTGAATTGCTGAAGTCTGGTCTTTTTCATCAAAGATTTTCTGTATTAAGAGGATAACAATACATATCCCAATTGCATTAGCGAAACTAAGAGGAAGATAGATACTTTTCACTATATTAAAAGCCATGTATGTAGGCCTTGATATAAATAGAACTAGTAACATTTCTATACTTACAACAAATATTCCTCCAATTAGACCATAAACCCATTTTGAATATTTTTTATCTCGAGTATATATAAAAGCGGATACAAAACCAGCTATTACAGTGGTAAGTCCACAAGCAATAGAGGTTATACCTTGTATATCGTATAGTATCCTATGTATGCCTGTAATTATTCCAGAAACAATGCCAACAAATGGCCCACATAAAATCCCACCTGCCATGACACCAATTATTCTAGTGCTCGCTACAGCACCATTTACATTGGTACCAAGGTAGGTACCAGCTATACCAAAAAAAGAAAAAATTATCCCCAAAATAACTAAGTCAAATCGTGAGTACTCATCTTTTTGAATAAATCTTTTAAATGCAGGAAGATTAGAAATTATGAAAGTTATTATAAGTACAAAATTTAAGCTATGTATTAAATTTTTTGCAATTTCGAACATAGGTACCACCTTGATTTTTTATTTTCTAGTTCTATCAAACAATTATATATTTTAAGTATTTTGTATGCAACTTAATTCGTAGTTGTCTAGTCATTTAGTATATTTTTTGTTATAATGCTATAATAAATTAAATATTAAAATAACTAAGGGGTGAAATTATGAACAGTAATGATAAAAATATGAGTGCAGAATCTGCTATTATTCAATCTAATTTTATTCATAACATCATAGATGAAGATTTGAAAAAAGGTACTTATGGTCAGAAAGTATACACTAGATTTCCTCCAGAGCCGAATGGTTATTTACATATAGGTCATGCAAAATCCATTTGCCTTAACTTTGGAACTGCAATAAAATACAATGGAAAATGCAATTTGAGATTTGATGATACAAATCCAGTTAAAGAAGAAGTTGAGTATGTAGAATCTATAAAAGAAGACGTAAAATGGCTTGGTTTTGAATGGGACGAGCTTCTTTTTGCATCTGATTATTTTGAAGAAATGTATCAGCTCGCTGTAAAGCTAATAAAAAAGGACAAAGCATATGTTTGTGAGCTTACTCCTGAGCAGATGAGAGAATATAGAGGTAACTTTGATACTCCTGGAAAAGACAGCCCTTATAGAAATAGGCCAATAGAAGAAAGCTTAAGTCTTTTTGAAAAAATGAGAGCTGGAGAATTTGCAGAAGGACAAATGACTCTAAGAGCTAAGATAGACATGGCTTCTCCAAATATGAATATGAGAGACCCTGCACTTTATCGTATAGTTCACGCTAGTCACCATAGAACAGGTGATGCATGGTGCATCTACCCTATGTATGATTACGCTCATCCACTTGAAGATGCAATTGAAGGGATTACTCATTCTATATGTACACTTGAATTTGAAGCGCATAGACCTTTTTATGATTGGGTACTAATTGAAACTGAGTGGAATAATCCACCAAAGCAAATAGAGTTTGCAAGGTTAGAGATGACTAATATGGTTATGAGTAAGAGATATCTCAAAAAATTAGTTGATGAAAAACTAGTGCAAGGTTGGGATGACCCAAGAATGTCTACTATTTCAGGACTTAGAAGAAGAGGATATACTCCGTCATCGATAAGAACCTTTGCTGAGAAGATAGGTGTATCAAAAGCAAATAGTGAAGTTGATATTTCACTTTTAGAGCATTGCATAAGAGAAGATTTAAAACTTACTGCCCATAGAAAAATGGCTGTACTAGACCCTCTCAAGCTTGTTATTACTAATTATCCTGAAGGCGAAGTAGAGTATCTGGATGCAGAAAATAATTCAGAAAATCCTGAACTAGGTAATAGAAAGATTCCATTTACTAAGGAGCTATATATTGAGAGAGATGATTTTATGGAAAATCCTCCATCAAAATATTATAGATTATTCCCAGGAAATGAAGTTAGACTTAGAAATGCATATTTTGTTAAATGTGAAGAGGTTATTAAGGATGACGCAGGCAATATAGTAGAAGTGCGTTGCACCTATGATCCTGAGACTAAATCAGGAACTGGCTTTACAGGTAGAAAAGTGAAAGGTACTATCCACTGGGTGAGCGCTACTCATAATGTTAAAGCAAGTGTTAGACTTTATGACTATCTTTTTGTAAAAAGCGAGAATGACGAGGAAGGCTATGTTTACAATGCTAATTCACTAAAAGTTCTAGATGAATGTTATTTAGAAAAAAGCTTTGAGGATGCAAAAAAAGATGATAAATATCAGTTTAACAGACATGGATACTTTGTTGTTGATACGAAAGATACAACACAAAATCATCTTGTTTTTAATAGAATAGTGTCTTTAAAAGATTCATTTAATAAAAAATAAATCACAAATAAAGACCTTTACTGTAATACTGCACTGTTTTGACAGCTGCAGTATTATTTTTAATATAATACTGGAGATGATGGGTTGCAGAATTTGGATGTTATATTTAAAAGATTGCCAAAACTTATGATGGGATTTATACTCATTGCAATTGGTACAAATATAATGAAAGCTTCAAAACTAGGTTTAAATTCTTGGGGAGCGTTTAATGAAGGACTAACTGTAATTACAGGCATATCATTTGGCAGAATTAACCAAATGATAGGTATAGCAGTTCTTATTATAGCTATTTTTATTAAAATTTATCCAGGAATAGGTACTATTTTAAACATGTACTTTATTGGCCTTTTTATTGATATTGTCGATTCATTAGCTTTTATTGGGATTCCTGTAGATATGCCTACTAGACTTATTTACTTATTTGTAGGGCTCTTTATTTTTCACCTCGGAGGCTATATGTACATGAGCTGTGAGCTTGGCTGTGGACCGAGAGACAGCTTAATGATAGGTCTCATAAAAATAACGGGAAAACCAGTTTCATACATAAGAACAATAATTGAAGCTACTGTTCTAGTTTTAGGAATATTACTAGGAGGTACTTTTGGAATAGGAACAATTGTAAATACATTTTTAGGAGGACCTTTACTAGGAGCGATATACAAATTTTTTAAATTTGACCCAAAGAAAATCAATCAAATCAACTTATTTTCTTTAAATAAGCAATCTGCTTAAAATTATAATTATGGGATTTAGAAGGGATAATACTTTTATGGATAATGAAAACAACATATTCTTAAAAGAAAACAAAGATAATTTAGATTATAAAGAAATATTAAATGTTATTCTTAATAATGCTTATGAATGGCTAGTAATAATAGATGATAAAGGCTATATCATGATGATGAGCAAAGGCTATAAGGAATTTATAGGAGATATGGTTCCTGAAGGCAAGCATGTTACTGAAGTTATCGAAAATACAAAACTTCATGATATTGTTAAAACTGGAAAAACTCAAATTGGGGAAATACAGATAATTAAAGGTCAGCAGGTTATAGCCTCAAGACTTCCTATTATTAAAGACAATAAAATTATAGGAGCCATAGGGAAAGTTATATTCAAGGACATAACTGATTTTTATGATATGTCAAAAAAAATCATAACTATGGAAAAAGAAATTAAATATTATAAGGATCAGCTTAAAAAACAAAAAAGTGCCAAATACTCATTTTCAAATATAATTGGTGAGAGCAAATCTCTTATGGAAGTAAAAAATATCTGCCAAAGAGCAGCAATGTCAGATTCGAATGTACTTATTATGGGAGAAAGTGGAACTGGAAAAGAGCTTTTTGCTCATGCAATTCACAATGCAAGTGACAGAGCTTCTGGACCTTTTGTTAAGATAAACTGTGCAGCTATCCCTTCTGAGCTTTTAGAATCTGAGTTATTTGGCTATGAAGGTGGAGCTTTTACTGGAGCAAAGAAAGAAGGCAAGGTTGGTAAATTTGAGCTTGCAAATGGAGGAAGTATATTCTTAGATGAAATCGGAGATATGCCTCTTCAGATGCAAGTTAAACTTCTTAGAGTTCTTCAAGAAAGAGAAATTGAAAGGATTGGCTCAACTAAAACTAGACCTATTAATGTAAGAATAATATCTGCAACCAATAAAAACCTCGAAGAAGAAGTTAAGTCTGCTAATTTTAGAGAAGATTTGTATTATAGACTTAATGTAATGAGCGTTAATATAGAGCCTCTAAGAAAAAGAAAAGATGATATAAGACCACTTGCAAAAGCTCTAGTAAAGAAACTTTCAAGTCAAATGGGAGTACATGTAGATAGCATAAGTGAAAAGGCTATGGCAGCTTTAGAAGCATATGACTGGCCGGGGAATATAAGAGAACTAGAAAATGTCATCGAGCGGTCTATAAACCTACTCGATTCAGATAGAATAATAAAGGTTTCTACATTACCTGTTCATATTACTCAGTCTCATAAAACCCATGTATATATTGCTGGAAGCACTCTTAAAGAGCAGCTATACGATGTAGAAAAAAGTATAATTCTTGAATGCTTGAATGAGAATCAAGGAAATAAGCAAAAGACAGCAAATGATTTAGATATGAGTAGGACTAGCCTATATCAGAAGTTAAAGTCCTATGGAATAGATTAAAGCATCATGTGTTTCAGTAATTTTTTTGTATTCAAAATAAATTATGCCAAGTTTCTTGAAAGTATAGAAACTTGGCATATATTTTTTAGTAATTTACTTGCATTAACATAAGACCTTTACCCTCAACCATTGGGCCAGAAAGGCTTCTATCCTTTGATGCTAAAATATTAGCAAGTTCTTCGGGAGATATTTCTCCAGTTCCAACTCTAATCAAGGTTCCAGTTATTATTCTAATCATATTATGCAAAAAACCTTCTCCTTCAAATTCTAGATAAACATAATTATTTTTCTTTGTAATAGCTATGCTTTTTATTGATTTTCGACAGCTTTTTTTCTTAGATTTCATTGTGGTAAAAGCATCATAGTCATGAGTTCCAATTAGGTAATTAGCAGCTTTTTCCATTGCCTTGATATCTAATTGCTTAGGTTGATGAATAGCTGTTTTTCTTGTAAACACATCAGCAAACGAGTTATTATCAATAGTAAATCTATATACTTTTGTTTTAGCATTGTGTCGAGCGTGAAATTTATCATCAGCCTCTTCTATATATGTTACTCTAATATCCTCAGGTAGATAGTAGTTCATGTATGTTTGAATTTCATGTAGAGTCATTTTTGAATTAGTGTGGAAATTTGCTATTAGTGATTTAGCATGAACACCCTTATCTGTTCTTGAACATCCAATCACTTGAACTTCCTCATCAGTCATTTTATTTAGTAAATCCTCAAGCTTACCTTGAATAGTGTTGTCTTGGTCCTTTAAACGTTGCCATCCCAAATATCTTGTACCTTCGTATTGTAACGCAATTTTAATATTTCTCATTCAGCTCTCCTATAACATATTATTATGAATAATTTTCATTTAGACTTACTATACCATAATTATAGTAAATGCTAATAGTTAATTTTGATTTTTTATGATAAGAAGCAATTAAAATTATAAATATATGAATTGATTGTAGGCATTATTATTGTAATTTACTTAGTATTTCATTAAGTTTATTTATGTTATTCTGTGTCCAAATTTTCTCTAGAAATGGGGCTCTTCCAGAACCACGTCGGTATGCTTTATAATGGAGCTTATTTTTTTTATAGTACTCTTGATGATATTCTTCTGCTTCATAAAAATCAGCTTGTGGAAGGAGCTTTATAGCCACTTGGCTTTCGAAAATATTTGATTTATCAAGTTCTGATAATAATTTGTTGACTAACTGTTTTTCTTCATCACTAGCATAAAAAATAGCTCCAAGATACTGTGAGCCTCTGTCTGCAAACTGTCCATAAGGGTCGGTAGGATTCATACTTTGAATGAATACTCCAAGAAGATTCTTATATGAAACCTCAGTTTCATCATACCAAATTTTTACAGCTTCATAATGGCCAGTTGAACCAGTACAAACCTCTTCATAGGTAGGAAACTTTTTATCACCGCCTGTATAACCTGATTTTACTTTTAAAACTCCAGGAGTTAAAACAAAAGGTGCCTCCATACACCAAAAACAACCACCAGCAAAAACAGCTTCTTTTATATTTGATTCATTCATGGTTTACCTCCAAGCATATATTTTTAGCAATTTATTTTTATTATACCTATGGATAATTAGATACCCAGTTTAAATAAAAATATACAGTTTAAGTGTATTATTTTAAACAAGGCATAAAATTATATTATAAGCTTAGAGCTTTATTTGAAATGGTATAATATAATAGACAAAATCAATTACAAAAAGGAGATATTATATATGATTTCATTTAATAATAATTGGGATGATATTTTAAAAGATGAATTTGATAAACAATACTATTTGGAGTTAAGAGAATTTTTAATTAAGGAATACAAGAGCCATTTGATATATCCTGATAAATATAAAATATTTGAAGCACTTAAATTGACTGATTATGAAGATGTAAAAATTGTAATTTTAGGACAAGATCCATATCATGGACCGAATCAAGCACATGGACTGGCATTTTCTGTTTCACTCGGAGTGCCTATTCCACCATCACTTCTTAATATATACAAGGAATTAGAGCGTGATATAAATTTTAGAATTCCAAATCATGGATACCTAGTAGACTGGTCAAAGCAAGGAGTACTTTTACTTAACACAGCATTAACTGTGAGAGCTGGGATGGCAAACTCCCATAGAGGAAAAGGATGGGAAGTATTTACGGACCAAGTAATTAGACTCCTTAGCTTAAGAGAAAAGCCTATGGTATTTTTATTGTGGGGAAAAAATGCTGCAGAAAAAGAAGCTCTTATAGATACTAGTAAACATCTAGTACTAAAAGCACCACATCCTAGTCCGTTATCAGCACATAGAGGATTTCTTGGGTGTGGACATTTTTCGAAAGCAAATGAGTTTTTAATAAAAAATTCTATAGCTCCAATTAACTGGCAGCTATAGAATTCAGGTTTTTAATATAAATATGCTATTTTTGATTATTCATTTGTGAGGTCATATATAGATGCTCTTCATACACTTCATTAACTAAGTCAGCAAATATCCAGTCTTTATTAGAAGGGGTGAGAGCGGAAGTAACTGGTCTTTCAATTTGATTTGTTTTAAATGCACTTACTAGCTGGTTTATTCTTTCACCATCAAAGCCACTAATCATCATAAATTCAATTTCTGGTGCTTTTACTCCATCTTTTCTATCAGGAGTATAACCATCTAGGTCGTGCAAAAAGCCAGTTATGCAGTTTGACATTTCATTAGAAATAAATTTTATATTTTCAAAACCATGGTTATTGAGTAATTCATGTATTTGCTTAGTTCTTTCATCATTTAGACCATAAAGTATGATTTTTTCCATTTTGATTCTCCTTTAAAAATATTTTATGAAACTTTAAGTTATATTATATCCGAATTAAGCAATAATAAAACTAAAAACTAGGAGGAATTATGGATTTTAAATTAGTAATTTTAGCTGTAGCACCTGCAATAACATTGGTTTTATTTATATATTTCTTTGATAAACACGATAAAGAACCAATTTCATTGCTTTTAAAAGTTTTTCTCTTTGGAGCCCTAGCTGTGGTACCAATTGTTTATGTAGAAGATTTATTAATGACATTTAATATTTTTCCAGGACTCGCTTCAGCTTTTTATGTTTCATTTATAGTTGCAGGCTTTACAGAGGAATTTTTTAAAAGATTAGTAGTTATGAAAATTGCATTTAAGAATCAGCATTACTCAGAAAAGTTAGATGGCATAGTGTACAGTGTTATGGCTTCGCTGGGATTTGCTACTGTAGAAAACATTATGTATGTGGCAATTTCTTTTAAAGATGATATATATGTAGGAATAACAAGGGCTTTTTTATCTGTGCCTGCTCATATGTTATTTGGAATAAGTATGGGTTACTATCTTTCACGTAGCAAATATGCCAGTAGCACCTATGATGCAAACAAATATTATAAAAAATCTTTAATAGTGCCTATGATTCTGCACGGGACATTTAATTTTATATTGCTTTCAAATCATCCTCTGCTAATTATTGTATTTATACCATATTTGATATACCTATGGTCTGTGAGTATTAAAAGACTAAAGATATATCAGCTAGAATCAAAAAATGAATCTGAGTATGAAAACATGATTGATAACTAGATTAAATTGTAAAGTTGAAATTGTATTTAATTTTTTTATTAGGAAAGGAAGTATTGTAATGGTAAATTCATATGAAAATAAGGCTATGTTAAACGATGCAATTGAAATTGCAAAAAAAGCAGGAGAATACTTAAAGGAAATGTTTCATTCTCAATTTAATATAGAGTATAAGGGAGATAGCGATTTAGTTACTGATGCTGATTATGCCGCTGAAAGGATTATCATTAATGAAATTAAAAGACTTTATCCAAATTGCAGCATTCTATCTGAGGAAGCTGGAGAGCTAAATAAAGAGTCCAAGTATAAATGGGTAGTGGATCCATTAGATGGAACTGTAAATTTTTCAAAAGGGATACCAATATTTGGTGTTATTCTTGCTGTACTAGAAGATGAGGTACCAATCGTAGGAGTTCATTATATTCCTATGTTTAATGAAATTTATTATGCAGTTAAAGGTGGAGGAAGTTTTTTAAACGGTAAGCAAATAACAGTTTCCAGTCGTAGCAAGCTATCAGATTTTATTATTGGCCTTGGAGATTTTAATATTGGAAGAGATGAAAAAATGAAACAAAGAGACAACGAGCTGTTAAATCAAATAACAGCTCAGCTTTCACCACTCACCATGAGAACAAAAATATTTGGAGCTGCATGCTATGACCTCGCTTGTATAGCATCGGGGAAAACAGATGCTCTATTATATGCTTTTTCTAATCCTTGGGATGTTTTGGCTGGAAGCTTAATTATTAAAGAAGCAGGCGGTGAAATTTTGATAATCGATGATTTAACTATCTATTCCAGTGGAAAATGTTTAGATGAATTAAAAAAAGTTTTCTAAATGTTATTTTTTTAATAAATAGGGTAAATACAAAAATGTGTAAAAAATAATTGAGGAGGCTTAATATGAGTAATTATCATGAACCTGTAGAATTACTAAACGAAAAAACAAGAAATATTACAAGAGCCATCAACAGTTTGAAAGAAGAGTTAGAAGCCGTTGATTGGTATAACCAGAGAGTTGAGGCATCTAGTGATGAGGAATTAAAAGCAATAATGGCACATAATAGAGATGAAGAAATAGAACATGCTTGTATGACTTTAGAATGGCTTAGAAGAAATATGGATGGATGGGATGAGGAGTTAAAAACTTACTTATTTACAAGTGGCCCTATTACTTCAATTGAAGGTCAAGAACAAGCAAGTGATGCTCCATCAAATTCAGGAAATGGTTTAAACATTGGAAAAATGAAATAAAAGGAGGATTTATTATGAGCATGTTAAAAAGAAATATAGCACCTATGCCATCTAAGGTTTGGGACGAAATAGATGAAAGAGCTAAAACTGTGCTTATGAACATACTTTCAGCAAGAAAAGTTGTTCATGTTGAAGGCCCTATGGGATGGGATTATGCTGTAGTGCCAGAGGGAAGGCTCGATATCATAGATAAAAATGAAGACTCTGATGTCAGTGTGGGAACATATAGAGTTAAGCCACTACTTGAAGCAAGAATTTCTTTTGAGCTTGATAGATGGGAACTCGACAATATAACAAGAGGAGCGAAGGATATAGATTTAGAAGCTCTTGAAGAAGCTACAAAAAAGCTAGCGCTTTTTGAAGAAAATCTAATATACAACGGCTATGAGAAAGCAGCTATAAAAGGATTAAAAGAAGTTGCTGAACACAATTTAGATTTTGGTAAAGATGCAGTTTCAATTTTATCGGCAATTTCTGAAGCTAGATTTCTCCTTATGGAATCCTATGTAGAGAGACCTTATTCTCTAGTGGTAGGTAGAGAGGCCTATAAACTTTTAAATACTGTTCATGAAGGCTATCCGCTTATAAAAACAGTTTCTTCAATAATTGATGGCAAAGTAATACTTAGTGAAGCTGTAGAAGGTGCGTTTTTAATGCCTTATGATCATGAAGATATAGAGTTAACCATAGGTCAAGATTTTTCTATAGGGTATGAAAATCATGATGATAAAAAAATAAAGCTATTTATAACTGAGTCATTGACTTTTAGAGTGCTAGATGAAAAGCTGATTGTGAAGTTTAATATTTAATATCTTAAGCACCAAAAATGGAGGGATATGTCATGAAGATGCCAGTGATATTCGTAGGTCATGGTTCTCCTATGAATGCTATTGAGGACAATGAATTTACTAAAACCTGGGAAGAATTAGGCAGAAGTCTTGTCAAACCAGCTGGAATAGTTGTTATATCTGCACACTGGTATACAAAAGGAAGCTATACTTCAAATGAGCTTGAACCAAAAATGATTTATGACATGTATGGATTCCCTAAAGAGCTTTACGATTTAAAATACCCTGTAAAAGGGTCTGATGAATTAGCTAGTAAAATCATTGAGAAAACTAGCAATTTAATATCAATAGATAACGACTGGGGAATAGACCATGGTACATGGTCAGTATTATGTAGAATGTTTCCAGATGCAGATATTCCTGTTGTTCAAATAAGCATAGACCATAATAAATCATTTAGAGAGCACTATGAAATTGGAAAGATGTTAAAATCATTTAGGGATGAGTCTATACTGCTAATTTCTAGCGGTAATGTTGTTCATAATCTTTCACTTATAAACTGGGGGATGGATAATGGATATTCTTGGGCTCAGGAATTTGATGATTATATTAAATCAAATATTCTTTCTAAAAATTTTGATGCCGTAATAAATTATAAGAATGCAGGAAGCTGTGCAGAAAAAGCATTTTATACTCCAGATCATTTTATTCCATTGCTGTATATGCTAGGCTCATGCGACTTAGCTGATAACATAAAAACCTTCAATGATAAATGTCTCATGGGTGCGATGTCTATGACTGGATATATAACTCAGTAAAAGTTACAAGAATTAATTAATCAAAAATAAAGCCCTTTAAATATGAACTCACTTGCTAAAAGTTAAATTTTGAATTAACTTTACCAAATGAGCTCAATTAAAAGGGCTTTTTCTTTATTGAGTTACTATTTTTATTACTTCATCAAGTGAAGCATTACTAGGTATTCTAAATGTGCCAGCTTTAATTTTAGTTTCAGAATTTAGTTCTATAAGCCTTGAAATAAAGCTTTCTTTAGATGAAATAATATTGTTTTCATAAAGAGCATTTGCAACTTTGTCAGATGAGCTCCCAGGAGCAATCGAAATATTTCTGATTGTCACTTCAGCTTGGGCTGATTTATTTTCAGTTTGTGTATCTGAGGAAGTGTTATTAGTGTTATCTTCTTTAGGTGCTTCGTTTTCATTTGTAGCATCATTTGATGCTTCAGGGACTTTGTTTGTATCCTCTGAGCTAGAGTTATTTTGAGCTATCTCTGTATTTGTTTCAGTAGAATTTAAATCGTTGCCAGTAGAAATAGGAATAATTTTTTCAATATTTTCAGGTAGAGATATATTAAACCATCCATGGAGCTGGTATGTCGAAACTAATATAATAATCAATAAAACTGCTCCTCCAAAAATTAAATCACTAATCTCATATATAAAATCTTTTAGTCTATCCATTTTCTTTACACCTCGTGTTCAAATTAAAAATAGTCAATTGTATTTTTCTATTATATAATAAAATGTAGCAATTATGAAGTAACAAAGGAGATAAATATGCACAAGGACATTAATAATCAGTTATCAAAACTCCAAATCAGAGAAATTCTTGAAGAAGATGCTGTGATAACCTTAAAATTAGTTTTAGAGATGGCTGATGAATCAGACAATTATCCATTTACATCTGAAGATTATGCTATGTCGATTGAGAACCAGCGCTCATTCATAAACTATATGAATAGTTTAGATAATTGTATATTTTTAGGTGCTTTTATAGAAAATGAGCTTTGTGGAATACTTTACTTAGAAGGTGGGAGAAGACAAAGGACTCACCATATTTGTAATTTAGGAATGGGAGTAAAAAAAGAGTACTGGAATAATAAAATTGGCTCGGCTTTGATGTCGAAGGCCATGGAGTTTGTATATGATAGTGAGCATATTGCAAAGGTTGATTTACAGGTTAGAATAGATAATAAGTATGCGATTGCTCTCTATAAAAAATTTGGTTTTGAAATTGAGGGTAAGAATAAAAGAGCTTTGTTTATTGATGGAGATTTTGTCGACTATTTAAATATGGGCAAAGTAATAGATTAGACTATGAGGTGAGTTTATTGAGCGATAATGTAAAAAAAGAAATTTTTGAATGGCTTAAAACTATAGCGATAGCAGGAGCGATGGCTCTGCTTATAACAAGCTTTGTAAGACCTACACTGGTTAGAGGAGTGTCTATGTTTCCAACTTTGGAAGAAAATGATTATTTACTTATTTATAGACAGGCATATAGAAGTGACCTGCCAGAGCATGGAGATATCATAGTTTTTAAATCGCATTTACTACAAACAAATGGGAAAGAAAAAGATTTAGTTAAAAGAGTTATAGGAGTTCCTGGCGACCATGTTGTTGTAATGGATGGAAAAGTATTTGTCAATGATGAGGAGCTAAGTGAAGCCTATATTAATGGAAATTATACAGATGGAAATGTAGATGAAATAGTACCTGATGGATATATTTTTGCTATGGGAGATAATAGACCCAATAGCTTAGATAGTAGAGAAGAGTCCGTGGGGATGATTCCTTTAGATGATATTATAGGAAAAGTATTTATTAGACTTTATCCATTTAATAAGATTACTACATTATAGTTAGGTGATATGGCAATGATAGGAATTAGTGCTTTGAGTTACGATTTAGAACAAAAGATTAGTTTGTTTCATGAATACAAGGATATAGAATTTATTGAATATGGGATAGATGAATCTAAAGATATTGAAGCTTTGAACCATCATATGAGCAAAAAAGAAAATAAAGATATAAAAATCAGCATCCATTTGCCATTGAAAACTAACCTTGTAGAAGATATAGGGTTTCTTAGAGATGCCAATTTTAACTATGTTAGGAATATTATTAGAGAGGTTAGCTATTTGAAACCTCTCTATTTTAATACTCATTTAGGAAATGTATTTTATGGTAAATATACTTCAAATTATAAAAAATATATCCAAAAAGCAAATGAGTTTATTCAAAGACTATTAGTAGAATTTCCTAATATAAATATCTACACAGAAAATGTTTATAGTTTTTTAAATCAAGCTAGCAGTGATTTATGTGCTGTTGGTACTAAGCCTATAGAATTCATGGATTTGTTTGAAATAGCGAATAATAAATCGTTAGGGTTCTGTTTTGACCTAGGGCACGCATTGATTCAAGATGAAGATTTTAGCAATGTGATTAAAAACTATAATTCCATGCTTCATTTTAACTTAAATGATAAAACCTCAGATCAGCATTTAGGGCTTTCAAAAACGGGTAAATATACAAAAAAAATTTTTTATGAGCTTATAGATAAGTATGGTTTTAGTTATATAGTTTTAGAACTAGATAGTTCAAAAGCGAAGGAAACTATAGAAATTTTAGAATTAAATAAACTCTAAAGGAGATGATAGTCTTGATTACTATAACTACTCAGTCGGGTGAATTTAAAGTTGAAAAAAACACTACCTTAGAGCAAATTTTAAGCATGGAGAGAATGGATTTTTTATATCCAGTTACTTTGGGGCTAGTAAATAATAATCTTAGAGAGCTTAGCTATGAACTAGAAGAAGACTCATTTGTAAATTGGATTGATATTACAGACCCAGATGGAAGACGAACATATATGAGGAGTCTAACTTTTTTATTTATCAGGGCATTGGAAGAGCTACTCCCAGGAGCTGTGACGAAAATTCAGCATTCTCTTAGCAATGGATTTTTTTGCGAAGTTGAGTATGAAGAAAAGTTAAATGTAGATGATGTTCAAAAGATTGAGCTCAGAATGAGAGAATTCGTAGATTCAAATGAGAAAATAATTAGATTCAGAGTTCCAAAAGAAGAAGCAATTAATATATATAAAAAACAAAATCGCGAAGGAAAATTGAATTTATTAAAGTATAAAAACACGTCGACAGTTCATTTGTATAGATGTGGGTGGCTTGAAGATTATTTTTATGGCTACATGGTTCCATCGACAGCTATGCTTCACACATTTTCATTAAGATTATACAATGATGGAATAGTGTTACTAGGACCTGATATAAAAGAACCTCATAAAGTTAGTAGGTTTATACATCAGCCTAAATTATTTAAAATATATAAAGAAGCTAAACGTTGGGCCAAAATAATTAATCTACCAAATGCAGCATCACTAAACATTTTAGTAGAAAATAATAACCACCCAGAGATTATAAGACTTGCTGAAGCATATCATGAAAAGAAAATTTGCGATATTGCTGATATGATAAAAAAAGATTCAGAAAAAGGAAAGATAATTTTAATTGCAGGGCCATCTTCTTCAGGAAAAACAAGCTTTGCACAAAGACTCAAGCTTCAACTTATGGTAAATGGTTTATCTCCAGTGTCTTTATCTGTCGATGATTATTTTGTAAATAGGGATAAAACTCCACTAGACGAGTATGGAGAAAAGGATTATGAGTCTATTTATGCTATAGATTTAAAAACATTTAATGAAGATATTGAAAAGCTTATCCTAGGCTATGAAGTTAATTTGCCAAGCTTTAATTTTAAAACTGGCACTAGAGAATACTTTGAAGAAAAAAAGATTTCTATTGAGGAAAATCAGCCACTAATAATAGAAGGAATACATGCTCTTAACCCTATTCTCACACAATCAATACCTGATGGAAATAAATTTAAAATCTATATAAGTGCTCTAACTCAGCTAAACCTAGATGAACATAACAAAATTCCGACTACTGACTTAAGACTTATAAGAAGGATAGTTAGGGATTATCATCACAGATCATATTCTGCATCTTCCACTTTATCAATGTGGCAAAGTGTAAATAGAGGAGAGCGAAAAAATATTTTCCCTTATCAAGAAAATGCTGATATAATGTTTAACTCCGCTCTTATTTATGAGCTGGCTGTTTTAAAAAAGCATGTGGTGCCTCTTTTAGAGGATATAAAGGAAGACGACCCTGTTTTTAGAGAAGCAAAAAGGCTACTTAAATTTCTCCAGTATTTTGTTGATATTACTGACGAGTCAGATATCATCAACACATCACTTCTTAGAGAATTTATAGGTGGAAGTAAATTGGTGCATTAATCCAAAATTTCAAATAGTATAGAATTCTTTGACAATTATATATTTAATCATTATAATATATATAAGTAATTTACGGTTCTCCTATATGTACAGTTTTATTTTTAACATAGTATATTATGGAGAAAATCTTTATTGAGGGGAAGGGCATTAATGAAAGATATAATGGTATTAAGAGAATTAGAAGAGATTAAAGCTGTCTCACATCCTTATAGAGTTGAGATTTTAGAAGCATTTGCTGAAGAACCACTTTCTGCTAAGCAATTATCAGAAATTTTAGGAGAACCTCATGCAAAAATCAATTATCACATTAAAATTTTACTTGGAGCTGGGATATTAGAACTAGTGGAAGAAAGAGTGAAATCTGGGATAATTGAAAAATATTATTTACCAAAAGCTAAAATGGTAGTAATAGATAAAAGTATCTTAAACTTTCCAATTAGCGATTCAGTGGCCCAAACAATAAATCAAGCATCTCTTTCTTTGTTTGAGAAAGTAAGTGAAGATTATTATAGAGCAGCTGAGACAAATGAAGTTGGAACAAAGCACCTTAGACATTACAATGAGTATTATGTTACTGAGGATGAAGCAAAAGAAATTATGAATGAACTGGAAAAGAGACTTATAGAACTGCTAGATGGGAAGCAAAAGAAGCCAGAAAAAGAAGGTACAAGACCGTATAACTTTGCTACACTAGCAATCCCAGATGTTAGAAAAGAAAAAAAGAAAAAATCAAAGGGCTAATAATTTTAAATAGTGCAGGGGAATCCTTGCACTATTTTGTTTGAATTTGATAAATAAGATTATATTCAGAGCTCTTATATAATTCGATTTCAACTCTAGGATTATCCTTATCTATATAATCTAAAATCAAAAATGGTTTCAGTTGTTTATCATTGAGAATTATTCCACTTTTTTCAATCCCATCGCAAATACTTTTGGGATAATTATGAATATCGCCCATGCGCTTATTTGGAAAATACAACTTTAATATAGTAATTAGATTTTCTTCTAGAGGAGGACCAAAATATTCTTGATTTATGATTCCCGCTATGTAGTTTTCGTAGGCCGCATATTTTGAATATTTTCCCTTGTGAGGTAGCCAAGCTTGCCCGCTTTTATTAGATAATTTGAAGTTAGATTTACTTATGGGTCTGCCAGGTATTATGAACTTTAGCATTTTAAATCCTTTCGACTAAAAATAACACAAATATATAATTATTTTTTTTAACATATGGTATATTATACTAGTGAATAGTTGGAGGAACAATAATAATGATTGATATAATAAACCAGGAAAATATAGATCAATATACTATTATAAACGTAAATTCAATAAAAGATAGTCTTGATAAATTCAGCTTTTATCTTGAAGAAAGAAAATTATTAGGAGTTCAATTGGACCTTGAAGAGCAAAATTTAGGCTCAAGGCTAAAATTAGATATAAATAATAAACCTGCAAGTAGTATAATATGTATATTTTTCCCTTATCTTACAGAAAGTCATAGCTTCGATTCTAATATTTCCGTATCCGCTCAAGGTATAGATTATCATATTTGGGCAAAAGACAAGCTAAAAAGAATTGTGCAAAAACTTCAAATAAAATATCCAAATAGCACTTTTTCTATTCAAGTTGACAATGGACCACTAAATGAGAGATTTTTTGCTTTGGAATCAGGCTTAGGCTATAAAGGGATTAATAATATGGTAATAAATGAAGTGTATGGAAGCTATGGCTTCATAGGTCTAATCGTCACGGACTTAGTGTTAAAGGAGAAGAGGCTTCCTAAAAAAAATTGTATTAATTGTGGAAAATGCATAGAATATTGTCCCGGAAAGGCTTTAAATTATAAAAATGGTTTTATTGGTCAAAGATGTGCTTCTTATCTTACTCAAAAGAAAACAGAGCTAAGTGATAGTGAAATTGCTATTTTAAAAAAAAGTAATAAAGTATATGGATGTGATATTTGCCAAATAGTATGCCCTCACAATAGAGATATAAAAAAATCTCAAGAAATTGATGATGTTATGAAACGACTTAATCTAAATGATATTGCCAGCTTAAGTAATAAAGAGTTTAAAAAAAATTATGGAAATAGAGCTTTTGCATGGAGAGGCAAAAATATATTAGTGAGGAATTTTAATATTATTGGAGATTGACTTACTATCTATGATAAAATGGTATTGATTATAAAAAGGGGAAAATATATTAAATGAGTAAGTATAATATTATTGTAAAGACATTACTTGATACTTATCCTGATGCAAAATGTGAGCTTGAATATAAAACACCTTACGAGCTATTGGTGGCTACTGTTTTAAGTGCTCAATCGACGGATGTAAGAGTCAATATTGTTACAAAAGAGCTTTTTAAAAACTTTAATACTCCTGAAAAAATTCTTAAGCTAGGAGAAGAAAAATTGATGGAGTACATAAAAAGTATAGGCTTTTATAATGTCAAATCAAAAAATATAATTGCATTATCACATTTGCTGATACAAAATTATGACAGTCAAGTGCCAGATGAAATGGATGAACTTTTAAAACTACCTGGTGTGGGAAGGAAAACTGCAAATGTAGTACTTAGCAATTGCTTTGGAGTTCCTGCTATAGCAGTGGATACTCATGTTTTTAGAGTGTCTACAAGACTGGGCTTCTCTGATAAAAAGGACCCTCTTCAAGTTGAACAAGATTTAATGAAGAAAATATCGAAAAAATACTGGACCGATGCTCATCATGCATTTATTTTTCATGGAAGAAGGATTTGTAAGGCAAGGAATCCAATGTGTGAGCTATGTTCAGTACAAAGCTATTGTAAATTTTATAAAAAGAAAAAGGGGTAGAAAGGAAGGTTTTTAGTGAAAAAAGTTGGCATTATATTAGTAATAAGCTTTATACTGATTGCTACATCTGCTGCTATGTACCTTAATAGTTTGACACAAGATAATTTCATTTATCCTGGGATTTCAATTAATGGCGTAGATGTCAGTGGGCTTACCGTAACACAAGCAAAAGAGGTTCTGCAAGACAGAATTAAAGTAGGGAAAGTTAGCTTTACCCATAATGAAAAAAAATGGAATTATGATTTGAAAGAGCTGGGATTTGAGTATGATTATGATAGCTCAATTGATGAAGCATTTAAAATTGGTCGTAGTGATAATATACTAGAAAATTGGATAACTGTTTTAAAGCTAAATAATAATAAACAAATTAATTTGGAATTATCGAGAACTGATAAATATGAGAATTTTGATGAAATATTTTCTAAAATTAAATCAGAGGTAGATCGTCAAGCAGTTGATGCAGACATCTCTATAAATACTGCTATATCTATTACTCCAGAACAAGACGGCTACGAAGTGGACATAGATAAGCTAAAAAATTTATTAATAACAGAATTAAAAGATAAAAACGAAGATATTATAATTGAAGTGCCTGTTAAGGTAACTCAAGCCAGTGTAAAAAGAGAGCAATTATCATCAATTAATGGAATAATAGGAGAATTTACTACAACCTTCAATGCTAAGGTAGCAGGAAGAAGCACAAATATAAGATTGGCATCTAGCAAAGTGGATTCCGTCCTTCTAATGCCAGGTCAAGAATTTAGCTTTAACAATGCCACCGGAAAAATAACATTGGCAGCAGGATATAAAAATGCTCCTGTAATTGTAAAGGGAGAGTTACAAGAGGGAGTAGGTGGAGGAGTATGTCAGGTTTCAACTACTTTATACAACTCTGTTTTATATGCAGGACTTGATGTAGTTCAAAGAAGAGCTCATTCTATACCTTCTAGCTACGTATCTATAGGACGAGATGCAGCTGTAGCCTATGGCTCGCTTGATTTTGTATTTAGAAATTCTCATGATTACCCAGTGTATATAAAAGCTTTCGTTTCTGGCAATAAAGTTACAGCTAGGATATATGGAGATACAACCAAGCATAAAAATAAGACTTTGTCATCACAAGTTGTAGAGCAGATTCCTAGACAAGTAAAATATGTCAATGATCCAACCTTGCCGCTAGGTAAAGAAGTAATTGATGACCCAGGTAGAGATGGGATAAAATCAGTGACATATGAAAATGTTGATGGTCAAACAAAAGTTGTGTCTAGAGATCATTATCCAGCCAAAACCAAGGTTATTAAAGTCGGTACTGGACCAGCAGAGGCTCCAGCAGTAAATTTAAACCCAGAGGCAATAAATGAATCTGTAAATACACAAAATCAAGAAAATACAATAATAGATTCTATTTTTGGAGGAAGATAATGCATAAAGTTATTTTAGTCACAGGAGGAGCTAGGTCTGGGAAAAGCTATTTTGCAGAGCAGCTATGTAAAAATATTGGTGAAAAGGTTTCTTATCTTGCTACAAGTGAAGCCTTCGATGATGAGATGAAGGCAAGAGTAGCGAAGCATAAGGAGCAAAGACCATCATCTTGGAAAACCTATGAAGCCTTCGAAAATCTTAAAGATCTGGTTCCAGATATGTCAAGTAGTTCAGATACAGTTATTTTAGATTGCCTTACTGTTATGGCAAATAACTTAATATTTCATTCTGATGTAGATGTTGAAAATGCAACACAAGCAGAAATAGATTCATTAGAAAAAAGAATTCAGGAAGAGTTAGTATCATTTATTTTAGCTCTAAAATACAACAAGCTTAATTTAGTTATGGTTACGAATGAGCTAGGGATGGGGATAGTTCCAGAAAATAAATTATCTAGAATATATAGAGATATTATTGGAAGGATAAATCAGGTGGCTGCTAGATATAGCGATGAAGTATATTTTGTTGTTTCTGGAATAAGTCAGAAAATAAAGGGGTAATTTAGTTGGAGAGATTTATAACACTACTTTCGTTTCTAACTAGAATTCCAGTTAAGACCTCTGGAAAGCTTGATGAAGAATTTCATAAATCAGCAAAATATTTCTCGTTAGTTGGAATTGTTTTAGGAATTTTCTATTTAATATTCGGTTTAGCTACCTCAAAAATATTTGGTGCGCACATCGGGGCCCTTGTATTTATTTCTACAAATATTATTTTAACTGGAGGATTACATTTAGATGGGCTAGGAGATACCTTTGACGGGCTTTACAGCTATAGAGACAAGGATAGAATCCTAGAAATTATGAAAGACTCTAGATTGGGGACAAATGCACTTTTAGCAATTCTGATTCTCATACTTTTTAAAATAGCCCTGGCAGATAAATTTATATCACAGGGTTATTACTATGGCTTATTTTTTATGCCTATAATGGGAAAAATGGCTTCAGTTCTTGCTTGCTATAAAGGCAAAACAGCAAAAAAAAATGGAATGGGAAATGCATTTATAGGTAAGGTTTCGGCTATAGATTTTTATATAGCACTTGGAATTGGTATTCTTGCTATGGTTTTGCCTTCTATAATAATTAAAGATTATAGTATTGCAATTATAAATGTTACTGTAGTTATAATTGTGATTATACTTACATTAGGCTATATGAATCATGTGTATAAAATAATAGATGGATTGACTGGAGATATTCTTGGAGCTATTTGCGAATTATCAGAAGTAGTTTATTTATTTATGTATTATTTGGGGGTAACCTTATGGCAGTTATTTATTTAATAAGACATGCTCAAACAGTAGACAACTTAAGTAAAAAATTTTCTGGGTATACTGATTGCAAAATTAGTGACTTTGGATTTTTACAGTTAGAAAAGCTATCTGACAAGATGAAAAATATAAAAGTCGATTATGTTTATTCTTCTCCTCTTGAAAGAGCTACTTTAACAGGAAACTCATTTTCAAATAACCTTATAACTTGTGATAATCTAATTGAAATGAATTTTGGAGATTTTGAGGGCTTAACTTTAGAAGAAATAAAAGATAAAAATCCTGAGGAGGTTTCAAAGCTATTTAAGCATGGTTTTGAATACAAGTTTCCAAATGGAGAGAGTTTGATAGATTTTCACGATAGAGTTAAAGCTTGTTTTTATGATATTGTGTCACAAAATCATGACAACAGAATAGCAATAGTTTCTCATTCTGGTACGATTAGATGTATTTTATCTGAAATTATTGGTGAGTCATATAAATATCACTGGAATTTCCAAATAGATAATTGCAGCATTTCTAAAATAACTTATGATGAAGGTTTTGGAGTAATTAATTATATGAATGATACAAATCACTTGAGGTGCTTAAATGATTAAATTAATAGTAAGTGATATGGATGGAACTTTACTAAATTCATCAAAAAAAATATCTCAAAAAACGAGTCAAGCTATAAAGTTTGCTAAAACAATGGGAGTTGACTTTACATTAGCCACTGGAAGAATGTATTCTTCAGCAGCAATATTTGCAAGGCAACTTAATATAGATAAACCTATAATTGCATGTAACGGAGCTTTGATAAAAAGACATACAAGCAATGAAGTTCTTTATGAGAAGAGCATAAACTATAAAACCGCTGATTTACTTTATAAAGTATTAGAAGAATGTGGATTGTATTATCATATGTACACTCAGGATAGATTCTTTACGAAGGAACTTAAATATACCTCATTAAGCTACTGGAATAATAATAAGACTGCTTCAGATGAGGATAAAATTGACATAGAAGTAATTGAAGATTTTTCTAATGTATGCACAGAAGATTACGGGATATTAAAGTTTGTTGCCATAGAAGATGAGCATCCAGAAAAATTGCTAAAAGCTAGAGCAATGTTAGCAGATATAGAGGGCTTAGAATTAAGTCAATCTTGGCATAATAATTTAGAGATAATGTCAGAAAATATTTCTAAAGGAAATGCACTTAAGATTTTAGCAAAAGAATGTAATATTAGTCTTAGCGAAATTATGGCGATTGGAGATCAACATAACGACATAAGCATGATAGTCGAAGCAGGAATTGGTGTGGCTATGGATAATGCTGAGCAGAATGTAAAAAAATATGCGAATCTTGTAACTTCATCAAATGATGAGGATGGGGTTGCTAAAGCAATTATGAATTTATTTAAGTGATGAGGGATGAAAATTGGCTTTAAATATTGTGTTAGTAGAACCGGAAATACCACAAAATACTGGAAATATTATAAGAACCTGTGCTTGCATAAATGCGAGATTACATTTAATTAAACCCATGGGCTTCTCTATGGATGAAAAGCAGCTTAAAAGAGCAGGGCTTGATTATATGGACTTAGTTTCAATTAATTATTATGATTCTTTCGAAGAGCTAATAGAAGATAAGGATATTAATAAATTCTATTTTTTTACAACAAAAGCTAAAAAGAATCATACAGAGGCTACATATGAAGATGAAAGCTATATTGTTTTTGGGAAAGAAACCAAGGGGTTATCTCAAGAAATATTATCGCTTAATCCAAATAACAATGTTAGAATCCCAATGCTTAATATGGACAGAGTGAGGTCTTTAAACTTATCTAACTCAGTAGCAATAGCAGCATATGAAGCAATAAGACAAATTGATTATAAAGAATTAAGATAGGGGCAATTTTATGGTTAAAATAATTACTGACAGCGTTTCAGATATCCCAAAAGAGTATATTGATAGGTACGATATAAAGGTATTACCATTGAAGGTTATTTTTGGGGATGAAGTTTATAGAGATGGAATAGATATAGATACAAAGACCATGTTTGATAGACTAAAAAGCACAAATGAATATCCAACAACTTCTCAAGTTACTCCAGCAGAGTTTGAGCAAGAATTCAGCGAAGTTGTAAATTCAGGCAATGAAGTAATATGTATCACTATGTCATCAGCTCTTAGTGGAACCTATAATAGTGCATTAATTGCGAGCCGTGAATTTGACGCAGCTAAAATAAGAGTTATAGATTCAAAAGCAATAACTCTTGGCTATGGGATGATAGTTATTGAGGCAGCAAAGATGGCAAGTAATGGTGTAGGGATTAATGATATAGAATCAAGAGTTAGAGACTTAGTTAATAACATGGAGTATCTAATTATTTTTGATACTCTTGAATATATATATAAGGGTGGAAGAATCAGCAAATCGCAGTATATGATGAGCAACCTTTTGAACATCAAGGTCATAATGACTATGAAAGATGGCCAAGTTGTAGCAAGGGAAAAAGTTAGAGGAAGAAAAAAAGCAATAAAATATATTATTGATTACATCGAAAAAAATGAATCTACTCTAGATGGAAGAGTAATAGGCATGAATCATGCTAATGATGAAAGCTATTTGGAAGAGCTAAAAGAAGCTGTTTTATCAAAGTACCTGCCATCAGAAACTATTTATTCCGAGGTAGGATGTACAGTAGCAGCCTATTCTGGGCTTAGTGCAGTAGCTCTATATTACGAAAAAATAAAAAAATAATTTTATATAGTTGAATATAAGAATTTATAAGAGGTTAAGGCAGAAAGATTATTTTTTAACAAAAATGTAAAAAACAATAAAAAAATGATTGATTAAATTTTTAATCTATTATAGAATAAGCTTATAAAGAGTATTTAACAAATAAATAATTCTGAATGAAGAGCAAAAGAGAGAATCGTTTGATCGCCGAAGGGACAAGTTTATATTTGCCAAATATAAATGAAATTCTCAGGCAAAAGGATTTTGCTTGGACAGAACTCTGATAAAACAGGGAAACAAGGCTCTATTGTTTCCCTGTTTTTTTTATTGTAAATATAAAAATATTTGATGGGAATAAGATTAACCTTTGGCTAGTTCTTTTGAATATTATTTTTAAATAAGGGTAAAATGTTTATGATGGGCTATTTTATAGCTGCTATGAGGTGACTAATGATTATTATCACAAACAATAAATTGGTAGACGAGTATTATGGTGGAAAAAACGTGCAGTTACTTGAAGGTAGTTATCAAGATGTGCTTTACAGCGTTAGAGATTACGTCCACAAGAATTATAAATTATTAACTCACCCACTTTCAGGAAGTGTAAAGCCTAATGAAACACCATTTAAAAGTGTTGCATTAGAAATAGGTGATAAGCTAGATTTTAATTCAGTTGAGATGATTGAAAATGCTATCTACACATACTCAAAGCTACAAAATGACTCAATTACACCAAACTGGACAGAAACTGTGTTGGAAGATTTCAGGGTCATAGATCTTGATTTAATAAAAAATGCTTTAAAAATATAATTAAGGAGTGAAATTATGTCAAAAATTTACGATCTAGTAATTATTGGCGCTGGACCAGCTGGGCTTTCAGCGGGACTTTATGGGGCCAGAGGTAAAATGAGTACTTTAATAATAGAAAAGGATAAAACTGGAGGACAAATAGTAACAACTGAAGAAGTTGCAAATTATCCTGGTTCTATTCACGATGCTTCTGGACCATCTCTTATTGCAAGAATGGCTGAGCAAGCAGACGAATTTGGTACAGAGAGAATTAAAGATAGCATAGTTGACTTTGACTTCACTGGAAAAATCAAAATCTTAAAAGGAACAAAAGCTGAATATCAAGCTAAAGCTGTAATAGTAGCTACAGGAGCTAGCCCAAAGAAATTAGATTGCCCTGGAGAAAAAGAGTTAACAGGAAAAGGCGTATCATACTGTGCAACTTGCGACGCAGACTTCTTCCAAGATATGGAAGTGTTTGTAGTTGGTGGTGGGGATTCAGCAGTAGAAGAAGCTATGTATTTAACGAAATTCGCTTCTAAAGTAACTATAGTTCACAGAAGAGACAGCTTAAGAGCAGCTAAATCAATTCAAGATAAGGCATTTGCAAATCCTAAGATTGATTTTAAATGGGATTCAGTTATAAAAGAAATTAAAGGTGATGGAATAGTTGAATCTGTTGTATTTGAAAATACTAAAACAGGTGAGCTTTCAGAGCATTTTGCAGATGAAGAATTTGGAACTTTTGGAATATTCGTATTTACTGGGTATATACCACAAACTGATATATTTAAAGGTAAATTAGACATGAACCAATCAGGCTATTTTGTAACAAATCAAAATATGGAAACAAATATTCCTGGAGTATTTGCCGCTGGAGATTGTAGAGAAAAAGTATTAAGACAAGTAGTAACTGCAACTGCAGATGGAGCAATCGCTGCAATCATGGCAGAAAAGTATATTGAGCACGAAGGTCTGTAGGAGTTAACAGATAGAAAAGTCATTATAATACAACATAATTAAGAAAGCACTATTAATACGGCAATTTAAAAAAACTATTTTAATACATCAATATAGTTTTTAATTTAAATAAATTGAGATAATAAATCAGAGGAGGAAAACGTTATGTTCGAACTTGATAAAGATACTTTTGAAACTGAAGTACTTCAAGGAACTGGATATGTTCTTGTTGATTTCTGGAGTGAAGGTTGTGAGCCTTGTAAAGCTTTAATGCCTGATATTCAGGAAATGGAAAAAACTTATGGTGAGCAAGTTAGATTTACTAAACTTGACACAACTAAAGCAAGAAGATTAGCAATAAAGGAAAAAGTTCTAGGTCTTCCTACTATAGCAATCTACAAAGATGGTCAAAAAATTGACGAACTTACAAAGGAAGATGCAACAGCTGCAAATGTAGAAGCTATGGTAAAAAAATACATTTAATTTATTTGAATTAGGAGGTGACTCTATGCGTCTTGAAGTTGGTAATATTTTTATAAAGGATATCCAATTTGGTGACAGCACTAAAGTTGAAAACGGTGTTCTTTATGTAAACAAGCAAGAACTAATCAGTGAATTATCAAATGATGAGCATATCAAGTCAATTGATATGGAAATCGTTAGACCAGGAGAAAGTGTAAGAATAGCTCCGGTTAAAGATGTTATAGAACCAAGAGTCAAAGTTGAAGGTAACGGAGGAATTTTCCCAGGTTTCCTTAGCAAAGTTGATACTGTTGGAGAAGGAAAAACGAATGTACTTAAGGGTGCAGCAGTAGTTACAACTGGAAAAGTTGTTGGATTCCAAGAAGGAATTATCGATATGACTGGTCCAGGAGCTGACTATACTCCATTTTCTAAAACTTGCAACGTAGTTATTATAGCTGAGCCAGTTGATGGACTTAAGCAACATGACCACGAAGCAGCTCTTAGAATGGTTGGATTAAAAGCTGGAAAATACCTAGGCGAAGCTGGAAGAAACATTACTCCAGATGAAGTAAAAGTATATGAGACTAAGCCAATATTCGAATCAGTAAAAGAGTTTCCTAATCTTCCTAAGGTTGCATATGTATATATGCTTCAAACTCAAGGACTATTACATGATACTTATGTATATGGCGTTGATGCGAAGAAAATTATTCCTACATTAATCTATCCAACAGAAGTAATGGATGGAGCAATATTATCAGGAAACTGCGTATCTGCTTGTGACAAAAACCCAACATACGTTCATATGAACAACCCAGTTATTCATGACTTATACGAACTTCACGGAAAAGAGTACAACTTTGTTGGTGTAATTATAACTAACGAAAACGTATATCTAGCTGATAAAGAAAGATCATCTAACTGGACTGCAAAGATGGCTGAATACCTTGGATTAGATGGTGTTATAATTTCTGAAGAAGGATTTGGAAACCCAGATACTGACCTAATCATGAACTGCAAAAAGATAACTAAAAAAGGTATTAAAACAGTTATTCTTACTGATGAGTATGCAGGTAGAGATGGAGCATCTCAATCACTAGCTGATGCTGATGTTGCTGCAGATGCTTGTGTAACTGGTGGTAATGCCAACATGACAATAGTTTTACCAAAGCTTGATAAAATTATTGGACATGTATCTAAGGATGTTATAGATGTTATTGCTGGAGGATTTGATGGTTCTCTACGCGCTGATGGATCAATTGAAGTTGAAATCCAGGCTATCACTGGAGCTACTAGTGAAGTTGGATTCAATAAGATGACTGCAAGAACTTACTAATTATAAAAATTTAACCATACTATTATAAATAGAATATGAAAATTTAAGGAGGAAAATATGAGCCGTTTTACTGGAAAAAAAATAGTTATTATCGGCGATAGAGACGGAATTCCTGGCCCAGCTATTGAAGAATGTCTTAAGCCTATCGATTGTGAAGTTATATTTTCATCAACAGAATGCTTTGTCTGAACTGCTGCTGGGGCTATGGACCTAGAAAACCAAAAGAGAATTAAAGATGCTTCTGAGAAATTCGGAGCTGAAAATCTTGTGGTTGTAATAGGTGCTGCAGAAGCCGAAGCTGCTGGTCTAGCAGCTGAAACAGTTACAGCGGGTGACCCTACTTTTGCTGGTCCTCTTGCTGGTGTTGAGCTTGGATTAAGAGTTTATCACGCAGTTGAGCCTGAATTCAAAGATGAAGTAGATGCTCAAATCTTTGATGATCAAGTTGGAATGATGGAAATGGTTCTTAACGTTGATGAAATCATAGAAGAAATGCAAAGCATTAGAAGTCAGTTTTGTAAATTTAACGACTAATAAGGAAGGAGGCGTTTATTGATGGGAAAAGTTAAGGTTGTACACTATCTAAATCAATTCTTTGCTGGTATAGGCGGAGAAGAAAAGGCAGATACTCTTCCACATATTGCTGAAAGTCAACCTCCAATATCTCAACAACTTCAAAAGTTAATTGAAGAAGATGCTGAGATAGTAGGAGTAGTAGTTTGTGGAGATTCATATTTCAATGAAAATCTTGAAGAAGCTAAAGCTAAAGTTTTAGAGATGATTAAATCTTTTAATCCAGATATACTAATCGCTGGTCCTGCATTCAATGCTGGTAGATACGGAATGGCTTGTGGAACTGTTGTTAAAATGGTTCAAGATGAGCTTGGAATCAAAGCTTTCAGCGCAATGTACGAAGAAAATCCAGGAGTAGATGTATTCAAGAAAGAGGTTTACATTATCCCTACAGCTGATTCAGCTGCTGGTATGAGAAAAGCTCTTCCAGCTGTAGCGAAATTTGCAACTAAATTAGCTAAAGGTGAAGAAATTCTTTCTCCACAAGAAGATGGATACTTTGCAAGAGGAGTTCGTGTTAATGCATTCGTAGATGAAAGAGGATCTATGCGTGCTGTTAAAATGCTAGTTAAAAAGCTTAAAGGTGAAGAGTTTGAAACTGAGTATCCAATGCCAGTATTTGATAGAGTAGCTCCAAACCCAGCAGTTAAAGATATTACAAAAGCAAAAATTGCTTTAGTAACTTCTGGTGGTATTGTACCTAAGCACAATCCTGATCATATAGAGTCATCTTCAGCTTCTAAATACGGAAGATATGATATCTCTAGCTTTGATAAACTATCAGAAGCTGATCATGAAACTGCACATGGTGGATATGACCCAACATATGCTAATAACGAGCCAGACAGAGTTCTTCCAGTTGATGTACTTCGTGATTTAGAAAAAGAAGGCAAAATTGGAGAATTATTTAAATATTTCTATACTACAGTAGGTAATGGTACTTCTGTTGCAAATTCTAAGCAATTTGCTCAAGAATTCTCTAAAGAACTTCTTGAAAACAAAGTAGATGCGGTTATCTTAACATCTACCTGAGGTACTTGTACTCGTTGCGGCGCAACGATGGTTAAAGAAATCGAGAGAGCTGGTATTCCTGTAGTTCATATGTGTACAGTAGTTCCAATATCTCTAACAGTTGGTGCAAATAGAATAATTCCTACAATTGCTATTCCTCACCCACTTGGAAATCCTGCACTAGATGCAGCTGAAGAAAAACAGCTTCGTAGAAAGCTTGTTGAAAAAGCTCTTAAAGCTTTAGAAACTGAAGTTGAAGACCAAACAGTTTTTGAAGACTAAGATAAATAAATTTGCTATTAAAATATTTTGTTCATAAATTAGATGGGGAGAAAAACCCCATCTAATTTTAATATTAAAGTAAAATTGGAGGCTTCTTATGACAAAACCTGTTTTGAAAAATGCAAGTTATATTTTAGTTCATACTCCTGATATGATTATCCACAATGGAACAACTTACCAAATGGAAAAACTAGGTAATCCAGACTCAGAATTCCTAAAAAATGTGGGAAATTTTATCAGAAATTATGAAGAAGTTGTGAATTACGCTCCTAACCAAGTATATATTGGAAACAAAAAGCCTGAAGAACTAAATGATGTAGCTACTCCTTGGTTTGAAAATCCAGTTCAAGGAACTAGAGAAGGTAGATTTGGCGAAATCATGCCTCAGGATGAATTTATAGGTATGTTAAAAATAGCTGACTCTTTTGACCTTGTTAAGCTTACTGCTGATTTTTCTAAAGCTGTTGTTGAGAAACTAAAAGCTCATGAATTATTCAGTGATGCTGAACTTGAGAAATTTAAAGATTCTGAAGAAATTGATTCAATTAAAACCTTTGTAAACGAGCATCATGCAGAAGGACTATATCACATGGGTGAGCTAGTTGGATGCGTAAAGAGAGCTCATGAAGTAGATAGTAGCTTAACAGCTCATATTATGTTTGAAAACTTGGTTGTTAAGGCATCAGGAGTTTTAGCAGTAAAACATCTAATGAAAAATTCTTCTGTAAAAGCTGATGAAGTTGAATATGTTATAGAATGTTCTGAAGAAGCTTGCGGTGATATGAACCAAAGAGGTGGAGGAAACTTTGCAAAATCAATTGCTGAAGCATGCAGCTTTACTAATGCAACTGGATCAGATACTAGAGGATTCTGCGCTGGACCTACTCATGCATTAATAAATGCAGCTGCACTTGTTAAATCAGGTGTATATAAGCATGTTGTTGTAGTTGGTGGTGGAGCAACAGCTAAACTTGGTATGAATGCAAAAGACCATATTAAGAAAAACATTCCAGTTCTAGAGGATGTACTTGGTGGATTCGCAGTTCTAGTTTCAGAAGATGATGGAATTTCACCAGTATTCAACACTGATTTAGTAGGAAGACATACAGTAGGAACTGGCTCATCTCCTCAAGCAGTAATTACATCATTAATCACAATGCCATTAGATAAAGGTGGTTTAAAAATTACAGATATCAGTAAATACTCTGTAGAAATGCAAAATCCAGATATTACAAAACCTGCTGGAGCTGGAGATGTTCCAGAAGCTAACTATAAGATGATAGCTGCTCTTGGAGTAAAAAGAGGAGATTTAGAAAAATCTTCACTTCCAACTTTTGGTAAGGAACACGGAATGCCAGGATTTGCTCCTACTCAAGGACATATTCCATCAGGAGTTCCATTTATAGGCTTTGCAATTGATGAGATGAAAGAAAACAAGCTAGACAAAGTTATGATAGTTGGAAAAGGAAGTCTTTTCTTAGGAAGAATGACAAACCAGTTCGATGGAGTATCATTTGTAATGGAGAAAAATGATGGTAAAGGTGAAGATAAAGCACCTCAAGTTGATGAGCAGCAAATCAAATCTATGATAGCAGATGCGATGAGAAAGCTTGCTGAAAATTTGGGACAATAAGAAGGAGGCAACGATAATGAACTTGAATAAAGTAATAGCTGATGCCTTTCTTGAAATTGCCGATGGAATTCAAACTGGAAGCTTTGGAAAAACTAAAAAGGTAGCACTTACTACTCTTGGTAGTGAGCATGGAGAAGCTACTCTTGTAGAAGGAGCAAAGCTTGCTAAAAAACTTTATCCTCAGCTTAACATAGTTTTAATTGGTTCAGCAAATGATTCTGGATTAGAAACTATTGAAGTAAGCTCTGAAGATGAAATGTATAAAGTAATGGAAGAAAAACTTGATAGCAAAGAAATAGGTGCTTGCGTTACTATGCACTATAACTTTCCAATAGGGGTTTCTACAGTAGGTAGAGTTGTAACACCTGCACATGGTAAAGAAATGTTCATTGCTACCACTACTGGAACATCGTCAGCTCAAAGAGTAGAGGCTATGGTTAAAAATGCTGTTTATGGCGTAATTGCTGCAAAAGCATCAGGTATAGAAAAACCAACAGTTGGTATCTTGAATGTTGATGGAGCTAGAAGTGTGGAAAAGGTTTTAGTTGAGCTTCAAGCTAAAGGTTATGATATTGCTTTTGGCGAGTCTCAAAGAAGTGATGGCGGAAGAGTTTTAAGAGGAAATGATTTGCTTCTTGGAACTGTTGATGTTGTGGTTACAGATACTCTTACAGGAAATATTTTAATGAAAATGTTCTCATCTTTTACAAGCGGAGGACAATACGAGGTTTCTGGATATGGTTATGGTCCTGGAGTAGGCGAAGGCTATGAGCGTAATGTTCTTATATTATCAAGAGCATCAGGTGCTCCAGTAATTGCAAACGCTTTAAAATATGCTCATGAAATCGCTAACAACGATATAACAGAAATTGCTAAAGCTGAGTTTAAAAAGCTTAATGCTCTTAAATGGATGGATTTAATTCCTAAGCCTGTTGAGAAAAAAGCTGCTCAGGAAGAGGTTGTTGCACAACCTGATAAAGTTGTAGTAACTGGATCTATTTCAGGAATAGATATAATGGAATTAGAAGATGCAGTTCAGCTATTATGGAAAAATGGTATTTATGCTGAAAGTGGCATGGGTTGTACAGGCCCAATAGTTCTTGTCCCAGAAGACAGAGTAAGCGAATGTCAACAAATTTTAGTTAAAGCTGGATTTGCAGCTGGAGAAGGCGACATCTGCTAGACAAATAACACTTGTAAAAAGTAAAAATTTTGTTAAAATAAAATAGAGCCTTAATTATTTTATTTGTAAGATTTTTATTTTAATTTTAGGAGGGATAGGAAAATGAAGAAAAGAATCACAGCTTTATTCTTAGCTTCTATCATGGGTATTATGACTCTTGCTGGATGCTCTAGTGCTCCTGCAGAAACACCTGCTGAAGAGCCAGCTGCAGAAGAAACAGCAGCAGAATCACTTAAAATTAGCATGGTTACAGACGTTGGTGGAGTTAAAGACCAATCTTTTAACCAAAGTGCTTGGGAAGGTCTTGAAAAAGCAAAAGCGGATCTTGGTATTGAAATTGGATATATCGAGTCTAAGCAAGATGCTGATTACGAGCCAAACCTAGAGACACTTGTAGATGGAGAAAACGATCTTATTTGGGGTGTTGGATTTAAAATGGCTGATGCTATTTTAGCAGCAGCAGGAAATTATCCAGAGCAAAAATATGCTATAATCGATAACGATTATGGTGATGCTACTCCTGATAACGTACTTGGCGTTTTATTCAAAGAAGAAGAGCCTTCTTACCTAGTTGGTCTAATCGCTGGTAAAATGACTCAATCAAATAAAATAGGCTTTATTGGTGGTATGGATGTACCTGTAATCAATAGATTTAGATTTGGATTCTTAGCAGGAGTTAAAGCTGCTAATCCAGATGCAGTTGTTGATGTACAGTTCGTAAATGCATTTAATGATCCTGCAAAAGGAAAAGCTGTTGCTAATCAAATGTATGCTTCTGGAGTAGACATAATATTCCACGCAGCTGGAGATAGTGGTAACGGTGCAATTGAAGCTGCTAAAGAGCAGAACAAATGGGTAATCGGTGTTGATAGAGACCAAAACGATCTAGCTCCAGATAACGTTATTACATCTGCAGTTAAGAGAGTTGATAACGCTATGTTCAACGTTGCTAAAGAATTAAAAGATGGCAACTTTGCTGGCGGAACAACAATCGTATTTGGTTTAGCTGAAGGTGGAGTTGATATTGCTCCTACAACAAGCAAAAATGTACCTGCTGATATCTTAGAGTTTGTTGAAGCTGAAAAGCAAAAGATTATCAACAAAGAGATTACAGTTCCAGGAACAGAAGAAGCTTTCAACTCTATGAACTAATTTTGACGTAATTAATTTATCCCGGTAGTGATACCGGGATTTTTTATCTAGTAAATTAATACATATTTCTGATATAATAGAAAAAGATTTTTATATATGAAATATTTACTATCAGGTTTACTATATACTTAGAATTGGTATCTGATAGAATAGTATTATGGTTTGATTGAATATGATTCAAGGAGGTTAAATTGTGACAACAACTAAGGCCAATGTTGATTTTTCTCACAAAGTTGTGGAAATGAAAAGCATTACCAAAAAATTTGGAGATTTTATAGCCAATGATAATATAGATTTGACAGTTCATAGAGGAGAAGTTCATGCACTTTTAGGAGAAAACGGTGCAGGTAAATCTACTCTTATGAATATTTTATATGGTCTATATACTCCAACTGACGGAAAAATATTTATTGAAGGAAAAGAAGCTGTTATTGACAATCCAAACAAGGCAATAGCACTAGGGATAGGGATGGTGCATCAGCACTTTATGTTAGTTCCACCATTTACTGTAGCAGAAAACATTATACTTGGAATGGAGCCTATGAAAACGTTTAAACAAGTAGATATGGACAAAGCTATAGCTGATGTTAAAGCTATTTCAGAAAAATATGGCCTATATGTAGACCCTAAAGCAAGGGTTATGGATATTACAGTTGGTATGCAGCAAAGAGTAGAAATATTAAAAGCCTTATATAGAGGGGCGGAAATATTAATTCTTGATGAGCCAACTGCAGTTCTTACGCCTCAAGAAATTAAAGAACTTATTGAGATAATAAGAAATCTTACAAAAGAAGGCAAGACAATTATTTTAATAACTCATAAGCTAAAAGAGATAAAAGAAGCAGCCGATTACTGCACTATTATTAGAAGAGGAAAAAGAATTGATACGGTTGATGTGTCTCAGACAGATGAAAATCAACTAGCTTCAATGATGGTTGGAAGAGAAGTAACATTTAAAGTAGACAAAAATGACGCCATTTATGGAGATACCGTTTTAAAAATAGAAGATTTAAAAGCTAAGGATAATAGAGGCTTGTTTGCACTTAATGGACTTGATCTAGAAGTAAGACGTGGAGAAATCTTAGGTATTGCTGGGGTTGATGGCAATGGACAGTCTGAGCTTGTAGAAGTAATAACAGGGCTTAAAAAAGCTGAAAGTGGCTCTGTTATGATAAATGGAAAAGAAATAGTAAATACCAATCCTAGAAATATAATGGATTCAGGTATTTCTAATATCCCCGAGGATAGACAAAAGCACGGGCTTGTTTTAGATTTTACTGTATCAGAAAATATGATATTGCAAAACTATAAAAAAGAAAGATTTTCAAAAAATGGAAAGCTATTAGATTCAAACATTAGACAGTTTGCAGATGAGCTCATTAATAAGTTTGATGTTAGACCACAAAATAATGCCTTAAAAGCGAGAGCCTTGTCAGGAGGGAACCAGCAAAAAGTTATCATAGCAAGAGAGGTAACTAATGACCCTGATTTATTGATAGCCACTCAGCCTACAAGAGGTCTTGATGTTGGAGCAATTGAGTTCGTTCATAAATCTCTTATCGAGCAAAGAGATAAAGGAAAGGGCGTTTTACTAGTTTCATTTGAGTTAGATGAAATCATGAGTGTTTCAGATAGAATTGCAGTAATTTATGAAGGAAAAATAGTAGGAATAGTTGATGCAAAAGATGCAAATGAAAATCAACTTGGACTAATGATGGCAGGAGGAGGAAAATAATGAAAAAGTTTAGAATAAATGAACAGCTTCTTTACACCCTGCTATCTATTATTCTAGGTTTTTTAGTAGGAGCAGTAATTCTTTCCATTGCTGGATTTAATCCAATAGAAGCTTATAGTGTTATGATACAAGGAGTAATAGGTAAGCCTAGATTTATAGCATGGACTATTGTATACGCAACTCCTCTGATACTTACTGGACTTTCAGTTGCATTTGCTTTTAGAACAGGATTATTTAATATAGGTGCAGAGGGTCAGTATATAATTGGATCAATGGCTGCTGTACTAGTAGGTTATTTCTTTGATGGACCAGCAATTATTCATATTCCACTTGCAATTATTGCTGGGTGTCTAGCAGGAGCACTTTGGGCTGCAGTTGCTGGACTTCTTAAAGCAAAATTTGGCATTAATGAAGTAATTTCAACTATTATGCTAAACTGGACAGCACTTTATTTATCAAATTTTGTCACTACTATCGATGGATTTAGACTTCCAAATAGCGAAGCATCTTATAGCATAAAAGAGACAGCATCTATTGGGATTTCATTTTTAAAGCCTCTAGTTGGGACAGCAAAAGTCAATTGGGGTATTGTTATAGCAATTATTGCTGCAATTTTAGTTTATTATATAATTTTTAAAACTACTTTAGGATATGAACTTAGAGCAGTTGGGTACAATAAGCATGCTGCTGAGTATGGCGGAATAAATGTAAACAAATCAATAGTTATATCAATGGCTATTGCAGGAGGATTAGCAGGTCTTGCTGGAGTAACTCAGGTTCTTGGAGTTTCACACAAGATTACAATATTAGCTGCAGCTGAGGGTTATGGATTTGATGGTATGGCTGTATCGCTTATCGGAGCAAATTCTCCATTTGGTGTATTACTGGCAGGACTTCTGTTTGGAGGTCTAAAGTATGGTGGTTCAAAGCTTCAAACCATAGGAGCACCTCCAGAAGTGGTTTCAATAGTTATAGGTTCTATTATTTATTTTATTGCTGCAAGCTCTATAGTTAAGATATTGATAAATAAGTTTAAAGTTAAAGGAGGTAGAAAAAATGGATAGTGTAATGACAAGTTTAGCGATATTGCTTAGTACAACATTGATGTATTCCACTCCTTTAATATTTACCTCATTAGGTGGCGTATTTTCAGAAAACTCTGGGGTAGTTAATATAGGACTCGAGGGTATGATGACAATAGGAGCTTTTGTAGGAGCAACAGTAGCTGTATTTACAGGAAATCCGTGGATGGCCTTTATTGGAGCTGGAGTAGCTGGAGGTTTATTTGCCCTTCTTCATGCTATTGCATCTATAAGCTTTAATGCAAATCAAGTTATTTCTGGTATAGCAATTAACTTCTTAGCTCCAGGAATAGCAATATTTATGTCTAAAATGCTGTTTGATGGATCTACTATGACACCAAGTATTCCACTTGATCAAAAAATGCCAAGATATTTAAATGGATTACTTCCAAGTGGATTTTTAGATACTGTCTTCAATACCTATGCGACAACCTACTTAGCATTTATTTTTGTTGCTATTGCTTGGTTTGTTCTTTATAAAACTAGATTTGGATTAAGAATTCGTGCAGTTGGTGAACATCCTAGAGCGGCGGATACTTTAGGTATTAATGTTCATAAGGTGAGATATATCTGTGTAATCTTATCAGGAGTATTAGCCGGCTTTGGTGGAGCCTCTATGAGCTTGGCAATTGTATCGACATTCAGACCAACTCTTGTTTCAGGTCAAGGCTTTATTGCGCTTGCTGCCATGATATTTGGTAAATGGAAGCCTCAGGGTGCTATGCTAGCTTCTTTATTATTTGGATTTGCAAATGGATTAGTTGTATTTTTAGGAAGTCCAGCTATTGGTATAAACATATCTGAACACCTATTGTCGATGATTCCATATCTTATAACTTTATTTGTTTTAATTTTCTTTGTAGGTCAAGCTAATGGACCAGCAGCTAACGGAGAAATTTATGAAAAGGGCGAAAGATAGTATTTATGTACAGTATCGAAAAGAAACCAGATGCACTATTGGTAGATTATAGACTTCCGGCTGGAATGAAAAATAAAATAGAATCATTTGGTATAGAAATAGTAGAAACTGTAGCTCACCCTAACTTATATGAAGCTGTTAAAGGACACCCTGATTTGATGGGGTGTCCTTTAAAGAATATTACTATTATAGAGCCATATCTTTATAGCAAAAAATATAAAGATTTTGAAAGATTTTCTACACAGATTGGAGCTACATTAATAGAAAAAAAGTATCCCAATCACATTAAATACAATGTTGCTACTTTTGGAAGGCATGCTCTAGGTTATTTTAAATACGTGGACAAAGCGATTGTAAGCGTTTTAGAAAGCTTAAACATATCACTTATTAATACTAAGCAAGGATATAGCAAATGTTCAACTCTGATACTAGATTCTAATAATTTAGTTACATCGGATATTTCAATATTTAAGGCAATAAATGAAATATATGGCATGAATATTGCTATGATTAATAGTGGAGATATAATATTAGAAGGCTTTGAGTATGGGTTTATTGGAGGAGCTAGTTCATTAATTGATAATAAAAAAGTTGCTTTCATGGGAAGCTTAGAACATTATAATAATGGAAAAGCTATTATAAACGTCTTAAATTCCTTAGAAATCGATGCAGTTTTTTTAGCGAATTCAAAACTGCAGGATTACGGAAGTATGGTTCCTCTTTATTTAAAATAAACCTAAGTGAATTCTGAGGCTCTCTTTAATTTAAATTTAAAAAAATTTGAGGAGGTTTGACATGAATAAAATTGTATCACTTGATTTTGCCATGGATCATGTAAAAGACGGGATGACTCTTATGATTGGCGGATTTCTTGGTGTAGGCACACCAGAGATATTTATAGATGAGCTGATTAAAAGAGAGATAAAGGATTTAACTATTATTGCAAATGATACTTCATTCGTGGATAAAGGTCTAGGAAGGCTTATAGAAAGCAAACAGGTTAAAAAAGTAATTGCATCACATATAGGCACAAATCCAGAGACTGGAAGACAAATGAATGAAAAAGAAATGGAAGTTGAGCTAGTTCCTCAGGGAACTCTTGCTGAGAGAGTGAGAAGTGGAGGAACTGGACTCGGTGGAGTTCTTACTCCTACAGGTCTTGGAACAATGGTAGAAGAAGGTAAGCAAAAAATAGAAGTTGATGGAGTTACTTATTTGTTAGAAACAGCACTTAGGGCAGATGTTGCTTTATTGCTTGGACATAAAGTTGATAAAAAAGGAAATACTCTTTACGACAAATCTGCAAGAAACTTTAATCCGCTTATGGCTATGGCAGCAGATACAGTTATTATGCTGGCAGAAAACCTTGTTGAGGTTGGAGATATTGATGCAGAACATATTATAACACCAGGAATACTTGTTGATTATATCGTTAAGGGGGAATAAGAGATGTCAAGAGAGATAATTGCAAAAAGAGTAGCTAAGGAATTACACGATGGAGATGTAGTTAACCTAGGTATTGGAATGCCTACATTAGTTGCAAATTATGTAAGTGATGATATAGATGTTGTTTTTCAATCAGAAAATGGATTTGTTGGTCTTGGACCTGCACCAGCACAGGGAGAAGAAATACCTAATCTAGTAAATGCGGGAGCTCAGCCAGTTAGTATTAAAAAAGGCGGAGTATTTTTCGATTCAGCGATGTCTTTTGGAATAATTAGAGGTGGTCATGTAGATGTAACTGTTCTTGGAGCACTTCAAGTTGATGAAAAAGGAAATCTTGCAAATTGGATGATCCCAGGGAAAATGGTTCCAGGTATGGGTGGAGCCATGGATTTAGTAGTAGGAGCAAAAAAAGTAATTGTTGCTATGGAGCATACAGCAAAAGGCAAGCACAAAATTCTAAAAAACTGTAATCTTCCTCTTACAGCCAAAGCTCAGGTTAACTTAATTGTAACTGAGATGGGCGTAATGGAAGTTACTGAAAATGGATTATTACTAAAAGAAATAGCTAAGGACATTACAGTAGAGCAGATTCAAGAAGCAACTGAAGCAACTCTAATTATTGATAAAAATTTAAAGGTTATGGAAGCATAAACCTATATATACTTAGCTCTATTACCATTATGGTATATAGAGCTTTTTACGTTTATTGTGTATAATGTAATATAGGTAAATTTTAATTTTGATAATATAAAAGCTTTTAAAGTTAAAAATAAAATTGGGGCGTAGTGATGAAAAATAAATTATTTTTTGATATAGGGTATGTTAAATTAAATAAATATGGTGAAGAGCTTTGTGGAGATAAAATGGAGATACTTCCAAGAGAGCATGGGGTTATCTCTATTTTATCTGATGGTTTAGGTTCAGGAGTAAAGGCTAATATTTTAGCTACATTGACCTCTAAAATTGCAATTACAATGCTTAAGCAAGGAGCTACAATTGAAGAGGTTGTAAACACCATTATAAATACTCTACCAGTATGTAAGGTTAGAGGACTTGCATATTCGACATTTACAATTATATACGGCATTAATTCAGGCAAGGTTTATATTGCTAGATTTGATAATCCGCCTGTATTTTTAAAAAGGGATGGAGCTGTAACGTTAATCGAAGGCGATGATGTTCAAATTGCTGATAAAAATGTAAAAGAGGCTGAATTTAATATCAAGGATGGGGATACTATAATTGCAATTAGCGATGGTATTTTGCACGCAGGCATCGGAAGAATAATGAATCTAGGGTGGCAAGAGCCAGAATTAGCTGCATATATTTCAAAGCTACCAGACGAGCTTAGCGCTATGAGTATTGCAAAAAAAATAATTACAACCTGCAACGATCTTTATGGAGATTTGCCTCAAGATGATGCTAGCTGCATGGTACTAAAATATCAAAAACCAGAAAAAGTAACTTTATTTACTGGACCGCCAGTAGAAAAAAATGACGATACTAAAATTGTTTCCGAGCTTATGTATGGAAAAGGAAAAAAGATTGTATGTGGAGGCACAGCCGCATCTATTGTTTCGAGGATACTAGAAAAGCCTGTTAATATAGACATGAGCAACAGCAATCCCGATATACCTCCAATTGCATATATAAAAGGCATAGATTTAGTTACAGAAGGGGTATTGACATTAGCCAAAGCGCTCGAGATTCTCGAGGATTATAAAAGCTCAATTTCTCATATAGATGACATGTTTACAAATGATAAAAATACAAATGCTGTGTATATGCTACTTAAAATTTTACTAGATGAAGCTACTCATATTAGAATTTTATTTGGAAGAAGAGTAAATCCCGCGCATACAGAAATAGGATTTCCTGAGGACATAAGTTCAAAACATGATATAATAAAAAAGCTTGCAGAAATTCTAAAAGAATTTGGAAAAATTGTAACAATTGAATACTATTAATGATGGAGTGGTGAATAAATGCAATTTGTAACAATAATGTTCATGGTAATTATAGGTGCCGTTATAGGATGGATTACAAACATCCTAGCTATTAAGCTTTTATTTAGACCTTTAAGACCTTATAAAATACCTTTACTTAATTATGAAATTCAAGGACTTCTTCCTAAAAGGAAAGCTGAAATTGCGAGTAATATAGGCAAAACAGTGGATGAAGAATTGCTTTCTATAGAGGATATTTTAAATAAAATGATTGAAGATGAAGATAAGAGTAATATAGTTAAAGCAATAAAAATAAGAGTTAATATGATAATTGACGATAAGATGCCTCCTATTATGCCCTCTACTTTTAAAAATATGATTAAGGAATACGTGGATACTGTAGTGGAGGAAGAAATTGCTTCTCTTATAAATGATTTAAGTGAGGATTTGATTCATAAAGCAACAGCTAGAATCAATATCAAGGAAATGGTAGAAGACAGAATTAATGCTTTCGAAATGGAAAAAATAGAGGATATAATATTATCTATTGCAAAAAAAGAATTAAAGCATATAGAACGTTTGGGTGGAATACTTGGTGGTTTAATTGGACTGATTCAGGGTATAATTGTCATAATGATAAGATAGTTATTGACAAGTTATTTATAATTACGTATAATCCAAATAAATGATACAGCTATGATTAGGACAAGTAGTGGATTTGCTTTCTTTCAGAGAGAGAGGTAGTAGGTGTGAGCCTCTTAGAATGTACCCATGAATACCACCTATGAGCTTTTTCCGAAATAAGGAAAACGTGAAGGCACGTTATAGCCTACAAGAGTTACTTGAGAAATCAAGTTAATTTGGGTGGAACCGCGATAATTAATCGCCCCATTATTTGGGGTGATTTTTTTGTACCCCAAATTAATAAAAACTTATATCGTATAAAATTTATATTAACTAATAAAAGGAGGAAAAGTTATGATAAAGATTGAATTAAAAGATGGTTCATTAAAAGAATTTGAAAGTGGCATCAGAGCCATAGATGTAGCAAATAGCATAAGTGAAGGCTTAGCAAGAGCTATAGTGGGAGCTAAAATCAACGGTGAAGTAAAGGACTTGAAAACTCCTATAAATGATGATGCTAAATTAGAATTTGTAAAGTTTGAAGATAAGGATGGAAAAGAAGTATTTTGGCATACTTCTACTCATGTTATGGCTCAAGCAATTAAAAGATTATATCCTGAAGCTAAGCTTGCTATTGGGCCAGCTATTGAAAATGGATTTTACTATGACATAGATTTAGAGCATAGATTATCTCCAGAGGATTTAGAAAAAATTGAAGCTGAAATGAAAAAAATAGTTAAAGAAGAATTTGAAGTTGAACGCTATGAGCTTCCTAAAGACGAAGCTATTGACTTCATGAAGAAGCTAGGTGAAGACTATAAGGTAGAGCTGATTGAGGGATTGGAAGAGGGAAGTACAATATCTTTTTATAAACAAGGAGAATTTACAGACCTTTGTGCAGGACCTCATCTTCCAAATGTAAAGAAAGTAAAAGCCTTTAAGCTTTTATCTGTAGCGGGGGCATATTGGAGAGCTGATCAAAGCAATAAAATGCTTCAAAGAGTTTACGGTATTGCTTTTGAGAAAAAGAAAGATTTGGATGATTATATCCAGATGATGGAGGAAGCAAAACTTCGTGACCATAGAAAGCTAGGTAAAGAGCTGGAGCTGTTTACACTTCTTGATGAGGGTCCAGGCTTTCCGTTCTTCTTGCCAAAAGGAACTGTTTTAAAGAATAAATTATTAGAATATTGGAGAGAAGTTCATAGAGAAGATGGCTATGTAGAAATAGAAACTCCTATAATCTTAAATAGACAATTATGGGAAACTTCTGGCCACTGGTTTAATTATAAGGAAAATATGTATACTGTAGAAATCGATGAAGAGGATTTTGCAATAAAACCTATGAACTGCCCTGGAGGGATGCTGGTTTATCAAACAAAAATGCGTTCTTACAAGGATTTCCCTATAAGAATGGGAGAAATAGGTAGAGTTCATAGACACGAATTATCAGGGGCTCTGCATGGACTTATGAGAGTAAGAGCCTTTACTCAAGACGATGCCCATATATTTATGCTACCTGAGCAGATTAAAGATGAAATAAAAGGGGTAGTAAGCTTAATAGACAAAATTTATAAGACATTTGGTTTTTCATATCATCTTGAGCTATCAACTAGACCTGAGAAATTTTTAGGCGAAATTTCTATGTGGGATGAAGCAGAATCAAATCTTAAAGCAGCTCTTGAGGAGCTAGGACTTCCTTATATCATAAACGAAGGAGATGGCGCTTTTTATGGCCCTAAGATTGATTTCCATCTTAGAGATTGTATAGGTAGAACTTGGCAGTGCGGAACTATTCAGCTAGACTATCAGTTACCTGAAAGATTTGAGCTTTCTTATATTGGTAAGGATGGAGAAAAGCATAGACCTGTAATGATTCATAGAGTTGCCTTTGGAAGCATAGAGAGATTTATAGGTATTTTAATTGAGCACTATGCAGGAAAATTCCCGCTTTGGATAGCTCCAGTTCAAGTAAAGATCCTTCCTATATCAGATAAGTTTATGGATTATGCTAAGCAGATAGAAAAGGCTATGTATGATGCTAAGATAAGAGTTGAGCTAGACGATAGAGCAGAAAAAATAGGCTACAAAATTAGAGAAGCTCAGCTTGAAAAAGTGCCTTACATGATAATTGTAGGAGAAAAAGAGCTTAATGAAGGAAATATTTCTGTTCGCTCAAGAGATTTAGGAGATTTAGGTTTTAAAAATACTGATGATTTCTTAAAAGAGCTGAGTGAAGAAATTATTTCAAGAAAAACTAACCAGTAATAAAAAGGGGATTAATGCTATGTTTATAAAATATGAAGAGCTGCTCCTTAATTCAAAGCCAGCAGCATTTACAACATTATATGAAGGCTTAATTATAAACTATGCAGGGATAAACCAGTTTACTAAGAGTATTCACCCTTTATATGATAGGAAGAATAATATTCATGAGAGAATTGCTAGTGTTGAGGCTATTCTAGCAAACTACAATCAAATACCTGAATATAGAATTGTATTTCAAAAAGACTATCAGGAATTTGATGAGGAGCTTTTTCGAAATGGTTATGAAAGAAGTGGTCATGGAACTGTAAAAATGATAGATATAAAGCCACTTCAAAATGAGCTATTTACGTTTGCGAATTTCATTCAAAACGGTGTATTTATAGAAGAAGAAATTAAAGATTTTTGGATAGATGATTTTTCTTATCTCATGAATTATTCACAAGTAGAAGATAAAATTTTCAGAGATTCAATAAAAAGACTTATAGTACCTTGCAGTACCTTTACTCTTATAGAGGAAAATACACTTATAGGTCAAGCTTATGCTACATTTCAAGAAAACTATATGATAATAAATAGTATAGTTATAAATAAGAAGACTAGAAATCTTTCATATGGAAAGAGGCTTCTTATGAGCATGCTTAGCTATGCCTTAAAAAGAGGAGCAGAAATTGCAATAGCTGATGTTGATTATTTAGACACAGCAGGGAATAAGCTCTTTGATAAAGTTAAATTTGAGGATATTTATGGATATTGCTACAGGATTAAAAGAATAACTAAATAAAATATTTGACAACCCAGAATTATATTGATATAATTACTAAGGTTGATTAATGAAGTAGAAGTATCCGCTTCTCACCTTATTGCAAATGAGCGTATAAGGTTATGATAAAGGATGTTATTATGTCTTTATTTGCGGATAGCTTATGCTATCCGCATTTTTTATATGATACTATATTTTATTTATTGGCCAATTTGGAGGTGTATGATTATTAAGGAACAACAAATCAATGAGCAAATTCGCGACAAAGAATTACGTGTTATCGATGAAGATGGTACTCAGCTTGGTATACTGTCAGCTAAAGAAGCTCAGAATTTGGCTACACAGAAAAACTTGGATTTAGTAAAAATTTCACCAAATGCAAATCCACCAGTTTGTAAAATTATGGATTTTGGCAAATTTAAGTACGAAATGGCCAAAAAAGAAAAAGAATCAAAGAAAAAACAAAAGGTAGTTGTAATCAAAGAGGTAAGACTTAGACCCTCTATTGAAGAGCATGATTTATCTACTAAAGCTAAAATGGCTTATAAATTCTTAGAAAACGGAGACAAAGTTAAAGTGTCTGTACGTTTTAGAGGTAGAGAATTAGGACATAAAGAAATAGGGGTTGAAGTAATAAATAAGTTTATTGATCTAGTTAAAGAAGTAGGAACACCTGATAAGGCTCCACGCCTTGAAGGAAATACTATGATTGTTATGCTAGACCCTAAAAAAAATTAGCATTTAAAGTACTAGAAGGAGGAAAAACACATGCCTAAAATGAAAACTCATAGAGGAGCCGCAAAAAGATTCAAGGTTACTGGCTCTGGGAAATTAAAAAGAAGCAAAGCTTTTACTAGCCACATCTTAACAAAAAAATCTGCTAAAACAAAAAGAAAACTTAGACAAAGTGGTATTGTAACTAAAGGTGACCAAAGCAGAATGGCACAATTACTACCATACCTATAAAAACTACGATAAGAAGGAGGTTAACATAAAATGGCAAGAGTTAAAAAGGCACTTAATGCAAGAAAAAAACATAAAAAAATACTTAAGCTAGCAAAAGGATTCAGAGGTGGAAGAAGTAAACTTTTCAGACCTGCTAATGCTTTTGTAATGAAGGCTCTTAAGCATGCATATTCTGGAAGAAAGTTAAAGAAAAGAGATTTCAGACAGATGTGGATAGCTAGAATAAATGCAGGAACAAGAATGCATGGATTAAGCTACTCAAGATTTATGAATGGTCTTAAAATTTCAGGAATCAACTTAAATAGAAAAATGTTATCTGAAATGGCTATAAATGATCCTCAAGGTTTTGAGAACCTTGTTAATACAGCAAAAAAAGCTTTAAATGCATAATTTATAAGCTTAAAAAGCATCTAGATATAAGTTAAATTACTTATAATCTTGGTGCTTTTTTTATGTTAAAAAATTTATTATTGTGGTAAATATAAAAAATGGCATGGAACTTGCTTTGTATAATTAATACTTGAAATTAGTTGTTTACTAGGAGGTGTAGATTTGCATTTACAAAATATTGTAATTGAAAAAAAATCAGATGTAGCATGGATAAAAATTAACAAACCAGAATCACTAAATGCTCTGGATGAAAATTTGATTTCAGAGCTTAAATATGCATTTGAGACTACGGGCAAGGATGATGAGGTTTCGGTGATAATTCTAATAGGCGAAGGTAAAGCATTTGTAGCTGGAGCAGATATAGAGCAAATGAGCAGCATAAATCCAAATAGAGCTAGAGAATTTGCAAATCATGGAATGGAATTAATGACTTATATAGAGAATTTAGAAAAGCCTGTAATAGCTGCCGTAAATGGTTTTGCTTTAGGAGGAGGATGCGAGCTTGCCTTAGCTTGCGATTTGAGAATCGCAAGTAGTAAAGCTAAATTTGGACAACCAGAAGTAGGCTTAGGAATAACACCAGGCTTTGGAGGAACTCAAAGACTATCTAGGTTAATAGGTAGCTCGAATGCCAAGTTATTAATTTATACAGGGAATATTATAGATGCTAATGAGGCTTATAGAATGGGACTTGTAAACTCTGTAGTAGAACCAGATTTGCTTATAAGCACTGCAGAAGAGCTTGCATCCAATATAGCATCAAAATCTCAAATGGCTGTAAAATATTCAAAAACAGCAATTAATAAAGGTATTCAGACAGACATTGATACTGGTCTTGAAATAGAAAAAAACCTTTTTGCGCTCTGTTTTGCTTCTCAAGATCAAAAGGAAGGTATGACAGCATTTTTAGAAAAAAGAAAACCTAATTTCAAATAATAAGGAGGTAGTAACGTGAAAATATGTGTAATTGGCTCAGGAACAATGGGTAATGGCATAGTACAAACCTTTGCTACAAAAGGTCATAAAGTAGTAATTAAAGGACATAGACAAGAATCACTAGATAAAGCTATAGCAAGCTTGGATAAGGGTTTATCTAAGCTTGTAGAAAAGGGAAAAATCACAAGTGAAGATAAAGATATAACCATGTCTAATATATCTACTACTTTATCTTATGAAGATATAAAGGATGCAGATTTAGTTATAGAGGCAATAGTAGAAGATATCAAAGTGAAAGAGACTGTATTTAAAGAACTAGATGAAATTTGTGAAGCTAAAACTATTTTAGCAACAAATACCTCATCGCTTTCTATAACAGAAATTGCTTCTTTTACTAAAAGACCAGAAAAAGTTATAGGAATGCATTTCTTTAATCCAGTTCCGGTTATGAAACTTACAGAAATAATCACAGGACAAAAAACATCAGTTGAAACTTTTGATACAGTTTTTAAGATAGCTTCAGATATAGGAAAAGTTCCTGTAAGAGTAGAAGAGTCTCCTGGCTTTGTTGTAAATAGGATTTTAGTTCCTATGATTAATGAAGCAGTTGGAATTTTATCAGAAAATGTTGCTTCCAAAGAAGATATTGACGAATCAATGAAATTAGGGGCTAACCATCCGATAGGACCATTAGCTTTAGCAGATCTTATAGGTTTAGATGTATGCCTAGCTATAATGGAAGTTCTTTATAATGAATTTTCAGATTCAAAATACAGACCTCATCCATTACTTAAGAAAATGGTAAGAGCAAACAATCTTGGAAGAAAAACTGGAAAAGGATTTTATGAATATTAATATATAATTGGAGGTTAAATTATGAGAGAAGTTGTAATCGTAAGTGCTGCTAGAACACCTATAGGTTCTTTTGGCGGAAGCTTGGCTGGAGTTTCTGCTGCTGAGCTTGGAATAACAGCAGCAAAAGGGGCTATTGAAAAAGCAAAAATTGACCCAAAATTGATTGATACTGCGATAATTGGTAATGTGCTTTCAGCTGGACTAGGACAAAATATAGCAAGACAAGTATCATTAGGTGCTGGCATGAGCTATGAATCATCATCATTAACTATTAATAAAGTTTGTGGCTCGGGCCTTAGAGCGGTTTCTATGGCAGCTCAATTTATAATGCTTGGAGATGCTGAAGTGGTTTTAGCTGGAGGAACTGAAAGTATGACAAATGCTCCTTACTGCAGTAGTTCAATGCGCAGCGGGGCTAGAATGGGAAATGCTCAGATGGTTGATACTATGATTAATGATGCTCTTACAGATGCATTTAATGGATATCATATGGGTATTACTGCAGAGAATATAGCTGAAAAATGGAATCTTACTAGAGAAATGCAAGATGAATTTGCTCTGGCGAGTCAGTTAAAAGCACAAAAAGCGATAGAGGAAGATAAGTTTAAGGATGAAATAGTTCCAGTAGTAATCAAGTCTAGAAAAGGCGAAGTTATAGTTGATAAAGATGAATATCCAAAATTTGATATGACCATTGACAAGTTACAAAAATTAAAGCCTGCATTTAAAAAAGATGGTACAGTGACAGCAGGAAATGCTTCTGGAATCAATGATGGCGCAGCTATGATGATAGTAATGTCGAGAGAAAAAGCTGATGAGCTAGGTTTAGAAGTAATGGCAACAATTGCTTCTTACTCATCTGCTGGAGTAGATCCAGCTATAATGGGATACGAACCAGTTCCAAGCACAATAAAAACATTAGAAAAAGCAAATATGAAGATTGAAGATCTAGATTTAGTAGAAGCAAATGAAGCATTTGCAGCTCAATCACTTTCAGTAGTTCAAGATTTAAAATTAAATCCAGAAATAGTAAATGTAAATGGTGGAGCTATTGCTTTAGGACATCCAGTAGGAGCTTCTGGAGCTAGAATACTTACTACATTATTACACGAAATGAAAAGAAGAGATGCAAAAAATGGACTTGCTACTCTTTGTATTGGTGGAGGAATGGGAACGGCTATAGTTGTAAAAAGATAACAGATAGTTCAAACTTATAATAACATCATGAAAGCAAAGTAAATAGATTTTAATTTTAACCTATAAAAAGGAACTGATATGATAAAGAGCTTATGCAATAGATTGATTAAAGCTAATATAAAATCAATTATTGTAGTATGGCAATTATCCTCAGTTCCTTTGTTCATATACTTCAAATTTATAATAAAAGTGGTTAGTGTAAATAAAATGAACATTGATTTATAAGTTTTAAATTTTAAAATTAAATGTGTAATATTAATAAACATATAAACAGCTTTATGTTCAAATAATGAACATAAAGCTGTTTGAAAAAATTAAACTAAAGTTCTAAACTATTATATAACTCTTTAATCTATATTTTTATAATAAAAGTCATACTCCAGTAATAGCAATATGGTTTTTTGAACTATATAGTATAATGAGTAGGATTTAAAATAAAATAATAGTTTACAAATTAACCATTTAAATAAGTAGATAAAGCATTGATTTCAAAGCAACTGAATAAATTATAAAATTTTTTATAATTTATGTTAAAAAATTGGCATTAAATTTGCTTTTATAATTTATTGCAAAACTAAAATATAAATAAAATGATTAATAATCAAGAAGACAAAGACTATTAATTGTTAAATTAATAATTAACAAAGGAGGAATAAAAATGGAATTTGGTTTTTCAAAAGAGCATGCATTACTAAAACAAATGTATAGAGAGTTCGCAGAGAATGAAGTTAAACCTCTAGCTGCTGAAGTTGATGAAATGGAAAGATTTCCAGTTGAGACAGTAGAAAAAATGGTAAAAGCGGGGTTTATGGGCATTCCTTTTCCTAAGAAATATGGTGGAGAAGGTGGAGATAATTTAGGTTATGCTATGGCTGTAGAAGAGCTTTCTAGAGTTTGTGGAACTACTGGGGTTATTGTTTCAGCTCATACTTCACTTGGTGCTCATCCAATATTTGAGTTTGGAACTGAAGAGCAAAAAGAAAAATTCTTAGTTCCATTAGCTAAAGGAGAAAAATTAGGAGCTTTTGGACTTACAGAGCCTAACGCTGGTACTGATGCTGCAGGGCAACAGACAACAGCTGTATTAGATGGTGATGAATATGTACTAAACGGTTCTAAAATATTTATAACAAATGCTGGATATGCTCATACATATATAATTATGGCTATGACAGATAAAAAAGCTGGAACAAGAGGAATTTCTGCTTTTATAGTAGACGCAGATACACCTGGATTCTCTGTTGGACCTAAAGAAAAGAAATTAGGAATCAGAGGCTCAGCTACTTGTGAGTTGATTTTTGAAAATTGCAGAATTCCTAAAGAAAATATATTAGGTAAAGAAGGCATTGGATTTAAAGTTGCCATGAAAACATTAGACGGTGGAAGAATAGGTATTGCGGCTCAAGCACTTGGAATTGCTCAAGGAGCTCTAGATGAAACAATTCATTATGTAAAAGAAAGAAAGCAGTTTGGAAGATCAATTGCTAATTTCCAAAACACACAATTCCAGTTAGCTGATATGGCAGCAAAGATTGAATCTGCTAGACTATTAGTTTATAAAGCAGCATACAATAAAGATAAAGGACTTTCTTATTCATATGAAGCGGCTATGGCAAAATTAGTTGCTGCGGAAACAGCTATGGAAGTTACAACTAAAGCAGTTCAGCTTCATGGAGGGTATGGTTATACTAGAGAATATCCAGTTGAGAGAATGATGAGAGATGCAAAAATTACTGAAATTTATGAAGGAACTTCTGAGGTTCAAAGAATGGTAATTTCTGCGGCATTATTAAAATAAAAAGGAGGTTATTTCTAATGAATATAGTTGTTTGTATAAAGCAAGTACCAGATACTACTGAAGTTAAATTAGATCCAAAAACTGGAACACTTATTCGTGAAGGAGTTCCATCAATTATAAACCCTGATGACAAGAGCGGACTTGAAGCAGCTCTACAATTAAAAGATAAGCACGGTGCTCATGTTACAGTAATAACTATGGGACCTCTTCAAGCTGATGCAGCTCTTAGAGAAGCTCTTGCTATGGGAGCTGACAGAGCTATACTTCTTACAGATAGAGCATTTGCTGGAGCAGATACCTGGGCAACATCATCAGCTATAGCTGGTGCACTTAAAAAAATAGATTTTGATTTAGTAATAGCAGGAAGACAAGCAATAGATGGAGATACAGCTCAAGTTGGACCACAAATAGCTGAGCATTTACAATTACCTTCAGTAACTTACGTTGAAGACGTGCAGCTTGATACTGATTCAGTAATAGTAAAAAGAGCGTTTGAAGACGGTTATCATAAAATTAAAGTAAAAACTCCTTGCCTTATAACTACTCTTAAAGAAATGAATGAATCAAGATATATGAGAGTTTCAGGAATCTATGATGCTTTTGCTGATGACAAGGTTGAAATTTGGACTGTAAATGATATTGAAGTCAATCCAGAAAACTTAGGTCTTAAGGGTTCTCCTACAAAGGTTAAGAAATCATTTACAAAAGGTGCTAAGACAGCAGGAAAAGTATTTGAAGTTGATTCAAAAGAAGCAGCTAAAATAATCATGGACAAATTAAAGGAAAAATATATTATTTAATAATAATTTATGTGAGGAGGTTGAAACAATGAATTTAGCAGATTATAAAGGCGTTTTAGTTTATATAGAGCAAAGAGACGGAGAAATTCAAAAGGTATCATTAGAATTGCTTGGAAAAGGAAAAGAGTTAGCTGAAAAATTAGGTGAAAAGCTAAGTGCTGTGGTTTTAGGCCATAACATTAAGGCTCTTGCTAATGAATTAATTTATCATGGAGCAGAAAAGGTTATAACAGTTGATCATGAAGTTCTAAAGAATTTTACAAATGAGCCATATACAAAAGCACTTACTGCTGTAATTAATAATGAAAAACCAGCTATTGTTTTAGTTGGAGCTACATCAATAGGTAGAGATATTGCACCTAGAGTATCTGCAAGAATACATACAGGACTTACTGCTGACTGTACTTCTTTAGATATCGATGATGAGACAAGAAATTTAATGATGACAAGACCAGCATTTGGTGGAAATATTATGGCAACGATTATTTGTCCTGACCATAGACCGCAGATGTCAACTGTTAGACCTGGAGTTATGCTTAAGCTTGAAAGAAATACTTCAAATACAGGTGATGTAATTGATTTTGATGCGGATTTAAATGCACAGGATTTAAATGTTGAAGTGCTTGAAATAGTTAAGGAAGATCATAAAAAAGTAAATATTGAAGATGCTAAAGTTTTAGTATCTGCAGGAAGAGGTATTGGTTCAAAAGAAAATATGAGTCCTTTATATGATTTGGCTGATGAACTTAAAGGAGAGGTTTCGGGCTCTCGTGCTGTTATTGATAACGCATGGCTAGATAAAGATAGACAGGTAGGTCAAACAGGTAAAACTGTAAGACCAGATTTATATTTTGCTTGTGGAATATCAGGCGCTATTCAGCACATTGCTGGTATGGAAGAGTCTGAGCTAATTATAGCAATTAATAAAAACCCAGATGCTCCAATTTTTGAAGTTGCAGACTTAGGTATAGTAGGAGATGTAGCTAAAGTTCTACCTCTTCTTACTGAAGAGCTTAAGAAATCAAAAAAAGAGCAGTAAATATAAAATATAATAATTTAAATTAAAAAGCCTTATTTCTGAGAATAAATTACATTCTTAGAGATAAGGCTTTTTTGATTGTTAGCTTTTAATTAAATGTATATAATAATTTTTATTCTTTAGTATTATATTGTAAATTTAGAGGCTTCTGATTCTAATGATTTAGCTATTTCTTCAACTTGTGATATTTGATTAGATATATTATCAAAGTTTTTAACTTGAGATACTATATCATTACTTGCTTCTTCAACAGAAATAGCATTATTTTGTGTAGTTTCCGATAGCTCATTCATAGCTTGCTGCATTTGCTCAGTTACTTCGAATTGCTTTCTTGATGATTCTGTTATTATAGCTATTTTTTCAGCCATATTTTTTATCTCGCTAAATATCTTTCCAAATTCTTGGTTAGTATCATGAACTTTTGCTACACTATCTTCAACTAAAGTATTTTCTTGAGACATAATTTTATCTGCTTGGCTTATGTCAACTTGGATTTCATCAATTAGAGAACTGATTTTTTGAGCTGACTGATTACTATTTTCGGCCAATTTACCAACCTCGTTTGCTACTACTGCAAAACCTCTTCCATGCTCCCCGGCTCTGGCAGCTTCTATAGATGCATTAAGGGCTAATAAATTTGTCTGCTCTGAAATTGATGTAATTATATTTACTATTTCACTTATTTCTAAAGATGAAGCCTTTAATTTTTCGATAACTTTATAAACTTCGTTTGAAGATTCTTTAACCTTACCTATAGAAGAAACAATTTCGACCATTTCTTTTTTCCCATAATCAACAGAATTTAACGCTGATTCAGTGGATTGTGAAGCCTGCTTAACTTGTTCAAATACAATCTGAGAAGTATCAGTAATTTCATTAATTGATGCAGTTGCCTCTTCAACTATACTAGCATTATTTTGAAATCTTCCAGACATATCGTTAAGCTGAGTAGAGATATTGTCTATACTTGCATTTGACAAATCCATCGCAACAGCTAAAGATTCTGTTGCACTCATAAGTGATTTTGAATCATTTACGACTTCTTTAATTATACTTTGCTGATTATCTAGCATTTGATTTAATGTAGTTGCAATTTCTCCGATTTCATCATTAGATGTAACCTTTACTCTTGAAGTTAAATCACCAGAGGAAATAAGATGCATTGTTTCTACAAGTTTAGGGATTGGTTTTAAAGAGTTTTTAATTACACTATATAGTACCACTCCAATTACTAGTATACCTAAGATAACCATAATTATACTTTGGTTTGTAGATTTGTTAACTTGTTTCATTGCAATGTTTTCATCGACAGTAACTCCAAGCGACCAACCATTGGCATTCAAAGGAGAATATGATATTATATGACTTTTTCCATCGTAATCATATGTTCCTATACCAGTATTACCAGATATCATTTGCTTGCCAATTTCACCTAGATTACCGCTTATTTCAGTTATATTTTCAGTTAGTATTTTTTCTTCATTAGGGTGATATAATACTAAGCCCTGGGTATCGACTAAAAATGCATAGCCTTCGTTTTTAATTGTGTGCTGACTAATTATGGAAGGTAATTGATCGATAGCGAGGTCTATTCCAAAAGCACCAAGGAGCTCGCCGTTGTCATACACTGGAGTTGCAATAGTAACAACCATTTTGTCAGTAATTGCATCCACATAAGCATCAGTATATATGAGTTTGTTTGCTTCCTTCATTTGCTTAAACCATCCACGATCCTTAAGTGAAAAATCACCCATACCTACCCAGCCATCTTGAACCAAAATAGTATTTGCCTTTATAGGACCAACATAAATAGATAGTATGTTTTCATCTAAACTTTTTATTATGTTCAGCTCGTTTAGAACATCAGCGTATCCAGGATATGTAGATAACAGCTCCCTGTCTTCAGCTACTTTCATAAATTCCTTAAAGGTACTATTAGTTGCTCCTTGGATAACTAAAGCACCACTTTTTTCAAAAAATTGGTTTATTGAAGAAGAAATTAATGAAGACTCCGAAATTAAGTTTTGCTCAACTGTTTTTTTAGAAAAATTGATATTTGAGCTAATATTTAAATAAAAAGTTACAGAAAAAACTAATATTACTAAAGATAGACTGCTTATTAATACCTTGTTGACCAGACTTCGATTTTTTGCCACAACGAAAAACCCCCTCAAATGTAAAAAAAATTAAACTGCAAGTTCATTTTAACATATTGCTAATTTTCAGACTATAAAGTATTTCTATAAAAATATTATTATATAGATAAAAATAATAATACAAATTAATAATTCTAGAATTATTATAAAAAATAGCATATTCATAATGATTATTTAGATTAATAACTAAGCTTTTTAAAATATAAAAATACTTTCAAAGCATGATTGAAATATATATTGTTTGAGTTATAATATAATGTGTTAACAAAAAAAGGAGAACGATATGATAAGATTACCAAAAGATAAGCATAAATATGAATTTTCTGCATCGCAGATTATTGTTATAGGTTTTGCAATTGTAATCCTTATTGGGGGAATTCTGCTTAATCTACCTATTGCCTCAATTAATAACGAGAACGTTGGTTTTTTAAATTCTATATTTACTGCTACTTCAGCAGTCTGTGTGACAGGTCTTGTTGTGGTTGATACAGGGACGTATTGGACTACCTTTGGGAAAATTGTGATAATGCTACTTATTCAAATTGGTGGATTAGGATTCATGTCCGTTGCGACTCTTGGAGCTATGCTACTTGGAAAAAAAATATCTTTAAGAGAAAGACTTATAATAAAAGAATCATTGAATCAAAGTACATTATCAGGGGTAGTTAAACTCACAAGACAAATGCTATATGGAACTTTTTTTATAGAGTTTATAGGAGCCCTTATGCTATCCTTTAAATTTGTTCCTGTATATGGATTAAAAAAGGGTATATTTTATTCTGTATTTCACTCTGTATCTGCTTTTTGTAATGCAGGCTTTGATTTAATTGGTGGAGGAAGGTCTCTTATTCCTTTTGTAGATAGCGGTATAGTTAACATTACAATAATGCTACTAATTATTCTAGGTGGACTTGGGTTTACAGTAATATTTGATGTTGTAGCTAAAAGAAGCTTTAGAAAGCTTAATTTACATTCAAAAATAGTTGTTACATTAAGTTTTATTTTAATTGCTATATCATTTGTTTTATTTTTTATAATGGAGAGTTCAAATCCAGATACTATGGAAAATCTATCCATCAAGGGAAAAGTATTAGCATCATTGTTTCAGTCAGTAACACCAAGAACAGCTGGTTTTAATACCATAGATTTAGCAGGTATGGAAAATAGTTCGAAATTATTAACAATTATCCTTATGTTTATCGGAGGCTCCCCAGCTTCAACAGCAGGTGGAATAAAAACATCTACACTTGCAATTTTAATTCTTGCAGTAAGAACGCTAATTGTGGGTAAAGAAAATGTTGAAATATTTGGTAGGAGAATTTCTTATAGAGCTGTAAATAAATCATTGGCTGTAGTTTTTATAGGGCTATTTGTAGTTATAAGTGGCACTATGATATTATCACTTACTGAGCCAGCACAAGATTTTTTAACTATACTATTTGAAACTGTTTCAGCCTTTGGAACGGTTGGTTTGTCGTTAGGGATGACTTCGTCAATGAGCAATATTGGCAAAATATTAATTATTTTTACTATGTTCATTGGAAGAGTAGGGTCATTGACAATACTTTTAGCACTTGCAAGCAATGAGAAAAAATCCTTATATAATTATCCAGAAGAAAAAGTTATTGTAGGTTAGGAGATAAAATTAGATGAAAAATTATGTTGTTATTGGGTGTGGAAGATTTGGATCATCAGTTGCTAAAACCTTATATAGTTTAGGACATGAGGTCTTAGCAATAGATAAGAATGAAGAAAAAATTCAAAATATAGCTGAACAAGTAACACATGCTGTAGAAGCTGATTGTACAGATGAAAATGTGCTTAGGTCTTTAGGCATTAGAAATTTTGATGTTGCAGTAATAAGTATAGGCTCTGATATTCAGTCATCTATAATGGCTACATTGATTGCTAAAGAGCTAGGCGTTCATTATGTGCTTTGTAAAGCTCAAAACGAGCTTCAAGCAAAAGTACTCTATAAAATAGGTGCTGATAGGGTTGTTTTTCCAGAAAGAGATATGGGGATAAGAGTTGCCCACAATTTAGTATCTCAAAATGTTTTAGAGTACATTGAACTAGATCCACACTATTCAATTGCAGAAATTGTTGCACCTTCGAAATGGATAGGAAAAACGATAGGAGCTCTAGATTTAAGAGCTAATTATGGAATTAATGTTATGGCTGTAAAGCATGGAATGCAGATTAATATTTCTCCAGAAGCTGAGGATGTTTTAAAACCAGGTGATATATTAGTTGTAATAGGAAAGAACGAGCAAATAAATAAGGTTGAAGAAAGAGGCTAATATGAAGAGTATTGAATCTTTTGATAATCCTAAATATAAGCTAGCTATATCTCTTATGCAAAGCAAATATAGAAAAAAAAATCAGATGTTTTTAGCTGAAGGCTTAAGAAATGTTGAGCTTGCTGTTGATAATCCTAAGACGATTAATCTCATCTTTATCCAAGAAGATAGAATAAATGAACCTAGATATTCTAATATAATAAAAAATATGGTAGATAAATCATTTGTTGTTCCAAGCAAATTAATGGAGACAATAAGCGATACCGTTACCTCGCAAGGAATAGTTGCTATATGCAATTTTGAAAGCTTTATGATTGACGATATTGATTTTAATAACGATGTACTTATATTAGATAAAATTCAAGATCCCGGTAATCTTGGAACTATTTTAAGAACAGCAGATGCCGCAGGGATTAGTACTGTAATATGCACAAAAGGTACAACTGATATATATTCTCCAAAGGTAGTTAGATCTGCTATGGGTTCACTTATGCATTTAAAAATTCTATTCATTGATGACTATGAAAGTTTAAATATTCTTAAAAAAAATGGTTATAAAATAATTTCATCATCATTAGAGAATGCCTTAGATTATAATGTACTTAGCACAATACAGTCTAAAATCGCTATAGTGCTTGGAAATGAAGCTAATGGCATAGATAATAAACTACTAAACCTCTCTGACTTAAAGGTTAAAATTCCTTTATATGGAGCAGCTGAATCTCTCAATGTAGGAATAGCTGGAGGAATTTTAATGTACAAACTTAAAGAAAGAACGTTGTTTTAGATTAATAATTATGATAATATATTTAAATATCTAAATAAAATATAGCTATGACGAAGAAAAGTATTTATTAATAGCATTTCAGAGAGAGAACGGTTGCTGAAAGTTCTTATGACTGTTAATGAAGAAGTTCACTTCTGAGCTAAAAGCTGAAAATATTATGTAGGCTTTTCGCAAGAAAAAGCGATAAAATATCAACGAGAGTCCTTTGATTCAGGGTGGTACCGCAATTTAATTGCCCCTGACTGTTAAAGGTCTTTTTTTATACATTAAATTATCAAAGGAAGGTGTAAAAATGAAAACCAAATTAAGTCAGCTTAGAGAAGAAGCTTTAAAGTCTTTAAGTGCAGTTGAGGAAATGGATATTTTAGAAAATTTAAGAGTTCAATATATGGGGAAAAAAGGTGAGCTAACAAATATATTAAAAGAAATGGGAAAGCTATCGGCAGAGGAAAGACCTGTAATTGGTAAAATTGCAAATGAAGTTAGAGAAGAAATTGAAAGCATTATAGAAGAAAAAAAATCGTCTCTAAAGCTTGCTGTAATTAACCAAAAGCTTAAAACAGAATCGATAGATGTTACAATCCCAGTAAAAACAAAATTTGTAGGCAAAATCCATCCTATTACAAAGGTTGTAAGAGAAATGGAACAGATTTTTATGTCCATGGGTTTCTCTGTAGTGGAAGGACCTGAAATTGAAACTATTGAGAACAATTTTGATGCGCTTAATGCTCCGAAAAATCATCCATCAAGAGATATGTCAGACACATTTTATATAAGTGAAAACCTGCTTCTTAGAACTCAAACTTCACCTGTTCAAGTTAGAACAATGAGAGAGAATAATCCTCCAATTAGAGTAATATCTCCAGGAAGATGTTTCAGATGTGATACTCCAGATGCAACTCACTCTCCAATGTTTCATCAGTTAGAGGGCTTAGTTGTAGATAAACATATAACATTTGCGAACTTAAAATCTACTTTAGAAGAATTTGCTTATAAATTTTTTGGCCCAGACACAAAGACTAAGTTCAGACCACATAACTTTCCATTTACTGAACCGAGTGCTGAAATGGATATAAGCTGTTTCAAATGCTCTGGAAGTGGTTGTCCTACATGTAAAGGCGAAGGCTGGATGGAAATTTTAGGCGCTGGTATGGTTCATCCAAATGTGCTTAGAAACTGTGGAATTGACCCTGAAATATACAGCGGATTTGCTTTTGGTATGGGTGTTGATAGGATTGCAATGACTAAGTACGAAATAGATGATATTAGATATTTATATGAAAATGATATGAGATTTTTAAGTCAATTTTAAGGAGGAATGAACAATGAAAGCACCTTTAAAATGGTTGAAAAAATATGTTGATATAGATGTTGATGTGAAATCTTTTTCTGACGCTATGACCATGTCAGGAACAAAGGTTGAGGGTTATGAAGAAGTAGGAGAAGATATAAGCAATGTTGTTATTGGTAAAATAACAAGCATAACTCCACACCCAGATGCCGATAAGCTAATTATTACTAAAATAGATACAGGAAGCTCAGAAGTTCAGATAGTAACAGGAGCAAAAAATGTTAGCATAGGAGATATAATACCTGTAGCACTTCACGGATCGACTTTACCTGGAGGAATCAAAATTAAGAAGGGCAAATTAAGAGGAGAGGTATCTGAAGGTATGCTTTGCTCGGCAAAAGAGCTTGGTATAGACGAAAAGTATGTAGATATTGAATCTAGAGATGGAATATTACTTTTAAGAGGAGAATATACCCTTGGAGATGATGTTAGAAAAGCATTATTGTTAAATGACTACATAGTTGAATTTGAGCTTACATCAAATAGACCAGACTGCCAATCTATCATTGGTCTAGCACATGAAGTTTCTGCAACATTAAACAAGGATGTAAAACTACCAGAGAGTGATTTTAGGGAAATTGATAAGGCTATAGAGTATGAAGTAAAGGTTTTAGATAAGGATTTATGTCCTAGATTTATTATTAGAGAAATTAAAGATATTGAAATAAAGCCTTCACCTTATTTTATGCAAAGATGCTTGATTGAGTCTGGAATCAGACCAATAAACAATATAGTTGATATTACGAATTTTGTAATGCTTGAGTATGGACAGCCTCTGCATGCTTATGATGCATCGAAGCTTTCGACAAAGGAATTTGTAATTAAAAGAGCAAGTGACAATGATTCTTTCTACACGCTTGACGATTTAGAAAGAAAACTAGATTCTGAAATGCTCATGATTACTGATGGACAAAAGAACATCGGTATAGCTGGAGTTATGGGTGGTCAAAATTCAGATGTAAGTGATACAACAACTCACATTGTTCTTGAAAGTGCAAATTTTAATGCAGATAACATAAGACATACTTCAAAAAAGCTTAATTTAAGAACGGAAGCATCAGCAAGATTTGAAAAAGGAATAGATTTATCTAGGGCTGAAGAAGCAATTAATAGAGCATGTCATCTTATAGATTACTACGGATATGGTAAGGTTTTATCAGGAAAAAAAGATACTTTAGAAAATGAGATTGAAGTTAAAACTGTAGTTGTTAGTATTGATAGAATTAATAAACTGCTTGGAGAGAAGCTTAGCCCTGAAAAAATGTCTGAAATTCTAAGTAAACTCAAATTCAAAACTGAGATTCAAGGCAATAATCTAAGTATTGAAGTTCCAGAGTTTAGATTAGATATAGATATGGAAGCAGATATTGTAGAGGAAATTGCTAGATTATATGGATATAATAATATATTGTCACAAAATATAGTTGGAGAGCTTACTTCAGGTGTTAAAACTGAGGATAGAATATTTGAAGATCATATTAAGGATGCAATGATGTCAAACGGCTTAACAGAGGTTTTAACATATTCATTTGTTAGCCCGACATCTTTAGAAAAAATTGGAGAAAATCTTTCTAATGCAGTTAAGCTTATTAATCCTCTCGGTGAAGAAACCTCGGTTATGAGAACTAGTTTAGTTCCAGCTATGCTAGAGATTTTATCTAGAAATTTATCTAGAAAAGTAGATTTCTTCAGTGGTTTTGAGGTAGGAAATATTTTTTCTAACCCTGATGCTCCTGTTCAAAAGAGAGCTATAGTGGCTGGGGTTTATGGAAAAGAAGAAGATTTCTTTACTATGAAATCAAGATTAGAAGGAGTATTAGATTATATTGGTATAGAATCTAGAAGTTATCAGCCATTTTCAGAAAATGAGTTATATCATCCTATGAGATGTGCTCAAATCTCATCCGGAGATGAACAAATAGGTTTTATAGGAGAAGTTCACCCTCTTATTGCTGAAAAATTTGACATTAAAAAAAGAGTTTATTTATTTACCTTAGATTTTGATATAATATCAGGGATAAGAACTAAGCTGAAGCTGTACAAGCAGGTTCCTAAGTTTCCTGCTATAAAAAGAGATATTGCTCTTGTTGTATCTGAAGAAATAGCAGTAGGAAGTATCGAAAACTTAATTATTTCTAAAGGAAATAGCTTAATTGAAAAAGTTGAATTATTTGACATATATATGGGAGATCAAGTTCCAAAAGGGAAGAAGTCAGTTGCATATGGAATAACCTATAGAGCACTAGATAGAACTCTTACAGATGAGGAAATAAACTTAGTACAATCAAAGATTTTAACTCATTTGGCAGATGAACTTGGAGCGCATCTTAGAGAAATTTAGTTTTTATGCAGTTTTTATTTGTATTCTTCTTCAAATATAGTAAAATAAACTCATAAGATACAATAACAGTGGAGGGTTTTTCATGAACAAAGTAACTGTAAAAATAGCGAATCACGAATATACTATAGTTGGAGAAGAAAAGAGAGAATATTTATTACAGCTAGCAGCTCATGTGGATGAACAGATTGAAGCTACTGCCAAAGCTAATCCAAAGCTTAGTCAGGTTATGACAGCAGTACTTACTTCGATTAATATAGCGGATGAATATTATTCTGAAGTAAGAAAAAATCTGGAATTCAAAAAAACTCTTAGCGAGCCTATTAAGGAGCTTGAGGATTGTCAAAATCAAATTAAAAGCCTTGAAAGAGTAATTGCACTTAAAGATGATGAGCTTGGAAAAAAAGACATAAAAATAGAGGAATGGAAAGTTTTAGCTACTGAAAAAGACAATGAAATTGCGAGCTTAAAATCTAATATTATCGAAACCGAGCATAGACTGATAGAGGCAGAAGAAATAGTTAATGACTTTCAAAATAGACTGTATGAGCTACAATTAAAGATAGTAGACTTAGAGGAAAAAAAATAAAACAATAGAATATTTTAATTCAAATTAGCCTTCATAATTATTAATGAAGGCTCTTTTGCAGTTTTAACAAACTGTTATTATTAGTATAGTAAGGTTTTTTATAACCATTAGTAATTTTCAGGATTGCTCTTATGGTTTAGTTTATTTATCGGAGGTTTAAATGAAAAAAATTGAGCTTTTAGCTCCAGCAGGAGATGAAGAAGCACTAAAAGCCGCAATAATGGCAGGAGCAAATGCCGTATATATGGGCGGAAGCAGATTTGGAGCAAGGGCTTTTGCAGGAAATTTTGAGGACGATAAGCTAATAGATGCAGTCGATTACGCACACCAAATGGGGGTCAAAATATATATTACTGCCAATACTATTATTAAGGATGAAGAAATAGGTGATTTTCTAAATTATATTGATTTTTTGTATGAGATTGGTGTAGATGCAGTTATATTACAAGATTTAGGAATGATAGATATAATAAGTAAAAGAATTCCTGATTTGGAATTACATGCATCTACTCAAATGACAGCAAGTACAGCTCAAGATGTATTGTTTTTAAAGGAACTAGGTGTATCTCGAGTTGTTTTATCAAGAGAGCTCAGCTACGATGAAATATCGGCTATAAAAGCTGAAACTAAAGTTGAAGTTGAGGCTTTTGTGCATGGAGCCTTATGCGTTTCTTATAGTGGGAAATGTCTGTTCAGCAGTATGAATGGCATGAGATCGGGCAATAGAGGAATGTGCGCTCAGCCCTGCAGAGAGCCATATAAAGCAACAGTTGAAAATAAACCCCTACTTGATAAAGAGTATGTTTTTAGTACAAAAGATTTAAATACCTTAGATATATTGGAAGATTTAATTGATGCAGGCATAGATTCATTAAAAATCGAAGGTCGTATGAAAAGAAGTGAATATGTTTTTGCTGTCACTAGTGCTTATAGACAAGCGATTGATAATGTTATAATGAAACATGAGCCTAGTATATCTTCATTAGATATGAATTATAGCGCAGTCGAGCTTGATAAAGTATTTAATAGAGATTTTACAAAAGGCTATATCGGCCAAGATAAGGGTAGTAAAATAATGAACCATAAGTTTCAAAAATATGTTGGAAAGCCTGTTGCAAAGGTAATTGAGTATGATAGAAAATCAAAACGATTGATGCTAGAGCTACTTGATACTCTTACGAAAGGAGATGGCCTTAATACAGGTGAATTTGTAGGTAGAATTCTAAAAAAAGATACTATTGTAAAAAGTGCAGATAAAGGTGAAATAGTAGCAATTGATTCTATCAAGAAATTTGAACCAGGTTTTATTGTATATAAAACATTTGATAAAATCTTTATGGACGATATTAGTAGCAGGATGTCTAGAGTAAAAAAAATACCTATAAAAGCATTTGTAGAAATTAGGAATAATAAATACCCAACATTAATATTGAACGATTATAAAGGGAACACTGGCGAGTATAAATTGGAAGAGTATACTACTACTGCTTTAAATAAACCAACAACAAGAGAATCAATAATTGACCAGATTCAAAAAATGGGAGATACTCCTTTCTTTGTTGATAGCATAGAAGTTTCAGTTGATGAGAATATATTTATACCAATAAAAACATTGAATTTACTTAGGAGAGAGGCTGTTTCACTTTTAATTGAATCCCAGTCTAATTCAAGTAAAAGAGTTGTTGAATCTAAAAGTGAATTTAATCCAGCTAAAATAAATCATTCTAAAAAATCAAAAAAAGAGCTAAAATGGTCAGTTCTAATTCATAAACAAGAACAGTTTGAGGCTGCAATTAAATTTAATGTAGATAGAGTCTATGTTCATGGATATAAGCTTTATAGGTTGCTATCAAAAAAATATCCAAATAAAAACATTTATTACGCCCTTCCACCTGTTATAAAACAAAGTGATATAAGCATAATTGATAAAATGCTAAAAAGTAATTCCAACATCAAAGTTCTTCATTCTTCACTAGGATATATTGAATTGCAGATTTTTGAGAACGTGGTATTAGACTATCCTCTAAACCTACTCAATTCATTTTCTCACAATCTTATGCATAAGAAGTCATGTGAAACTACAATTACACCCGAGATGATTTTTTCAATCGGTGGTAGCTTAGATTATATTGACGATATGCAAATGGTGGAAATGCCTGTTTATTTATATCCAAAGCTTATGATAACTGAATATTGTCCGCATAAAAATGATGCTGGAGTTTGTAAATATAAAAAGTGTATGCTTGAGCATACACAAATAACAAGTAAACAAAGCGAAGAATATGTACTAAAAAAATCAATAAATTGTAAAACTATACTATATCCTTCTAAACCAAAGCACATAAATATTAACGCTGTAAATAATTTTATAGATAAAGGATTTAGTAAATTTAGAGTTGAATTATTAAATGAATCATATGATGAAACAATTAATATATTAGAATCTTATCTTTAAATATATGAAAGGAAACATTATGGATAAGCGAAGCTTAAAAGTACTAGAGTTTGATAGTATAAAAAGCATGCTACTGGATTTTACAGTTACAACCTTAGGGAAAAAGCATGTAGAAAATTTATATCCATCTGTGGATAGAGAGAATATAATTTTTAGTCAAAAACAAACTAGTGAAGCACAAAAAATAATATTAACAAGAGGAAATGTGCCAATATCTGCACTTGGTCAAGTCTCAGAATATGCAAAGAGAGCATCTATAGATGCTATACTTGAGCCTTATCAGCTATTAAAAATTTCTGACACTCTAAGAATTTGTAGAAAAGTTAAAAATTTCTTAAGAGATTCAGAAAATACCCCTATTCTTCAGCAATTAAGTGAAAACATAACAATATTAAAAGATTTAGAAGACGAAATAGATAACGCAATAATATCAGAAGAAGAAATTTCAGATAATGCAAGTCCTGAACTGAGCAAAATAAGAAGAAGCATAACAAATACTAAAGAACAAATAAGACAAAAGCTTGCATCTATAGTTGCTTCATCTCAGTATTCAAAATATCTGCAAGAAGCAATCGTAACGATGAGGCAAGACCGATTTGTGGTTCCAGTGAAAGCTGAAAATCGTTCAAATGTTCCAGGGATTGTTCATGATTCATCTGCATCTGGAGCTACTCTTTTTATAGAGCCGATGGCTGTTGTGGAAATGAATAATAAACTTAGAGAATATAAAGTTAAAGAGCAAGAAGAAATAGAAAGAATTCTCACTGTTCTTTCAGCTATGGCAGGTCAAAGCTACCATGAAATACTAACTAATGAACAAATGATAGCAGAAATAGATTTCGTAATGGCTAAAGGAAAGCTATCAGTTAAGATGAAAGCACAAGAGCCATTTATTAACTCTGATCTTGTAATGAATTTAAAAAATGCAAGACACCCTCTTATCGATCCTAAAAATGTAGTTCCATCAAATATAAATATCGGAAAAGAGTTTGATACCTTAGTTATAACAGGCCCAAATACAGGTGGTAAAACAGTTACTTTAAAAACTATTGGTTTATTTGCAATTATGGCTCAAAGTGGGCTCCACCTTCCAACAGACTATGGCACATCAATTTGTATTTTCGATAATATTTTTGCCGATATCGGAGATGAGCAAAGTATAGAGCAGAGCCTCTCTACATTTTCATCTCATATGACTCATATTGTAAATATATTGGACGAAGTTAATGACAATTGCTTAGTCTTATTTGACGAATTAGGGGCGGGCACAGACCCACTAGAGGGAGCAGCACTTGCAGTATCGATTTTAGATAGGCTAAGAGAGTACAAATTAATAACAGTAGCTACAACTCATTACAGCGAGCTTAAGCACTATGCTCTTACAACAGATAGAGTAGAAAATGCATCGGTTGAATTTGATGTGCAGACTCTAAGCCCTACCTATAGACTTTTGATAGGGATACCTGGCAAATCAAATGCATTTGAAATATCTAGAAAACTCGGTCTTAAGGAAGAAATAATATTAGCTGCAAAGCATCACTTAGATTCAGACTCTATCTCAATGGAGGATGTTCTAAAAGAGATTGATGATAATAGAAAACAGATTGAGACTGAAAGAGAGCAATCCAAAATCATATATGAAGATGCTAAAAAGCTTCAGACTCGTCTTAAAGAAAAAGAAAGTAAATTAGATACACAAAAGGATAAAATTATACAAGAAGCAAAAAATGAAGCGAGAAAATTACTTCAGCAAGCAAAAGAAGAAGCTGATGAAGCTATAAAAGAGCTAAGAGAGCTAAGCAAAAGAGCAGAAAAGCTAAATATAAATAAAGAAATTGAAGCTTCTAGAAGAAAGATTAAAACATCTCTGGATAAATACGGATATAAAAATCAGGATTTAATAACAGAAAAAGATGTCATTAATCCAGTAGATATAATAGGTGCTGGAGACGAAGTATATGTTCCGAGTTTTTCAAAAAATGCCACAGTTGTCTCAGTCGACAATGAGAAAAAAGAAGCTTTAGTTCAAATTGGAATAATGAAACTCAATCTTCCTTTTTCATCTCTTGAAAGGCTAAAGCAAAATGAGGATATAGTAAAATCTAGTGGTGCTGGTAAGATAATGAAAAATAAAACAGCTACTGCAGAGCTAGAAATTGATTTAAGAGGTATGGATTTAGAAACAGCAAGAATAGAAGTGGATAAGTATCTAGATAACTCATATGTTGCTGGACTACCTAGAGTTACAATTATTCATGGCGTTGGAACCTTAGTTCTAAAAAATGGTATAAAAGCTATGCTTAAGAGTCATAAGCATGTAAAAAGCTATAGAGATGGCGGCTATGGTGAAGGTGGAATGGGCGTTACTATAGTTGAGTTAAAATAAATACTAATAGGAGGCTGTAATGGATATCAAAGAGATAAGAAGCTTAGCAAAGGACAGAATGAAAGGTGTTTGCAATTTATGCAGTGAATGCAATGGTATTTATTGTAGTGGACAGGTTCCAGGTATGGGTGGAACTGGAAGTGGAAGAGCTATGAAACGTAGCTACGAAAAAATTTCTCAAGTAAAGCTTAATCTAAAAACTATTCATGAGGCAAAAAAGCCCGAGACTAATATCATGATATTTAATCAAAATCTATCTCTTCCGCTTATTAGTGCACCTGTTACAGGTAGTGAAATAAATATGGGTGGTTATTTATCAGAAGCTGATTATTGTAAAGCTGTAGTGTCGGGGTCAAAAATGGCCGGTACTTTTGCTATGATTGGAGATAGTGGAAATCCACAGTTTTATATTGATGGTTTAAATGCAATTACAGAGGAAAACGGATGTGGTATTGCAATAATCAAGCCAAGAGAAAACAATAAAATAATTGAAAATATAAAAAAAGCAGAAATAGCTGATGCTTTAGCTGTAGGAGTTGACATAGATGGAGCAGGATTAGTAACTATGGCTTTACTTGGGCAACCTGTAGGACCAAAATCTAAGGCTGAGCTAAAAGAAATTATTAGCTCTACAGATCTACCTGTAATTTTAAAGGGAATTATGACCGTACAGGAAGCTCTTTTAGCTGTAGAAATAGGAGCCAAAGCGATAGTTGTATCTAATCATGGTGGAAGAATATTAGACGATACTTTTGCTCCGATAGAAGTGCTTCCTGAGATTGCTAAGGCAGTAAAAGAAAAGATAACTATTATGGCTGATGGAAGTGTGAGATCGGGAAGGGATATATTTAAATATATAGCAGCTGGGGCTGACGTCGTGCTTTGTGCAAGACCTATTATTTGGGGAGCAATAGGAGGAGGCAGTGAAGGTGTCGCTAGTTATATTAACCATTTAAAAAATGAATTGATTCAAGCGATGATATTAACTGGAGCAAATAATATAGCCGAAATAAATTCAGATATGATTTCATATAATTTTGATATTTAATTTAATTAATTCTTTAAAAAACTATACTTATATGATATAATTTTGTAAACAATTCAAATTTGGTATGAAAGGAGAATGACAATGAAAATTGAGAATAGTGTTAAAGAAATAAGTCATTTCCTTTCTGAAAAAGGAATCAAACCCTCTTATCAGAGAGTGAAAATACTTGAAAGACTTTTAGCTGACAAAAATCATCCTACAGTAAATGATATATACACAGATCTTATTGATGAGATACCTTCACTATCTAAAACTACAGTATATAATACCCTTAATATCTTTGTGGAAAATGATATTGTAAAAAGCTTTAGCGTAGATGGAAATGAAGCAAGATATGATGTAAATGCACATTCCCATGGACATTTTATCTGCCTTTCATGCAAATCGATTTTTGATTTCGAAGTAGATAACTCTGATATTAAGCTAGATAATCTTGACGGGTTCGAAATTATCCAAAGTGAACTAACTGTAAGAGGTATCTGTAAACATTGTGCATCAACCAAATCCTAAGGTTCTTGTTCTCAAACTATGTAAGTTATGCTATTATATATATAAAACGAGATTACTCTCGTCTTTTTTACAAGGACGAGAGTTTTTTGTATTCTACATAATATTAGGAGGCAGTTATGGATTTTAAAGTTGAAGTAAGTAAAATATTATCAGAAAAAATATCCGATTTTTCTTATGAAGAAATCCTATCTATGATAGAGATTCCACCAAATGCAGCAATGGGAGATTTTGCATTTCCTTGCTTTAAGTTGGCTAAGACATACAGGAAATCGCCTAATATTATCGCACAGGAATTAGCGCAAGAATTAAATAGACCTTCATATTTAAAATCAATTGAAAATGCTGGAGGATACGTTAATTTTTATGTTGATACTATACTTTTATCTTCTCAAGTAATAAAAGAAGTACTTGAAAAAAAAGAAGATTTTGGAAAGATGGATATCGGAAGTGGGAAGAATGTAATTGTTGAGTTTTCCTCTCCAAATATAGCTAAACCTTTTCATATCGGTCATATACGTACTACAGTTATTGGAAATTCACTGTATAAATTATATAAATTTTTAGGATATAACACAATTGGAATCAACCATTTAGGTGATTACGGAACTCAGTTTGGTAAACTCATTGTTGCTTACAAAGGATGGGGAAATGAAGAAGAAGTTAAAAATGCTCCAATTAAGACCTTATTAAAGCTATATATAGAATATCATGAAAAAGCTGAAGAAAATCCACAAATGGAGGATGAAGCAAGAGAATGGTTTAAAAAATTAGAGGATGGCGATGAAGAAGCTACTCGCCTATGGAAATTTTTTAGAGAGGTTTCTCTAGAAGAATTCTCAAGGGTTTATGATATGCTTGGAATTTCATTTGATTCTTATGCTGGCGAAAGTTTTTATTCAGATAAAATGCCAGCAGTTATTGATCTAATGGAAGAAAAAGGTGTTCTTATAGAATCTCAAGGCGCTCATATAGTTGATTTAGAGCCTTATGGAATGCCTCCTGCACTTATTAAAAAAAGAGACGGTTCTACTCTTTATATAACTAGAGATTTAGCGGCAGCTATATATAGAAAGAAAACTTATGATTTTTATAAAAACATTTATGTTGTAGGCTCTCAGCAAGCTCTTCATTTTAAGCAGTGGATGAAGATACTTGATTTAATGGGATTTGAATGGGCAAATGATTGTGAGCACGTTCAGTTTGGAATGGTTGGTCTTGAGGAAGGTACCTTATCAACTAGAAAAGGAAGAGTTGTTTTTCTTGAAGATGTATTAAATCAAGCTATACAAAAAACTAAGGAAGTAATAATTGAAAAAAATCCTAACTTAGAAGATATTGATAAGGTAGCAAAGCAAATTGGAGTTGGAGCAGTTGTGTTTCAAGAGCTATCAAACAGCAGAATAAAAGATTATACATTCTCGTGGGAAAGAACACTTAGTTTTGAAGGAGAAACTGGACCATATGTTCAGTATACTCATGCTAGAGCTTGCTCTGTTCTTAGAAAAGCAAATTTGAAACCTAGTTCAGACATAGATTTTTCAATGCTAGGCAACAATAATGATGCTATGGAAGTAATTAGAGTACTAGGCAGCTTTAAATCAGTTCTGTTAAGAGCAGCAGATAAAAATGAGCCTCATCATATAACAAGATATATTTTGGATTTAGCTCAGGCCTTTAATAAATTTTACCATGATAATCCAATTTTAGTTGATGATGAAAAAGTAAAAGCAGCTAGATTGACTATAGTTGAAGCAGTGAGAATAGGACTTGAGAATTCGCTTAAACTCATAGGAATGGAAGCGCCGGAGAGAATGTAATGCTAATAGTTGACAAAGCTTTTTCAAATATAGTTATTTCTATTTTAATTGAATATGAATACAATTATTTGCTAAAGTCTCTGGTTCGTAGTCTTTCATCAGACACATCCACTGTCAGTGTCAAAGTTGATAAGGCGAGATGGAAAGATGAACTGAATTTAATGAAGTATTACTATGGTATAAAGAATAATAGGAGCTTAGCTGTATGCTTAGCTCCTATTATCATAGCAAACAGAGACATCAATGAAATTTTAAATGAGGCGGTAACTGCATATAATATAATGTACAAGAACTCAAGCTCTACTGCATTATCAATATATGTAATTATATTATATATTCTCAATGAGCAGATAAAACCAAATTTGATTGCTTATCAAAATGATTTGGAGGATTCATCAGAAATTATAGAATTCCAAAGATACAAGATAAATCTGCTAATGTTAGACGATGACGATAAAATTCTTACTTTTGCTCTTAATAACCTCTATAATTTGGAAGATAAAAGTTTTTATATTAAAGAAAAAGAACTTATTATTAGGCTTAGGGATATAGTAAAAGAGAAGATTACAAATGCTTTAGAGACAATAGAATTTAATTCTAATATAGAGGTATTAAGTGATTATCTCTTGAATCTAAGGAATATGAAAATTAAAAGAAAAGCTTATGAGGGTAAGATAAATCCACTTGATATAATCCAAATGGAAATTAATAAGGAATATACAATACCACTGATTGGAAATATAAAAATTATAAAAAAATATTTCAATGAAAATATCTTATTAATTGAAGCTGTTTCAAAATCTGAAAGCTACACTTTTAGATTTAAAAAAGCATAGAAAAAAGCCTCTCAAGTGAGAGGCTATATTTTATGCACTTAGAATTTTAATCAATTCATCTTGTGTAGGAACTTCTGCTAGTAATCTTAATTCCTCTAATAGAGAATCTTTCAATTTAGAAAAATCTTCTATTTTAGTATTCTCGTAAGTATAATCAAGAGCCTGTATTATTATCAGAAGATCTCTTTTGGAAATCTGATCTATAGAGATTTTATCAAAATTAATCATTTTAAACCCACTCCTTAGCCCATTTTCTTAATACAATATATTATACCATAATAAAGAAGGACTAGGGTAATAAAAAGAGTTATTAAACTGCAATAAGTTGTGGCTCGTATAAAATAGAGTTTTCTACAATTAGAAGACCAATTGCAGAGGACACATTTATAGAACTAACTATATCATTTTCGTAGCCTTTAGGTCTATTAACATAATCATGATGAAGTTCTTCTATAAGAGCTTTAATTCCATCTTTATCTAAAGTTTTTAAGCTTGGCAATGTTATTTTGTCTAATCCCGAAAATTCCTTGAATTTATAGTGAAGATTTTTTTCATAAATCATGTGCTCTTTTAACTTGTCAGAAAAATAGGTTCTATCGTGATGTGGCAAGCAGAAGAAATCAGATAAAAAATGTGTGATTACACCTAATCTCACAGAAAAAGCATTTATAGATATTAAATCTTCGTGTAGTCCATCATCGATAAGCTTAACAATTTCATCTAAGACAAAATCAAAAGTTGGGTTCATATAATGTTTTTTTGATTTTAAACTTGGAGCTACGTCGGGTTTCATATTTCCGTACTGAAGCATAGGCTTGCTAAGTTTAAAATCTAAGCTGTCTTTTAAATTCTCGTAAATATGATTAGCAATAATTCTATGGGTTGGTATGAACAAAAGATACACCCTTTCAAAATATATAAAAAATATAATTAACAGTTAAATAAAACTCACATATTCCATTTTACAAGATTATTATATAAATTACAATAATTAGTAATAAATTAACATAAAATGGATTTTTAAAATAATATTTAGAGTTGAATAAACTTAATAAAATAGGTAAAATATGAGTCTAAATCAAAAGAAGATGGTGAGAAATTATGAAATTATTATTAACAACCTTAAACTCCAAATATATTCATACATGTCTATCTATAAGGTATTTATACTCTAGTGTAAAAGATACCTGTGATTCATATATAAAAGAATATACTATAAATGAAAGCTTGGATAAGATATACGCTGATATTTACGAAAAAAATTACGATATTGTAGGTTTTTCTTGCTATATTTGGAATGTTGAGCAGACTCTTAAGCTATGCTCTACACTAAAGGAAGCTAATCCTGATTTAATTATAATACTTGGAGGACCTGAGGTTAGCTTTGATTCACTTAACTTTATTAATAAGCATTCATATATTGATTATATAATTAAAGGAGAAGGGGAGTTAGTTCTTCCAAAACTTATTGACTCTATTTCTAAATTTAAGAAACATATAGAAATAGATGGAGTCGTTTATAAATCAAACGAACTACCACCATATTCAAATTATAGATACAATACACATGAAGATATATATTTTATAGAGAACAAGGATACACCTCCTATAGCTGATCTATCTCAGATAAAAAGCCCATATCTTTATGTGACTGAAGAGGAAATAGAAAATAAAATAGTTTATTTTGAAACTTCAAGAGGGTGCACATTTAATTGCTCTTATTGCTTATCGTCAACTCTAAAAGGAGTCAGATTTTTTCCTTTAGAAAGTGTAAAGCAGGATTTGAAAAAACTTGTAGTCTTAAATGCAAAACAGATTAAATTTGTAGATAGAACCTTTAATTCCCATAAAGAAATTACTTTAGCTTTAATAAAATTTTTAAAGGAAATCGATAATGGCAAAATTAATTTTCATTTTGAGATTACAGCTCATATGCTTGATGACGAGTTTATGAAAGAGATTAAAGAAGCACGGTATGGTTTATTTCAATTTGAAATTGGAGTTCAGTCTACAAATAGTAAAACTATTAAAACTGTAAATAGAATTGATAATTTTGAAAAATTGTCTGTAAGAGTGAATCAAATAAAAAAATATGGTAATATCCATCAGCATTTAGATTTAATCGCAGGACTTCCATATGAAAATTTAGAGAGCTTTAAAAAATCCTTTAATGATGTATTTGGGTTACTTCCTGAGGCACTTCAACTAGGATTTTTGAAAATGCTCAAGGGTAGTCCTATAAGGAGTCAAGTAGAGTTATTTGATTATAGATATCGCAATTATCCACCTTATGAAGTGATTTCAAATAAATTCATTTCAGCAAGCGAAATTTTATTTCTTAAAGAAATCGAAGAGATTGTGGACTTGTTTTATAACAGCGGGATGTTTATGCTTAGTATAGAATATATTTATATCAATAACTACAATAATAATGGATTTAAATTATTTTCTGATTTACTTGCATATAAAAACGATTATTACCAAAATAAAACCTTATCTAGAGATGATCTATATAAACTTTTACATGAATTTTATAGTAGGATTTGCCCAGATGAGACAAATAAAATAAAAGAGCTAATTAGATTTGATTATTTAAGAATGGGAAGAAATAGAGTTATTCCTTTGTTTTTAAGAAATGATTTAAGTAGTATTACAAGAGAAGAAGCGGTAGCTTGGATTTCAAATGATTATATTAAATCTGAACTTGGTTATCCTAATTCGCATCCTATGGAAATAATAAAAAAAATTCATGTAGAGCTATTTGAATTTGATATTATCGACTATATAAAAACCAAAGGGAATTTGAAAAACCATAAAGCTATAATAGCGTTTAATTATAGTGGAGAGAAAGATTTTATGAATAAAGTAACGTTTACTGGAGGTTTGTATGAACAAATCAAGAATTGAGAAATATTTACTGGAAAAAACAAATAAATTGGTTTTTATAACCTTAGATGATATTATTCTAAAAAAAATTGAAGGAATAAACATTAATAAAAATATTGAGGTTCCAGTATTTTCATCTGTACTTATAGACATGGCTAATTCAAAAAAAGAAGGAATTTCTACAATAGATATATTAAGTGCCATGCTTTTCATACAAGGGATAGACCCTTATTTTAAGTACAGTAAAGAATACAAAGCGATAATAACAAAATTATCTTCAAATCCACTTGCTCTAGCTAGTAGCTTAGCTGGAGATGCATATGAAAAAAGCAATCTAATTGAGAGCTTGATATTTGCAAGAGGGTATCTATCTATGTTTGAACCAGAAATGAACTTATACTTCAACTATGCGCTGCTATGTAAAGAAATTTCTGAGCAAGCTTTAGAAGATAGCAAAAAGGTGGATTTCAAACTTGAAAGTGAGGATTGCTTTAATGCACTAGTCAAATTATATCCGGAATTTTCTAAGCCATATTATTATTTAGCATATTTTGCATTACAGCATGGAGATTTAGGTACCTCAAAAAATTGTTTTGAAAAAGCTATAGAACTTGGACTCGATGATTCTCTTGAAAACGACTCTAAGGATAATCTAGTCAAAATTAACACTACAGAAAAAATAAGTCTATCTAGTGAGCTCATTGAAAGTGAAAAATACGATGAGGCCCTAGCTATTTTAGAAGAAATAGTTGATGAAGATACTTCTTCATATGAAGCATATTTCTATCTAGGCTATATAAATAGATTAAAAGGAGAGTATGAATCAGCAATAGATTATTTTGAATTTGCATATAAACTTGATACTTCTCAGCCTCAGCTTATTAATGAAATGGCTCTGTGTTTTGCATTTTTGGGCGATTTAGAGCAGGCCTTGGAGCTTCTTGAGTATGCATTTGAACTAGATTCTGAGAGTATAGAGATATTATGTAATATTTCAATGGTTTATTATAATTTAGAAAATATTGAAAAAGCTAAATACTATATTAATCTAGCTGAAAATATAGATCCCCATGACGATATTGTTCAGGAATGCATTAAATTGATATATAAGGCTTAAAAACAATAAAAATCTTACTAAGTAGATACTGGATAGTACTACTTAGTAAGATTTTTTTATATTTTCAGAAATGTTTGTATACATTACTTAAACATATTGTATATAATTATTACATATTGTATAATTTAAAAATAAGGTAAATACATATTGAATTTAAATCAAGGAGGCATGTTATGATAAAACGCTTATCAGAATTGTTGGAAAACGTTGCCAATAACCCTAAACTAAAACTAGCAGTAGCAGCAGCTGAGGATGAAGATGTACTTGGAGCCTTAAAACAAGCATCTATGGATAATATAGTAGAGCCTATACTAATAGGAGATAAAAAAGCAATAATAGAAATTTGCGAAAAACTAGACTATAAAATAAATCATGATGAAATCATAGAAACTACTTCTTTAGAGGAAAGCGCAAAAAAAGCTGTTGAGCTAGTTGTTGAAAAAAAAGCTCATTTTCTTATGAAAGGTCTTCTTGATACATCAATTTTATTAAAGGCTGTTTTAAATAAAGAAACCGGTCTTAGGACAGAAAATTTAATCAGTCACGTTATGCTTTATGATGTTCCTTCATACCATAAATTATTAATTCTTACAGATGGAGGAATGAATATAGCTCCTTCAGTAAAAGAAAAAGCCATGATAATTAAAAATGCTCACGAAGTGGCAAAATCCCTAGGTATAGAAACTACAAAAGTGGCTGTTATTGCGGCTAAAGAAAAACCTAACGAAAAAATGCCAGCAACAATGGATGCCAGAGAACTTCAAGATATGTGTAATAATAATGAATTTGGAGATGGAATAATTGTAGAAGGACCTCTTGCAGTGGATTTAGCACTTTCAAGTGAAGCTGCAAAAGTGAAGAATTTTAAAAGTGAAATTTCTGGTGATGTAGATATAATAGCAGTACCATTTATCGAAGTGGGAAATGCTCTTGGAAAATCACTTACTTATTTAGCCGGAGCAACCTCAGCTGGAATTATTATGGGAGCAAAAGTACCTATAGTGCTAGTTTCTAGAGCTGACGATTATGAAACTAAATTGTATTCAATAGCTTTAGGTTCACATATTGCAAGCAAATGTAAATAGAAAAGGAGAGATTCCCTTGCCAAGAATTAATGTAATTGAGAAATTTTGTAAGAGCTGCGGACTATGTATAGAAGTATGTCCTAAAAAGATAATAGCTATAGGTGACACAGCAAATGACAAAGGTTATTTTACTGCAGTATGTATTAACCAGGATGAATGTATAGGTTGCGGGCTTTGCGCAACTATTTGCCCTGATGTAGCTATAGAAGTTTACAAATAGAGCCAAAGGAGAGATAAAATATGGAAAGAGTATTGATGAAAGGAAATGAAATCATCGGTGAAGCTGCCATAAGATCAGGATGTAGGTTGTTTTTCGGTTATCCTATTACACCTTCAACCGAGGTAATAGAGTATTTATCAGCTAAGTTTCCAGATGTAGGTGGAACTATTGTTCAAGCAGAAGATGAAATAGGAGCTATAAACATGTGCTATGGAGCAGCATGTACTGGAAATAGAGTAATGACTGCATCATCAAGCCCAGGGGTAAGCTTAAAGCAAGAAGGACTTTCATATAGTGCTGCTGCTGAGCTTCCAATGGTTGTAGTAAATGTAAACAGATGTGGACCAGGACTAGGTGGACTAGGGCCAGCGCAATCAGATTACTTCCAAGCTACCAAAGGTGGCGGTCATGGAGACTATAGATTAATAGTGCTTGCACCTTCTAAGGCTCAGGAGCTTTACGACTACACTATGATGGCATTTGATCTAGCAGAAAAATACAGAAACCCTGTAATGATTTTAAGTGATGGATTTCTAGGACAGACTATGGAACCAGTAATCTTAAAAGAAAAACCTGCAAGTGAAGAATATGACAGAAGCTGGATTGTAAATGGAGCAAAGGGAAGAGAAAAGAGAATCATAGCAAGCTATTCACTTACAAATGAAATCGGTGAAGAAAACAATTTAAGATGGGAAGCTAAATATAAAGCTATAGAAGAGCAAGAACAACAATGGGAAGAATTCCAAACTGATGATGCAGAATATCTTCTAGTAAGCTACGGAACTACAGGCAGAATTTGTAAGAGTACTGTAATTGAGGCTAGAAAAAAAGGCATTAAGCTAGGACTTATTAGACCTATAACTCTATGGCCATTCCCAAAGAAAGCCTTTGCACCATTTATGGACAAAGTTAAAGGAATTGTTACTGTAGAGCTTAATACAGGGCAAATGATTGAAGATGTAGAGCTTGCAGTTAGATGCAAACCAGAAACTCATCTGTTTAGAAGACAAGGTGGTATGCTTCCAACAGAATTTGAAATTTTAGAATTTGTGGAATCAAAATTTAACTTAAACTCAGATAAGGAGGTATAGTTTATGGAAAAGCAGATATTTAAAAGATCAAAAGGGCTTACAGACGTTTCTTTTTCATTTTGTCCAGGCTGTACCCACGGAATAATAATGAGACTGATTGCTGAGTCATTAGAAGAACTCGATATAATTGAAGAAACTATAGGAGTATCACCAGTTGGATGTGCAGGCTTTTGTCAGAATTTCTTTACCTGTGATTTTGTAGGGGCGGCTCATGGTAGAGCTCAGGCAGTTGGTACAGGAATAAAAAGATCTCTTCCTGATAAAATGGTATTTACATATCAAGGAGATGGAGATATAGCATCAATTGGAACTCAGCATGCAATCCATACGGCTGCTAGAGGAGAAAATATAACTTCGATAATGGTTAACAATGCAATCTATGGTATGACTGGAGGACAAATGGCTCCTACAACCTTAGAAGGGATGAAAACATCTACAAGTCCATTTGGAAGAGATAAAGCTCTAACAGGTTCACCTATAGATCTTCCTAAAATAATTGCAAATCTTGAAGGAGCTGTTTATGTTGCATCCGTTTCTGTAGATTCGCCTAAAAACATAAACATAGCAAAGAAAGCAATTAAAAAAGCCTTCATGGTGCAAAAAGCTGGTCTTGGCTTTGCTTTTGTAAGTGTGTTATCAACTTGCCCTACAAACTGGGGACTTTCTCCAGCGCAGAGTATGCAGTGGCTAAGAGACAATATGATGCCTATTTATGAGCTTGGAGAATTAAAGGTAACTGAGGAGGTAAAAAGCTTATGATGGATAAAGTGATACTTGCTGGATTTGGCGGACAAGGAGTAATGTTCTTAGGAAAACTTCTTGCTTATGCTGGAATGGGATCAGATCTTGAGCTTTGCTGGATTCCTTCTTATGGTCCTGAGATGAGAGGCGGAACAGCAAACTGCTCTGTTATTTTATCTGATGAGGAAATACATTCGCCCGTAATTGATAAAGCAGACGGTGCTATAGTTCTCAATAAGCCTGCTTATGAAAAGTTTTCATCTAGAATAAAGCCAGGTGGAGTTCTTATAGTTAACTCATCGCTTGCGAAAATTGAGAATCCTAGAACTGATATAAAGATTGTAGAAATTCCAGCTACAGAAATTGCAAATGAGCTTGGAAATTCAAGTATAGCAAACATGGTATGCCTTGGAGCCTTAATTCCGAGTCTAAATCTTGTAGATTTGCCTAAAATTGAAAAAGCTATAAAAAAACTTACTAGTAAAAGACCAGAAACTTTTGATTCAAATCTAAATGCAATAAATAAGGGTATTGAGTTTGTAAAATAAATCATAAAAATTGTTTGTTAAATAATATATTAGCAGAATTAATTTTTAACAAAAAACAGCTATATTACAGTGAATTTTCTGACAATAGCAACATAAACACCATGATATATTAATATATTATGGTGTTTTTTTATTTCTCTAAATAAATATTGAATTTACATGCATAAAAAAATCTAATATTTTTTTTAGAATTAATTTAATATTATGTTACTATATTCATTATCTTTATGTTATAATTGGAATTAAGAAAAACCTATCAACTTTGCATATTTATGCAAAATTATTTTTTTAGCAAATTTGTTTAAAAATTAACAAGTGGGGAAAATGGAGGAATGGCTATGGAAAAAACAATTTTATCCATTGAGCAAATGGAAGAGATTAATTCGCTGCTAAAACAAAAAGCTGTTGAGGCAGGAGCAGAAACTTGGCAAGACAGAAAAGAAGCACAAAAAGTTTCATGTAAATTCGGCGAAGAAGGGGTATGCTGCCGTATTTGTTCTATGGGACCATGTAGAATTACACCAAAAGCACCAAGAGGAATCTGTGGAGCAACTGCTGATACTATAGCAGCAAGAAACTTTGCTCGTATGGTTGCTGCTGGAGCTGCTGCTCACTCTGACCATGCAAGAGATATTGCACACGTTTTACATATGTCAAGCGAAAATGGAAGCTATAAAGTAAAAGATAAAGATAAGCTTTATAGACTTGCTGGCGAGTGGGGAGTATCAACAGAAGGAAAAGATTTATATGATGTAGCTCATGAAGTTGCAGAAGTAGCTCTTATGGAATTTGGTAAGCCATTTGGAACATTAAGATTTTTAGACAGAGCTGTTGAACAAAGACAAGAAGTATGGAAAAAAGAAAATGTGGCTCCAAGAGCTATCGATAGAGAGATTGCAACAATAATGCACTCTACTCATATCGGATGTACTGCAGAAGCAGAATCACTAGTAAGAATGGGACTTAGAACTGGAATGTCTGATGGTTGGGGAGGTTCTATGATAGGAACTGAGCTTACTGACATCCTTTTTGGAACACCTACTCCTATCCAAACAGAAAGTAACCTTGGAGTTTTAGAAGAGGATATGGTAAACATAGTTCTTCACGGCCATGACCCATCATTATCAGAAATGATAGTGCTTGCATCTGAAGATGCTGAGCTAGTTGCATATGCTAAAGAAAAAGGCGCTAAAGGAATAAACTTAGCTGGTCTATGCTGTACAGCAAACGAAGTTACAATGAGACATGGAGTTAAAATGGCAGGAAACTTCCTACAACAGGAAAACGCTGTACTTACTGGAGCTGTTGAGGCAGTTATAGTTGACGTACAATGTATCTTCCCAGCTATGGCAGCTCTTGCTGATTGTTTCCATACTAAATTTATAACTACATCACCAAAAGCGAAAATTCCAGGAGCAACTCATATTGAGTTTGATGAGCATCATGCTTTTGATTCAGCAAAAGGTATTGTAAAAGAAGCTATAGATAACTATGCAAATAGAGATAGAGCTAAGGTTTACATTCCAGATTCAAAGCAAACAGCAATGGCTGGATATTCTATTGAAGCAATAATTAAACAGTTAGATTTAGTTACTAACTCTCACGTAGATAAAACAGGTACAGTTAAGCCACTTGCTGATTGTATAGTATCTGGTGTTCTTAGAGGAGCTGTTGGTATTGTCGGATGTAACAATCCTAAGGTTAGACCTGACTATTCACATATAGAAATTATCAAAAACATGATAGCAAATGACGTAATAGTTGTTGCTACAGGATGTGCGGCTCAAGCTGCAGCAAAAGCTGGTCTTCTTGACAAAGAAGCTAGAAATCTTGCAGGACAAGGACTTAGAACTGTTTGCGAGCTTGTTGATATACCACCAGTTCTTCACATGGGTTCATGCGTAGATATAAGTAGAATTATATTACTTGTAAATGCTGTAGCTAAACATCTAAATATGGATATTCCTAAACTTCCAGTTGTAGGTATTGCTCCTGAATGGATGAGTGAAAAAGCTGTTGCTATCGGTAACTATGTTATTACAAGTGGTATTGATACTTTCCTTGGAGTATATCCACAAGTAACTGGCTCAGCTGAAATGGTTGATTTATTAACAAATAGAGTTGAAGATATCGTTGGAGCTAAATTTACAGTTGAAATGGACCCAGCTAAATTATCAGAGCAGGTTCTTGAAAGAATAGAAGCAAAACGTACAGCACTAGGAATATAGAGTTAGGAGAATGACTATGAAAATTGCTATTACTGGAAAAGGCGGAGTTGGAAAAACTACTGTATCATCAATATTAAGTAGATTGTATGCTGATGAAGGGTATAGAGTCTTGGCAGTAGATGCTGATCCCGATGCAAACTTAGCTTTAGCCTTAGGGTTTACCAAAAAAGAAATAGATGAGATAGTGCCTATATCAGAGATAAAGGATTTGATAGCAGAAAGAACTGGAGCTCAAAGCGGGAGCATCGGAAGCTTTTTCAAAATGAATCCTAAAGTTGATGATATACCTGAAAGATATTGTAGGACATTAAATGGAGTATCATTACTTACCATGGGAACAGTTGATACAGGGGGTAGCGGATGTGTTTGTCCTGAGCATGTTCTTTTAAAAAGATTAACATCACATCTAGTGCTGCAAAACAAAGATGTGGTAATCATGGACATGGAAGCAGGAATTGAACATTTAGGCAGAGGTACAGCTTCGGGTGTAGATGCTTTTATTGTAGTTATTGAACCTGGGGTTAGGAGTCTTCAAACTTTTGAAAAAGTAAAAAAACTAGCTAATGATATTGGGGTATCGGAGATAAAGGTAGTAGCAAATAAGATTAGAAATAAAGAAGATGAAGATTTTATCAGAGACAATGTCGGGGACAGCTTACTAGGATTTATCCATTATAGTAAAGATGTTATTGATTCTGATAGAAATAATCAATCTGCGTATGATGCAGACCTAAATCTAAAGGAAGAAATAAAAATTATTAAAAATGCAATTGAGTCCTCAGTTAGAAAAGATTCATAGTATAATAAAATAAAAATCATTTAAGGAGGAGTTCAAATGGGTTTTAAAAGTGATATAGAAATTGCACAGGAAGCAGTGGTGCAAGATATAAGGGAAATAGCTAAGAAATTAAATCTTACAGAAGAAGATTTAGATCTTTATGGAAAATATAAAGCTAAGGTTGATTATAACCTTATGAAAAGAGAAACAGGAAAACAAGCAAAGCTAATTCTTACTACAGCGATTAATCCTACTCCAGCTGGAGAAGGTAAAACTACAACTACTATAGGTGTAGCTGATGGATTGGCAAAGCTTGGAAAAAATACTTTAGTTGCACTTCGTGAGCCATCACTTGGTCCAGTATTTGGAGTTAAGGGAGGAGCTGCTGGAGGAGGATATGCTCAGGTAGTTCCTATGGAAGATATCAACCTTCACTTTACTGGAGACTTCCATGCTATAGGAGCGGCAAACAACCTTCTAGCAACTATGATTGACAACCATATCTATCAAGGAAATGCACTTGATATAGACCCAAGAAGAATAACTTGGAGAAGAGCTATGGACATGAACGATCGTCAGCTAAGATTTATTACTGATGGTCTTGGTGGAAAAGCTAATGGATTCCCTAGAGAAGATGGATTTGATATTACTGTTGCATCTGAAGTTATGGCTGCATTTTGTTTAGCATCAGATATTATGGACCTTAAGGAAAGATTAGGAAGAATTATAATTGGTTACTCTAGAAAAGGTGAGCCAATTACTGCAGCTCAGCTTAATGCTAACGGAGCAATGGCAGCGCTTCTTAAAGACGCTCTTAAGCCTAACCTAGTTCAAACATTAGAAGGTACTCCAGCATTTGTTCATGGTGGACCATTTGCAAATATAGCTCATGGTTGTAACTCAGTAATAGCAACTAAAATGGCTATGCATTTCGCTGATTATGTTGTTACTGAAGCAGGCTTTGGAGCTGACCTTGGAGCTGAAAAATTCCTTGATATCAAATGCAGAATGTCAGGTCTAAAACCAGATGCAGTTATTATAGTAGCTACTGTTAGAGCGCTTAAGTACAATGGCGGAGTTAAAAAAGATCAACTTAACAATGAAAACCTTGAAGCTCTTGAAAATGGACTTCCAAACCTACTAAAACATGTTGAGAACATAACTAAGGTATTTAAATTACCAGCAGTTGTTGCTATTAACAAGTTCCCACTAGACACTGAAGCAGAACTTCAGCTTGTAAAAGATAAGTGTAAAGAATTAGGCGTTAATGTTGCACTTTCTGAAGTTTGGGCTAAAGGTGGAGAAGGTGGAGAAGAATTAGCTAAAGAAGTACTTAGATTAATTGATGAAAATGAAGGCAAATTTGAATTTGCTTACGATGAAAATCAATCAATCAAAGAAAAAATAAATGCAATTGCTACAAAAATTTATGGAGCTGATGGAGTTGATTACACTCCAAATGCTGAAAAACAAATATTAGAAATCGAAAAAATCGGTTATGATAAGCTTCCAATTTGTATGGCTAAAACTCAGTATTCTCTTACTGATGATCAAACAAAATTAGGAAGACCTACAGGATTTAAGATAACTGTTAGAAACATTAAAGTTTCTGCAGGAGCAGGATTCCTTGTAGCCTTAACTGGAGAAATAATGACTATGCCTGGACTTCCTAAAGCACCAGCAGCTGAAAAAATAGATGTTGATAGCACAGGAAAAATAGCAGGATTATTCTAAGGTGGTATGTATGGATATTACTCAAGAAGTACAAATAGAAACTAATCTTTCGAAGTTGTCACTTACAGATTTTGTAGAGATTCTATCATCTAAAGCTCCTGCTCCTGGTGGTGGTGGAGCTGCAGCTCTTACAGCAGCTCAAGGATGTGCATTATCTGCTATGGTTTGTAATCTGACAATTGGAAAGAAAAAATATGCTGAGTTTGAAGAAGACTTAAAAAGAATTTTAGATTCTTCAGTTTCTCTTCAGAGAAGATTCTTAGATATGATTGAAGAAGACAAAATCAACTTCACTCCTCTAGCAAAAGCATATGGCCTTCCAGCTAATACTGATGAAGAAAAAATACAAAAAGCTAAGGTAATGGAAGATGCACTTAAGGAAGCGTGCAAAGTACCAGTTGAAATTGTTGAACGTTCATATGAAGGAATAAAACTTCATTTAGAGCTTATGGATAAAGGCTCAAAGCTTGCAATAAGTGATGTTGGTGTAGGGGTAGAATTTTTAAGAGCCGCTCTTATTAGCGGAAAAATGAATGTTCTAATTAATACCGGCATGATGAAGGATGAAAACTATTCTTTAGAACTTGAAAACAGGGTAAGCGAACTTGTCAAAGAGGGTATTTCTATAGCTGATTCAATTAGCGAAAAAGTAATGAATATGCTATAGAAAAATTACATCTAAGAAGGCAAAGCCTTCTTAGATGTAAAAATAGATAAATAGAGTTTTGAGCTTAGAATTCTGGAGGAGGATAAAAATGATTATTTCTCAGGCAAAACCAAAAGAAGAATTGATGGACTTTATAAGCGATGCACAAAATGTTTTAATTGCAGGATGTAGTTTATGTGCTTCTACATGTAAAGTTGGGGGCGAGGAAGAAATTGCAGCTCTTAAAACTGAGCTAGAGGCAGCAGGGAAAAATGTTCTAGGTACTTTAGTTTTAGATCCAGCTTGTAATCTTTTAAAAACCAGAAAAGATATGAAGGTTTTTAAAGAGCAAATGCCTGAAGTTGATGCAATAGTATCTCTAGCATGTGGAGATGGTACTCAAACATTAGCAAAAGTCGTTTCAAAACCTGTTTACCCAGGAAATAACACAATGTTTATTGGTGAAATAGAAAGAGTTGGACAATATGAGGAAAGCTGCTTGGCATGTGGAGATTGCGAGCTTGGATGGACAGCTGGAATTTGTCCGATAACAAGATGTGCAAAAAGCCTTATGAATGGCCCATGTGGTGGAGCTAAAAACGGAAAATGTGAAGTTAATGCTGAAAATGACTGTGCTTGGATTTTAATTTACAACAAGCTAAAGGATGAAGGCAGATTAAGTAACATCACTGAAAACAGACCACCAAAAGATTTCCAAAAAAATGTTCATCCAAAGAGAATAGAATTAACTAGATAAAATTGGGGGAGGTTATGTAAATGGGTTTACTTAAACAAGCATTTGAAAATGGAGAGTTTGCTGTAACATCTGAAATGGCTCCTCCAAAGGGAATAGATTTTGCTCATCTTAGACATTGTGCTCAGCTAATAAAAGGAAGAGTTCATGCCGCAAACGTAACAGATTTTCAATCAGCTGTTATGAGAGCAACTTCACTTGCAACATGTAAAGTTCTTCAAGAAGAAGGAATTGAGCCTGTAATCCAAATCACTGGAAGAGATAGAAATAGAATAGCAATTCAAGGAGAAATGCTATCAGCTGGATTATTTGGAATCCCAAATATGCTAGCATTGACTGGTGATCATACTGTAGTTGGAGATCATCCAAATGCTAAAGCAGTTTATGATTTAGATGTAATTGGAATTCTTCAAGCTGCTGAGATACTTAAATCTGGAAAAGATATGGCAGGAAATGAACTACAAGGAACACCAGATTTTTTCCTTGGAGCAAGCGTTACTCCTAGATTTGATCCAGTAGATGCTCAGATATTCAAAATGGAAAAGAAAATTGCTGCAGGTGCAAAATTCTTCCAAACTCAAGCAGTTTTTGATATTGAAACAATGAGAGATTTTAGAGAAAAAACTAAGCACATGGATTGCAAAATTATGGCTGGTATTATACCTCTAAAATCACCAGGAATGGCTAAATTCATGAACAGCAATGTACCAGGAATTTTTGTTCCAGATGAGCTTATCGATAGACTTAAAGCAAGTGCTGAAGGAATAGAAGATAAGAAAGAAAAGAACAAAGCTATGGTTATGGAAGGTATTAAAATCTCTGGAGAGTTCATTAAACAACTAAGAGAAGAAGGACTATGTGACGGTGTACATATTATGGCGATTGGCGCTGAAGAAAATGTTCCTCTTATATTAGATGCAGCTGGACTGTAAGGAGGAAATAAAATGAAAATAGTAGTAGTCGGAGCAGGTCCTGGAGGATATGTCGCAGCAATTAAGGCAGCTTTACTTGGAGCAGAAGTAACAGTAATTGAAAAATATAAGCCAGGTGGAACCTGTCTAAATTGGGGATGTATCCCTACTAAGTCACTTCTTGCTGCATCTGAGCGTATAGATATGGTTAAAGAAGCTGAAGATTTTGGTGTAGAAATAGGCTCAGATATCAAGGTTGATTTTAATAAAATAATTGACAGAAAAAACAAGATAGTAACAAATCTTGTAAAAGGTATAGAGCATTTATTTGCACAAAAGAAAATAACTGTAGTAAAAGGTCATGGAAAAATATTATCTTCAACTGAAGTGCTTGTAACTGATGAAGATAATAATACTCAAACAATACCAGCTGATAAAATAATTATAGCAACTGGTTCTGCACCAATAGTTCCACCTATGTTTCCTTATGATAAAACTAAGGTTATAACAAGTGATGAAGCGATGAACCTAACTGAAATTCCAAAATCAATGATTATCGTTGGGGGCGGAGTTATAGGATGTGAGTTTGGTCAATTCTACAGAAAACTTGGTACAGAAATTACTATTGTTGAAATGGCAGATCATTTACTACCATTTGAAGATGATGATGTTGCAAAGCAACTTGCACGTTCATTTAAAAAAGATAAGATAAAAGTCATGACAAGCGATAGTATAACAAAGGTTGAGGTTAATGATAATGGTGTTACTGCTGAACTTGGTAGTGGAAAATCTCTAACTGCAGAGCTTATGATAGTTTCTGTAGGTAGAAGACCATATCTTGACAACCTAGGAGTAGAGGAGCTTGGATTAGCTTCTGAAAGAGGCAAACTGATTGTAGATGAAAATATGATGACAAACGTTGATGGAATATATGCAATCGGAGACGTGATTAATTCACCAATGCTAGCTCATGTAGCTTCAAAAGAAGGATTAGTTGCAGTAGACCATGCAGTTGGCAAAAAATCATCTGTAAATTATGATGCAGTTCCAAGATGCGTATATACAGATCCTGAAGTAGCAGCAGTTGGAAAGACAGAAAGAGAACTTACAGAAAAAGGCATTGCTTATCATGTGGGAAGTTTTGAATTCAGAGGATTAGGGAAAGCTCAAGCAATTGGAAAACTTCAAGGTTCAGTTAAAGTGCTTACAGATGACAACGACGTCATAGTAGGTGCTTCAGTTGTAGGACCACATGCCACAGATTTATTAACAGAGCTAACCTTGGCAGTTCATCTTAAACTTACAGCAGCTCAGGTTGGAGATGTCATCCATCCTCATCCTACACTATCAGAAGCACTTATGGAAGCTCTACATGATGTTCATGGTCAATGTGTTCATAAAGTGTAATAGATAATAGGAGGACAAAACAACATGGGAAAGACTATTGCAGTAGCAGGTAAAGGTGGAACAGGAAAAACATCCTTAACAGGATTGTTAATCAACTATTTAGCAACAGAGAAAAGCGGCAAGGTAATTGCTGTTGATGCTGATGCTAATGCAAATTTAAATGAAGTTCTGGGTGAAAAAATAGATATAACACTTGGAGCTATCAAGGAAGATGTAAATAGAAGAGAACGTGATGGGAATAGTTTTCCAGGGGGAATGACAAAAGCACAGTATATGAAGTACAGGTTAAGCACTGCTATCTCAGAAGGTGATGGATATGACCTACTAGTTATGGGACGTTCTGAAGGTACAGGTTGTTACTGTTATGTCAATGGAATACTAAGAGAACAGCTAGATACGATTTCAAACAGTTATGATTATCTAGTAATAGACAACGAGGCTGGAATGGAACATCTTTCTAGAGGAACATCTAAATCAGTAGATGTACTTCTGCTAGTAAGTGATTGTTCTAGAAGAAGTATACAAGCTGTTGCCAGAATAAGAGATCTTGCATTAGAACTTAAACTCAAAATAGGTGATTTGTATTTAATCGTAAACAAAGCTCCTAATGGTCAGTTAAATGATGGGATAATGGAAGAGATCAACAAATACAACCTTAACCTGCTAGGCGTAGTTCCGATGGATGATAATATTTACGAATATGATTCTAATGGAAAACCATTAGTTGATTTACCAATTGATTCTCCATCAAAGAAGACTTTCCATGAAATTTTATCAAATTTAAATATATGATAACAATAAACCGCAATTTTTAGGGGGCGATTTTAGTGGCATTTAAAACATCAGTACAGAAATATCAAGGTAGAATCGGAGAAGTAACACTTGGAGTGGGAGAAAAAGCAGTAAAAATCGGTGGAGAAAATACACTACCATTTTATAGCTTCGACGGGGAAATAGGAAACAAAACTGCAGTAGGAATGGAAATTATTGACGTTGCTCCAGAAGGATGGCTAGATGAGCTTCAGACAGCTTATAAAGACGTTTATTCTGATACTGCAGCTTGGGCGAAATTTGTTCAAGATACTTATGCACCTGACTTTATTTGCTTAAGATTTGAAGGAGCAGATCCAAATGGAATGGATAGACCAGCTGAGGATTGTGCTGAAATAGCAAAAAAAGTAGCTGATGCTATTGAAATTCCACTTGTTGTAGCAGGAACAAACAACCATGAAAAAGATGCAAAAATATTTGAAAAGGTTGCAGCTGCTACAGATGGAAAAAATGTATTATTAATGGCAGCAACAGAAGATAACTATAAAGCTGTTGGAGCAGCAGGCGGAATGGCTTATAGCCATAAAGTTGGAGCTGAGTCTTCAGTTGATATCAACCTTGCAAAGCAATTAAACATCCTACTTACACAACTAGGTGTTAAACCTGAAAATATAGTGATGCATGTTGGTTGCGCAGCTGTTGGATATGGATTTGAATATGTATCATCAACATTTGATAGAATTAGACTTGCTGCATTTGGACAAAATGATAAAACTCTTCAAATGCCTATAATTACACCTGTTTCTTTTGAAACTTGGAATGTTAAAGAGTCACTAGCTTCTGAGGAAGATGAGCCTCTATGGGGTAGCAGAGAGGATCGTGGAATAGCTCTTGAGGTATCTACGGCATCTGCAGTACTAGTATCTGGAGCTAACGCTATAGTACTTAGACATCCAGAGAGTGTTAAAACTATTAGAACATTAGTTGATCAATTAATATAGAACAATTCAGAGGTTAGGGGGAAATTAAAATGGCATTAACAGGCTTAGATATTTTTAAGTTAACACCAAAGAAAAACTGTAAAGATTGTGGATTCCCAACTTGTTTAGCTTTTTCAATGAAAGTTGCAGCAGGTGGAATAGAAATAGAAAAATGTCCACATATGAGTGAAGAAAATCTTTCAAAACTTTCAGAATCTACTGCGCCTCCAATGAAAGCGCTAACTGTAGGAGCTGGAGCTAATGAGTACAAGCTAGGTGGAGAAACAGTTCTATTTAGACATGAAAAAACTCTTGTTAACAGAAACCGTTTTGCAGTTGCAATAAAAGACACTGATTCTGCTGATGTAGTAAACAGCAAAATAGAAAACATTAAAAAAGTTGATTTTGAAAGAATCGGAGAAAGAATGAAAGCTGAGTTTGCTGCTTTTATCTATACTGGAAATAAAGAGGCTTACATAGCTAATATTAAAGCAGTTTTAGCTTCAGGAGCTGAACTAGCATACATGGTAGTTTGCGAAGATGTAGAAGTTGCTAAAGAAGCATTAGAGCTATTAAAAGACACTAATCCTATTCTTCACGGAGCTACAGCTGCAAACTATGAGCAAATGCTTGATGTAGCTGCTGCTGGAAAATATGCACTTGGCCTTAGAGCTGACTCTTTAGAAGATTTATATGAATTAACTTCAAAAGTTCAATCAAAAGATTATAAAGAGTTACTTCTAGATGCTGGAAGCAAAACAATTAAGGAAGCATATACAAACGCAATTCAAATCAGAAGAACTGCTCTTAAAGATGGAGATAGAACTTTTGGATACCCAAGTATTATATTTGTAAATGATTTAGCTAAAGACAACAAATTCATGGAAATAGCTCTTAGCTCAATATTTACAATTAAATACGGTTCAATTTTAGTTATTGAGGATATGGATTTTGCTAGAGGACATTCTGTATGGGCTCTTAGACAAAATATTTACACTGATCCACAAAGACCAATGCGTGTTGAGCCTAAGGCATACTCTGTAAACAACGCTAATGACGAATCTCCAGTACTTTGTACAGTTGACTTTGCTCTTACTTATTTCATTATTAACGGGGAAATTGAAAAATCTAAGGTTCCTACTTGGTTACTAATTCCAGATGCTGGAGGATATTCAGTTCTTACAGCATGGGCTGCTGGTAAATTCAGTGGATCTATAATCGCTAACTTTGTAAAAGAAAGCGGAGTAGAGCAAAAGACAAAATCAAGAAAACTAATCATTCCAGGAAAAGTTGCTGTACTTAAGGGAGATATAGAGGATTCTCTACCTGGTTGGGAAGTAGTTGTAGGACCAAACGAATCAATGCAACTTCCTAAATTCCTAAAAGATCTTTATCAAAACGCATAAATATAGTGAGGGAGTTATCTCCCTCTTTAAAATAATATGATGGGGGTTATTGTAAATGGATAAATTTATGATTATTGGAGAAAGAATTCACTGTATATCACCTGTAATAAGAAAAGCTATTGAAGAAAAAGATCTTGAGCCAATATTCCACAGAGCTAAAGAGCAAATAGATGCTGGGGCACATTACGTAGATGTTAATATCGGACCTGCTGAAAGAAACGGCGAGGAAGTAATGACTTGGATGGTTCAATCAATTCAGCAAAAATTCAATAATATTCCACTAGCATTAGATACAGTAAACCGTAAAGCTATCGAAGCTGGCTTAAAAGTATATAACAGCGAAAATGGAAAAGCAATAATCAACTCTGCTGATGCAGGACCAAGAATCGAAATGATTGATCTTGCTGGTGAGTATGGATGTATGGTTATCGGTCTTTGTGCTAAAGAAGGTATTCCAAGAGATAACGATGAGCGTATGGCTTATTGTACAGAAATGCTTGAAAGAGCACTAGGAGCAGGTATGGAGCCTACAGATGTACTTTTCGATCCACTAATGCTTGTTATCAAAGGAATGCAAGAAAAACAACAAGAGGTTCTTGAGGCTATCAAAATGATGAGCGATATGGGACTTAAAACTACTGGAGGATTATCAAATATTTCTAATGGAGCTCCAAAGCACATAAGACCTATCCTTGACGCAGTATGGTGCGCTATGGCAATGCAAAACGGATTATCTTCAGCTATTATCAATCCATGTGATGTTAAATTAATGGAAACTATTAAATCAGCTGATATTATCAAAAACAATACTCTTTATGCAGATTCATATTTAGAGTTATAATTTAAAATCATTGAGCATATTTATGGGGTTTTATTTCTAATTAAAGTAGGGGGTAATATAATGACTTTATTTGATATTATTTTTCAAGGAACTTCAGATGCTCTTTCAGCTGCAAAATCCGTAGTTGAGAAAGCAGTTGCTGATAAAGGCAAAGAACATAAAGTTGCATTTCCTGACACAGCTTATTCGCTACCAGTTATCTACGCTGCAACAGGTAAAAAGATATCTAATCTAGGAGAACTTCAAGAAGCAATAGCTATAGTTGAAAGTCTTTTAGTAAAAGAGCAAAGATTAGAAAATGGTTTAAATGCTGGACTTGGAACAGCTTTAGCTGCTGAAATTATAGAAGCAGCAAAATATTCTGTAGAAGAAGCTCCTTACGTTGCGCCTCTTGCAGGACATATAAGTGACCCAATAATCCGTTCTCTAGGAGTACCTCTTGTAACTGGTGATATTCCAGGTGTTGCAGTTGTACTTGGAGAGTGCCCAGATGCTGAAACTGCTGCTAAGGTTATTAAAGATTACCAATCAAAAGGCTTACTTACTTTCCTAGTTGGAAAAGTAATTGATCAAGCTACTGAAGCTAATGTAAAAATGGGCCTTGACCTTAGAGTTATTCCACTAGGCTATGATGTAACTTCAGTTATTCACGTTGTTTCTGTAGCTGTTAGAGCAGCACTTATATTTGGAGGCTTAGAGCCAGGAAATCTTGACGGACTTCTTAAGTACACACTTGAGAGAGTGCCAGCGTTTGTAAATGCTTTTGGACCTCTTTCTGAGTTAGTAGTTTCTGCTGGAGCTGGAGCGATTGCTCTTGGTTTCCCTGTAATTACTGACCAAGATGTAATGGAAGTACCTACTAGATTAATAACTCAAAAAGATTACGATAAATTTGTTGCTACTTCATTAGAGGCTAGAAACATTAAGATTAAAATAACTGAAATTCCAATACCAGTTGCATTCGCAGCAGCTTTCGAAGGTGAAAGAATCAGAAAAGGTGACATGTTCGTTGAATTTGGTGGAGGAAAATCTGAGTCATTTGAGATTGTTCTTATGAAAGATGCTTCTGAGGTTGAAGATCATAAGATAGAAATCATTGGTCCAGATATTGATACAGTTACTGATGTTCCTGGAAGAATGCCACTTGCAGTTATTGTTAAAATAGCTGGAAAAGCAATGCAAACAGACTTTGAACCAGTTCTTGAAAGAAGAATTCACTACTTCATGAACTATATCGAAGGCGTAATGCACGTAGGACAAAGAGATATTACATGGATAAGAATAGGTAAAGAAGCATATGAAAAAGGCTTCAGACTAAACCATATCGGAGAAGTATTATACGCTAAGATGATGGATGAGTTTGATACAGTTGTTGACAAGTGTGAAATCACTATAATAACTGATGAAGAAAAAATCAAAGCATTAAAGGGTGAGATTGCAACTCCTAAATATGAGTCAAGAGACGAAAGACTTGCTTCTCTTACTGATGAATCAGTAGATACTTTCTATAGCTGTAACCTTTGTCAGTCATTTGCACCTGCTCACGTTTGTGTAGTTACTCCTGAAAGACTTGGACTTTGTGGAGCAGTAAGCTGGTTAGATGCTAAGGCTACTAAAGAGCTTGATGCAACAGGACCTTGTCAACCAATACTTAAAGAAGGCGTAATTGATGAGAATAAAGGAATTTGGGAAAAAGTAAATGAAACAGTTTCAGAAATTTCTCAAGGAGCTGTAAATAGCGTAACTTTATATTCAATCATGGAAGATCCTATGACTTCATGCGGATGCTTTGAGTGTATCTGTGGTATAGAGCCTGCATCTAATGGTGTTGTAATAGTAAATAGAGAGTATGGTGGAGTAACTCCAATAGGTATGACATTTGGAGAGCTTGCATCTATGACAGGCGGGGGAGTTCAAACACCAGGCTTCATGGGTCACGGAAGACATTTTATTTCTTCTAAGAAGTTCATGAGAGCTGAAGGCGGAATCCAAAGAATAGTATGGATGCCAAAAGAATTAAAAGAGTATGTTCAAGATAAGCTTAATGCAACTGCAAAAGAGCTTTATGATATTGATAATTTCACAGATATGATCGCAGATGAGACTATTGCTGCTGATGGCGAGGCGTTAATAGATTTCCTTTCTCAAAAAGGACATCCAGCACTTGGCTTAGATCCATTAATGTAAGGAGGAATAAGCATGAATTTTCCAGATAACTTAAAATACTCAGATAAACATCTTTGGGTAGCAGTAGACGGTAATGTTGCAACTATAGGCATTACTGATCATGCTCAATCTCAATTAGGCGAGCTACTATATGTAGAAATGCCTGAAATCGGAGATGAAATTTCTAAGGATGAAGATTTTGGTGTAGCTGAGTCTTCAAAAATTGCATCAGATTTAATAGCACCTATCGATGGAGAAGTACTTGAAATCAATGAAGCATTAGAAGATGAGCCAGAAGCTATAAACGAAGATCCATATGCAAACTGGATTATTAAAGTTAAGATAAGCGATGATAGTCAAGTTGAAGGCTTAATGGATGTTGCTGCTTATAAAGCTGCATTATAATTTAGCTTTCTAAATGAAAAATAATCCCCAAGGATATCCTTGGGGATTTCCTTTAAGGAGGGACGTAAATTGCCAAAAGTCACTTTTTTGCCTTTAAATAAAACGGTAATAGCGACCGAAGGAGACTTATTAATTGAAGTAGCAAGAAAACATGATATTTTCATAGATGCTCCGTGCAATGGAAGTAAGACTTGCGGAAAATGTAAAGTAAGAATATCTTCAGGTGAAGTCGATACACAAAAAAACTTACATATAACTCAAGAAGAAATAGATAATGGTTATGTTTTGTCATGTGATACTAGAATTAAATCTTCAGACATAACTGTAGAGCTAATAAATATTGAGTCTTCAGCTTTAAATAATATGCAAATTCAATCTATTTCAACAGAGCGAGACCAATTGATATTTGAGAATTCAAGAAAACAACTCATAGACAACGATATGGAGTTTGGAACATATGTAAAAAAAGATTATATAGAAATTGGATTGCCAAATCTAGATGATAATATATCTGATTTTGATAGACTAAAAAGAGAAATGAGAACTAAGCTTGGATATTCTCAAGTTTTTATGCGTCTACCAATGCTCAGAAAAATGCCATTTATTTTAAGAAATGGTGATTTTAAAGTTACTGTTACTCATATACCACGGGGAAAAAGAACAACAGTTGTAAATATTGAATTAGGCAACACTTTAGATAGGCTTTTTGGAATAGCCTTAGATATAGGAACTACTTCAGTAGCAGCTTCGTTGGTAGATTTATATTCTGGAAAGTTAATAGGACGTGCATCAGCAGGAAATGCTCAGATGAAATACGGAGCTGATGTAATAAACAGAATAATATATTCAACTAAAAAAGAAGGATTAGATAAATTAAATGAAGCGATAATCAAGGACACTATAAATCCACTTCTTCAAAAAATGTATAAAGAAGCAGATGTTGATATGGAGGAGGTAATAGCTTTTGTTGCCTCGGGAAACACAACTATGACACATTTATTTTTAGGAGTATATCCAGACTTCTTAAGAATGGAGCCATATATTCCAGCTTTCTTAAGAGCACCATTTATTCAGGCAGGACAACTAGGTCTTGAGGTAAATCCCGAGACATTTATATATATAGCACCGAACGTTGCATCTTATGTTGGAGGAGATATTACAGCTGGAGTACTAGCATCTTACATTTGGACAGATTCACAAAATACACTTTTTATAGATTTAGGAACCAACGGAGAAATTGTTTTTGGAAATCAAGATTTTCTTATGACATGTGCATGCTCAGCTGGACCAGCTTTTGAAGGCGGCGAAATATCTTCTGGAATGAGAGCAGCTCCAGGTGCAATTGAAGAAGTTAAAATTAATGATTTATTTTCAGCTCCTATCATAAAAATAATTGGAGAAAAATCACCTAAGGGAATCTGTGGATCAGGTATAATTGATTTAATTGCAGAGATGTTTAAAAATAAAATTATTGATAGAAGAGGAAAGTTGATAAAAGATAACGGAAATCCTAGAATAAAAGTAGACGAGCATGGAATTGGAAGCTACATTGTTGCTTCAAAAGAAGAGTGGCCAGATATCAATGAGGATGTATGTATAACAGAAGTGGATTTAGATAACTTTATAAGAGCTAAAGGGGCTGTATATAGTGGTGCTGCGACACTTATTTCAAGCTTAGGCATGAGCTTTAGTGAACTAGATAGAGTTATGATTGCCGGGGGAATTGGAAACAGCTTGGATATTGAAAATTCTATTATAATAGGATTGCTCCCAGATATACCTAGAGATAAATTTTCATATATTGGAAACAGCTCTTTAATCGGGTCTTATTTAACTTTGATGAGTGAAGATGCTAGAAAAAAAATGGAGTGCATTGCATCACAAATGACCTATATAGAACTTTCGGTGTATCCTTCATATATGGATGAGTTTGTATCAGCTTGCTTCTTGCCTCATACAAATACAGATGATTTTCCAAGTCTTTCAAGTCTTCTTGGCTAAAAAGAAAATCATTGAAATGTGCTTATTCAACGGTTCATATATGTTATAATTAGGTTTGAAATATAAAGCATTGTATGACACTGATGTAAAACTAAGGAGGATAAAGTTATGTGTGAATCACAAGCATATTTATTAACTGCAGAAGGTGAAAAAAAAATAATGGATAATGTAGTTTTTGTTAAACCCGAAAACGGTAAGGTATATCTAGAGGATTTACTTGGAGAGCAAAAAATTGTTGAAGGCACTATAAAAGAGATGAAGCTTATTGCTCATAAAATAATCATAGAAAGCAATTAGGTGACATTATGATAATAGCTGTTATTGACGGGATGGGTGGAGGCATTGGCTCTCAAGTAGTTCACGCTCTTAGAGATGAACTGCCATCGAGTATAGATATATATGCACTAGGCACAAATGCAATCGCAACCTCTGCAATGATGAAGCAAAAGGCAAATAAGGGTGCTACTGGAGAAAATGCTATTAGAGTTTCTAGTAAAAACGCTAATATTATTATTTGTCCATTTTCTTTACTTATTCCTGATAGCATGATGGGAGAAGTAACTTTATCAATATCAGAATCAATTACTCAAAGTGATGCTTATAAGATTATATTGCCAATACTTCCTGAAAATTACTCTGTAATTGGACTTGAGGCAAAACCACTACTTTTAATGATTAAAGACGCCATCGATATTATAAAAAAAGAGTTTTCAATAAAATAAATCGAATCCTTTAGGAGGTCACAGCCATGAAAGCAAAATATTCAAGTCAAAAACCACATAATCACCATGATTCATCAAATCATATCCATGAGCATGACCATGGAGATGGACATATTCATACTCATGAGCACCATCATGATCATCCTCACAACCATGAGCATGATTTAGAAGGAATAAGTAAAGAAGAGAAAACTCTCAGAATTCTTCTTGCTCACTGGGTAGATCATAATAATAGCCATCAAGATGGATTCAAGGAATGGGTAGATAAAGCAAATGAAATGCAAAAGCATGAAACAGCAACCTATATTCAAAAAGCAATAGAATTTATGGATAAGGCAAACGAAATGCTATTAGAAGCAAAAAAATCTTTATAGATATTTTATAAAACTTAATGCTGATATTTAACATAATTTAGTAATATATTCTCATTTTAGAATAATAATTTATTTTTACGCTAATTAATGCCGACTAAGTTATTATGTGATTATTAATAAACTTAGTCGGCTTTTTAAACTTTCTCAAGCTTAATCTTGCTTTCTTAATTTATTTGAAATCTGCTCAAGTGAATCAGCTATTTCTGATAAAGTGTGCTTAGTTTTTTCGAGGGTATTATCTTTAAAGGATTTTGTTTTAGCAGTTGTATTATCAACATGGTCATAAGCTTTTTCGTAAACATCTTCCGCGGTATTTTCTAAATTTTTCAGTATTTTATCAGCTTTTTTTGAAAATTTCTTTTTTGATTTTTTATAGGACTTAGAAAGATCCTTTTTATATTTGTCTATAGGTTTTTCATTTCTTTTTTTAAAAAATAATGTGAGCAAAGTAGCACTTGCAATTACATCCACAATTACCCAACCAAAAAAGATTTTTTTCCAATCTATTTCATATTTTTCCTCGGTATCATTTCTGAATAAATCATAGTCTGGTCTGGATTTCATCATTCTTTTGTTATATTTCATTATAGTACACCTCCATTAAATTATAAGTAACTCACATATTTTATCTACCCGATAATAGAGGGTTTAAGCATTAAAAAAGCTATTTAGTGCATAAAAAATACCGTCCTCAAATAAGCTTTTATCGATAAAAATAGGAATATTTTTTCCAAATAAATTTAAATATACCACTTCTTGATTGTTTTCGTTTTGTCCTGTCATTACCAGTAATGTCATTCTAAGCATTTTACCATAGGATATTACACTATCTCCATTATCACTAAAAATGTTCATACTAGGAATAGGCTCCTCTGATGAGAAAATAAATTCTATTTTGTTTTTATTTATTTTATAATCGTACAAATGAAGATAAAAATCTCCGTAATTTGAACTTATTTTTCGACTTCTTTTCTTTGACTCATTATTAATCTTATTTTCAAGCAAAATTAAATGCTTAACATCTTCATAATTATGAATCAGTATTTTTTCTTTTAAACTATCATTCTTTGTTTTTTGATATAATTTATACATATCAACTGATTCTTTGCCTGAAATTGTATCTTGCCTTTCTATTGAAAAAAATTTTTCTACAGTTTTGAGTTTTAAGTTTTCAAAATTCCATAATTTTTTTAAAGGTCTGAGGTAGGATAATATATCAATAGATTCCATATTATCAAGTATGGGTTCATTAATAGATAAGTTACTTATTCTTTTTTTTAAAAATGGCAAATCAAAGGTATTTCCATTAAAGTTGATGCATCTTTTCATAGAAGCAATATCCTCAAGGAAATATAAAATAATACTCTTTTCATCTTTAATGTCTTCAGAAAAGTATTGTCTTATTAATATTTCATTATCGGAATAATAAAAAGCTGCACAAATCAATATAATGCTATCATACTTAGAATTCAATCCGGTAGTTTCAATGTCAAAATAAAAAGATTTCTTTGAAATCTTGTATTCATCATTTTTTAATAAAAAATAATCTTTTATTAGCATAAGTCCTCCTAACAAATTACGTTCAAACAACTGAACAAAACCTATACTTTTGATTCAAAGGATGTGATTGATATGGATTTTGAACAAAAAGAAGCTATATATCATAGTAGTGGACCAGCTCTTGTAATAGCAGGTCCGGGATGTGGAAAAACTAGTGTAATTACAGAAAGAATCTATAATATGGTTAATGTTTTGAATATAGACCCTAAGAGCATTGTAGCACTTAGCTTTACTAGATATTCCTCGAGTGAACTAAAGCAAAGAACAATAATAAAAGATTCTTGCTTAGGCAGTGTATTTTTTGGAACAATTCATAGCTTTTTCTTAAGTATTTTAAAAGATTACTTTTCATACCCTAAAGATTCAGTTATAGGCAATGAAGAAAAAAATAACCTCATAATAAATATCATATCTAACATTATATCCTCTAATTATATACCAAATGAAGCTCTAGATATTATATCTTCAAAAATATCAGAAATTAAGAATTCAAATTATGATTTTGATAATAGGAATGCTAAAATAAATTTTGAAAATGACTTTATTAAAACAATATATATTAAGTATAATAGCTGGCTAGAGGATAATAATAAACTAGATTTTGATGATATTCTAAGCAAAACTCACCATCTGGTAAAATCTAATCCTCATATATTAAATTTAATTAGAAAAAGATACATGTATTTTATAATTGATGAGTTTCAAGATATTAACAAAGTTCAGTTTGATACAATAAGATTATTCTTATCCTCAGATGAAAATTTATTTGTTGTAGGAGATGAAGACCAATCTATTTATGGTTTTAGGGGTGCTAGTCCTGTATTTATGGTAAATTTTACAAATTATTTTAAAAATGCAAAGATATATCCAATAATAAAAAGCTATAGGTGTCCTCCTGAAATTCTAAATGTTGCTAATGAACTAATATCAAAAAATAAATCTAGAACTAGCAAAATAATAGAATCAGGAAAAAATAATCAGGGATTTGTTAGGATTATAAAATATACCGATGTAATCGAGCAAGCTAAGAATATTGCAAATGAAATTAAGCAGTCTAAAAGTACTAGCAACATGATTATTTCTCGTACTAATTTTGAAATATTGCCTTTCATAAAATCAATGAGAGATTATAATATAAAGTTTAAGATAAAGGATAAAGAGTTCAATTTCTTTTCTAATTTTATATTTAAAGATATAATGTCATATTTAAAATTATCTCAAAACTATTCATTAGATCAAATAAATAGAATTAGAAATAAACCTGACAGAGGTCTAAACTATATTCATAACGAGGATGACTTTAGATGCATATCTGTATCAAAAATTAAAAAAACAATAAAACTAAATGTACTTAAGAATCAAATCTCAAATTTAAAAAACCTTAGCTTCATCGATGCAGTAGATTGTATAAGAACTACTTTAGGCTACGATAACTACTTAATAAGCTACTCAAAAAAGTACGGTATAGATATTGAATATCTTTATGAGTTCTTTGAAGTTTTTTATACTTTAGTTGATAATAAAACTAGCATCAAAGATGGGATTAATATGCTTGAAAAAGAATATAAAAGTCAAATTATATCCTCTTTGAACAATTCTATTTCATCTTGTGACGTTTTATTAGTCACAGCACATGCTAGCAAAGGACTGGAAGCAGATAATATATTTTGGGTATCTGTAAATGAAGGCCAGTTCCCCCATATTCGTGCCAATGATATTGAAGAAGAAAGACGACTAGCTTACGTTGCTATATCAAGAACTAAAAAAAATTTATATATAAGCTATTTATCCATGAACAAAAGAAAAATAGCTTTTCCTAGCGAATTTTTGCTTGATGTCCAAAAGTGCATCAACAAAAATATTATGCTATAATTATAAGTCTAGATTGATTAACAACGGGTTTAATATATTTTGACTTAATATTATATGATATTTTATAGGAGTGAGCTTGATGTTAGATGAAAATAAATTTACTAAATTGCTTGGAATTTCTGTTATAGTAATAGCCATTGTTTTAGGTGGAGCATATCTACTTTATTACAATAGCTTTGGAGAATTAAAAAAAGAAACAAATCAATCCTCTATGAAATCAGATTTCTCGCCTATTGAGCCTTTTATAGCCTATTCAACCTTAAAGCCAAATCTAATCGATTTATTTGGTGAAGGAAGCCAAGGAGAAGGGGTGAGCGATGATACAAAGTATATTGACTATAAACAAAAATGGTTTTCTATCGAAGCTGATACAAGATATTACTATGGTAAGCAAAAAAGGGTATATAAAACAGTATTGACATATAATCAAAATGATAAGGATAAACTTTATGCTGAGATGAATAAGTGGCTTGGAAAGCCTCTTTCTGATAGTTTTACAGACTCTGACGAGAAAAAGCCTAGAGCATTTTGGATTAAAGATTCAGTAAGCTATGAGCTTACAACTAGTGGTGATAAATTAATGGTTGAAGCTAGGCTTGCTTACTATGATAACCCAAATAATTATGAAATGGGTGATAGACCAACAGTGATTCAAAGAATTAGCTCAGATGTAACAGGTGATGGTGAGAGCGATTCTATTTTACTTATAGGAAGCAAATCAAATTATACGGATACTACATATAACAAACTATTCATATTAATAGGAAATAGCCAAGGAGCATACTACACTGGATTTCCGAAAGATATGGATGGAGGAAGTAATCCACAGCTAAAAATTTCAGATGTAGATGCTGATGGTGATAATGATATATTAGTGGAGTCAGATTTATTCTATATAAAAAGCTTTAATGGATTCGCATATAAGGATAATAAGATTGTAAATATATACTCTTCAGAGAACGAACCAGAAAAAAATAACTAGAATTAAAATAAAGCGAAATCCTAAATAATAGATTTCGCTTTATTTTTAATCAAATAATAGTATAGGTTATAATAAAATAAATGATTACCAACAAATTTGCATTTTTTAAATTTAATCAAAAATGGGGTGAGGTATGAAAAATAAAGTATATAGATTTTTTCGTTGGCTAAAAATTATTATAAAATATATTGTATTACTATTTCCTGCTATATATAAAGATGCATATCTGCATATAAAAAGAATCATAAAAAAACAGTCGAATCCTCATATACTTGAGATTACTCTTCCTACAACTAATCCTGTAATTTTAACTATGATGGCAAACTTCATAACATTAACACCTGGCACTATCACTGTTGATATAAAAGAAAGCACTCTTTTTGTTTTGGATATTGATTCTGATAGTAACCCAGAGCATAGCAAAAGAGCTATTTTGAATGATTATAATAAGATATTTGGATAAGGAGAGGGCTATGCTAGTATTTTTCATGATTTTTTTATGCATATCAATAGCTGCAATATTAGTTAAATTTATAATAGGAGAAACTGTATGGGAAAAACTCTTATCTCTTAATCTAATCTCTGTAAAAACAATTCTACTTATATGCAGCTACGCAATCTATAAACAAAACTCCATGTCTCTTGATATAGGATTAATCTATGGAATGATAGGTTTTTTAACAGTAATTATCATAGCTAGATTTGTTCTTAAAGGAGGACTTCAAAAATGATATTAATTCTTTTATCTGATTTTCTTCTTGCTTTATCGGTAATATATATAAGCTTTGGAATTATAGGTATTTTTAGATATCCTGATGCCTATTCAAAGCTCCTTACAAGCAGCCAAATAGATACTGTCGCAGCTATTACTACACTTATAGCCTTAATGTTAAGAGCTAATAATTCAGAATCCCTAATTAAGCTTATTTTCATACTTATATTTGTGCTTTTAACTGGTCCTGTTAGCAATCATATAATAGCAAACTCAGCTTATGTTCAGGGCTATAATCCAAACAAAGGAGCTGATTAAATGACATATTTTTTTCATGCTTTACTTATAATCATACTAATAGTTATTATTTTTTCTAAAGAAAATTTGAAAATAGTCATATATAGCTCAGTATTTTCTCTTATATGTGCTATTTTATATTTTTTATACAATGCGCCTGACGTTGCTTTAGCAGAAGCAGCCATAGGAAGCGCTATTGTTCCCTTGATTTATATTATTTCGATATCAAAGCACTCAAAATCAGCCTCCCATATTGATGAAAATGAAAGTAGTAAAAAGAATTATACTAGCTTAAAAGAGGTGGAGTATGATTAAAAGAGTAAGTTTCATAGCCATGGTAATTATTATTATTTTAGTTTTTTTTAAGATATCAGATCAAATGCCTCATCACAACGGCAATTCATCTGGAGAATATTATATTGCAAATGCCTTAGATGAGGTGGGAGCAAAAAACATTGTAACAGGAATATATTTAGATTATAGATATTTTGATACAATTTTTGAAGCTAGTATATTACTAGTAACCGTAAGTGGAATTTTATTCCTATCAAAATTTGAACAATTTTAGCAGGTGATTATTATGAAAACCTCAATTATCTTAGAAACTATAAGTAAGCTTTTACTACCGTTTATGATGTTATTTGGCATCTATATTATTTCCTTTGGCGATGTATCACCAGGAGGAGGTTTTCAAGGTGGAGCTATACTAACCACTGCTTATTTAGCGTTTTATTTTATTTCAGAAGATAAAAATATAGATTTGACTAAATGGGTAAAGTTTGAAAAGGTATTATTTTTTCTACTAATAATAGCAGGATTTTTAAGCGTACTATCAAAAGGTGTTTACTTTACTAATCCAATATTAAACGATAGCATGATTTCAAAAAGAGTTTTTTTTATTTTATTAAATCTTATAATAGCTGCAAAGGTATGTGTAGGTCTAATATGCATAGTAGAAAGCTTCATTGAGGAGGAAGACGATGGATTTTAGAATTATTATGTCTTTATTAACTGTTGCTTTGGGTTTATATGGCTTAGCCATGAGTAAAAATATAATTAAATCTATAATTTGCCTTCAAATAATGGAAAGTGCAATCGTTCTTTTATATCTTTCCTTTGCAGATAAAAAGAATGGTATTTCTCCTATACATCCTGGAAATCTTACAAATATGGTAGATCCACTTCCTCAGGCCCTTATGATTACAACTATTATAATTGGAAGTGCTATTTCAGCTCTTGCTCTTATGATTAGCATAAAAATTTATCATCATTATGAAACTCTTAACTGGCAAGAAATCATGGAAAAGGATGGTTAATCTATGACTCAAACGCTATTTCTAATTTTTTTACCAATTATCACAGCTGTAACAATTTATTCGTTTAAAATTAAGCATATCGAAAAATTAGTTTTAATAATGCAATCATCGATTACATTTATAATTCTTGATACATATACTAAAATTGGGCATAGCCAAGGATTTGCATTTGTACTTGGAGGCTATTCTAAAGTTTCAGGAATAGAATTAAAAATGGATAGAATTGCACTTGCATTTAGTATCCTTGCTATTATCATATGGTGGGCACTTATTTTTTATAATTACGATAAAATTAAAAATGATTTAAGATTTGGATTCTTTCTTATTTTTTTAGAGGGAGTTTTTCTTGGATTCTTGCAAGCCAATGACTTTTTTACGATATTTGTATTTATAGAATTAATGACAATAATTTCAACTATTTTAATAGTATATAAACGTGATAGTTATTCTTTTAGAGCGGGGTTCTATTACCTTTTATTTAATAGCATAGGTATGATGTTTTACCTTATAGGAGTAGCAGTGATTTATCAATCTATAGGTACACTCAATATGACTCTCGCTAAAGAAATTCTACCCTCCATGTTTTCAAATCCCTTCATTCAAATGTCATATATTTTTATAATAGTATCCATGGGTGTAAAATCAGCGTTTTTTCCTGTATACAATTGGCTTCCTAAAGCGCATGGAGCAGCTCCTGCTGCAGTGTCAGCACTATTATCAGGATTATTAGTAAAATCTGGTCTTTATGTGTTTATAAAAATTGGTTTAGTATTTCAACCATGGTTGCTAAAAGAATACTTATTATATATTGGCTTAATAACCTCTCTATCAGGAACAATATTTGCCATAGCTCAAAAAGATATAAAGCAGCTTCTTGCTTTTAGCAGTATTTCTCAAATAGGAATAATGCTTATGGCAATCAGTAGATTATCTGGATATGGACTAGTCGGTGGAGTTTACCATATATTTTCACATGCATTTGCAAAAAGCTTACTTTTCTTAACTGTTGGTCTTATAATCAATAAAACGAACAAAAGAAGATTAAATGAAATTAGAGGAGTTTATGAATCTTCGCCATTTATGAGTATTCTTATGATATTAAGTCTGTTCTCTCTTATAGGCCTACCCATGTTTAGTGGTTACATAAGCAAAGATATTGTCAAATACTCTGTTAAGGATTTTGGTATAGCTTATCTGCTTTTTTCATTTATAAATATTGGAACCTTAATTTACACTTTAAAGTTTTTCCAGATATTTAAAGGAAAAGGAACAAAATATAACATAAATATTAAAACTAAAATCTCCTTCTTAATTTTACTGATACCAGCACTGATTTTAGGACTTAATCCTACATTTATTGAAAATATTTTTATGATAAAAATTGATTATTTTTTTGGAAATCCAAATATAATTATGATTTTTGAATACTTTATCTTCGTAGTACTTGCGATTTTTATTAATAAAAATTATGTAGAAAAAGAACATAAGATATTATATAAGCTAAGACATTTTAATCTCAGCTTTGAAAACTCCGTTTTCTTATTAGTAATATTTTTATTCTCACTAATAAGTTTTAATTTTATAATATAATCTACTCATATATACTGTTGTATCAAATATTGCTATCTGATATAATAAAAAGACTTTGAGTTTTGGAGTGTGAAAAATATTGAAAAAGCAAGCTTTAGATAAAATGAAATTATTTTTTATGGGAATGAACTCTAGATATTTAGAGCAAAAAGATTTTTTTATTAAAGCTGAATTTACCTTTACATCTGGAACAAAGCAGTTTAAAGGCGAGTATGTAAATATAAATGATGAGCTTAGATATATCTTTAAGGGTGAAAGCCAAAGTATGAGTTTTCAGGATATGTTAAATAAATTAATGTCCGAAGCAGCTCTATATGATTCTTTGAACTTTAGATATATTCAAAGAGGGACAATAGTAGTTATAGAAGCAAATGACAAGCAAGTTACTACAAGAAATGAAGACACCTCTGAGGAGTTTGATGCAGATAGTCAGATAAGTAACTCAAGAGAATATTATATAAAGTCATCTAAATCAGGACCTCTTTTAAAAGAGATAGGTATCATGACCAAGGATGGAAAAATAAAAAATGATATGATTAGAAAATATAATCAAATAGATCATTTTGTAGAGGTAGTTGACCCAATTTTAAATTGCTTTAGCGATAGAGAAACAATCACCATAATGGATTCTGGATGCGGAAAATCATATCTTACATTTGTTCTCAACTACTATATAAAAGAAGTTCTTAAGAAAAACTGTTACTTTATAGGAGTGGACTATAAAGAAAATGTAATTAAGTCATCAAAAGAAAGAGCAAACAGGCTCGGATATAAAAATATGGAGTTCATCCAAGAGGACCTAAGAACCTATATGCCAAATAGACATATTGATATGGTAATAAGTCTTCACGCTTGTGATATAGCTACAGACTATGCAATAGCTTTAGCTATGAGAAGTAAAGCCGAATCACTTGTGATAGTTCCTTGCTGTCATAAAGAACTCAAAGATCAAATTAATAGTTCTCCTATAGATTCACTTATTAAACATGGAATATTCAAATCTAGATTCAACGATTTTTTAACTGATTCGCTTAGAGCATTGTTCATTGAAGCTCATGGCTATGAAGTTACACCTTTAGAATATGTATCTCCAATAGACACGCCTAAAAATCTTATGATTAGAGCTATAAAAAAATCTAATTCAAATGAAAAAGCTAGAGAAGAATATAATAATATTAAAAAGTTATTTAATGTTAGCCCAACTATGGAAAAATACGTTTATTGATATAGATAGCCTGAAAGATGGAGGAATAAATGAAAAGACTAAATATTTGTATAGACATTGATGGAACAATGACAGATCCATATTATTTTATGCCTTATTTTAATAAATATTTTAATAAAGATTTATCTCAAGACGATTGCACTACTCATAGAATCGATGAGCTATATGAGCTTCATAGAGAAGAAATAGATATATTTTATGAAAAAGAAGGGGAACATATGCACAGAAATGCTACTATCCTTCCTAAAGTTAAAGAGGTATTTGATGAGTTAATAAACTATCATAACCTGTATATAGTAACTGCTAGAAGTGAGAGAATGGCAGAAATAACTAAGGAATGGCTTGAAAAGTATGATATCCCTGAAGTTCAGCTTCATTCACTTGGAAGCTATTATAAAGTAGATAAAGCAAAAGAGCTAAATTGCGATGTTTTTATAGAGGATAATCCACAAAACTCATTAGAAATTGCAGAATCAGGAATAAAAGTCCTATTAATGGATACTAATTATAATAAGACCTTGTCACATAAAAATATCATTAGGGTTCAGAATTGGAATGACATTAAGCTTCATATTGATAAATTGGGTAAGCAGTAAGGAGGGAATAAAATGGTAGAAATCACTTTCACAAATAAAACTGGGAAAAAAAGCATTTCTAGTGATAATGTACAGCAACTTTTAAAAAACATGGCTGATATAGTGTCTATCAGTGATATATCTGATTCCCTTAAAGAAAAAGATGTAATGATATTTGATTGCAAGCTCGATAATTTCATTTTTAAGTTTGAACCTCTTGATGAAGAGCTTTATGAAGAATTTGAAATTGATGAGGAGTATTACCAAGTACTTTTTGAAGATATTAATGAGTATCTTCATGAACTAACAGATGATATAGAGCAAGATTTGAGAGAAGTATATAAATTTGAAAAAATAAAGCTGACTCACGAAATATATGATTTAAATGAAAGCTTTACAGATATAAAATTTGTAATGTCAATTTCATTTAAGGATATTAGTAGTCAAGAGCTAGCTGATTTGACTAGAATAACTGCAAAAAGACAGCTACTTGGCTCCTCAAAATATTTTAACTAAGAAATTAAAAAATCCTAGATTATTTCAAACATCACCTTTTAGATAATGTTGAATAATCTAGGATTTCTATTTTATAAATCAAAGAGTTAAAAGCATAGAATCTCATAACTCCAATGAATTTAATTGCACTTGGGAAATTAAATTATTTTAAAGCTGAACCAGAGCATCCAAATACATTTTTAATCTTATTTTGAACTATTTCTTCAATAGCATCTCTGCCTGGACCTAGGTATTTTCTAGGATCAAACTCAGCTGGTTGCTCAACTAAAACCTTACGAATAGCTGCAGTCATAGCCATTCTAAGGTCAGTATCAACGTTAATCTTGCATACTCCCCATTTTGCAGCTTCTCTTAGCATATCTTCTGGAACACCTTTTGCACCTGGAATAGCAGCGCCATACTGGTTGCACATTTCTAGATACTTAGGTATAACTGAAGAGGCTCCATGAAGCACTAGAGGATAATTAGGAAGTAAAGCTGATATTTTTTCTAATCTAGCAAAATCAAGTCTAGGCTCTCCTGCAAACTTGTAAGCTCCATGACTTGTTCCAATAGCAATTGCAAGTGAATCAACGCCACTTCTCTCTACGAACTCTACAGCTTGATCTGGATCAGTAAATTTTGCATCCTCAGCAGATACATTTACATCATCTTCTATTCCAGCTAGCTTCCCTAGCTCAGCCTCTACAGTAACATTTCTCTCATGAGCGTACTCGGCAACTTTTTTTGCTAAAGCTATATTTTCTTCAAATGGAAGAGCTGAACCGTCTATCATAACAGAAGAAAAACCATCATCTATACATTGCTTGCAAATTTCAAAGCTATCACCATGATCTAGATGAAGAGCTATTGGAAGGTCAGTTTCCTCAATTGCAGCTTCTACTAGCTTTCTTAAATATATAGGACTAGCGTATTTTCTAGCACCTGCAGAAACTTGAAGAATAAGAGCAGACTTTTCTTTTTGAGCTGCAGCTACTATGCCTTGAATAATTTCCATATTGTTGACATTAAATGCCCCAATAGCATATTTTCCTTCATAGGCATGTTTAAACATTTCTTTAGTATTAACTAATGGCATTACACTACCTCCTTGCTTAAATTGTGCTAAGTATATTAATAATTCATATACATGCATAAACTATTTTAGCATTATTATACTAAATTTACCCTATTTTTAATAATAATATCTTAAACTTTTTTAAGTTTGTATATTCTAAGCAAAAAAAGTATAATAGTATTTATTAATATAAGGAGTAAACTAATGAAAAACTTGCCTCAAAAATTTCTAGACGAAATGAAGGTACTATTTAAACAAGACTACGATAAATTCATAAATACATATAACAATCCAAGTTATTATGGACTAAGAGCAAATACCTTAAAAATATCCAAGCTAGAACTTAAAGCTATAGCTGATTTTATTGGTGAAGAAATACCATGGAGTCAGGATGGCTTTTATTATGACATAAATCAAAGACCTGCTAAATCCCCTTTATATCATGCAGGACTATACTATATTCAAGAACCGTCAGCTATGGCAGTTGTTAATAATATCGATATACAGCCTGGAATGAAGGTGTTAGATATATGTGCAGCTCCAGGAGGAAAAACTATTAACATTGCTTCAAAGCTAAAAGGAGAAGGACTCCTTGTAAGCAATGATATAAATAACCAAAGAACTAAGGCTATACTAAAGAACATAGAGCTTTATGGAGTTTCAAACGCTTTAATTACAAATGAAAACCATCATGTGCTAGAAAAAGTATTCCCTGAGTTTTTTGATAGGATTATACTAGATGCTCCATGCTCTGGAGAAGGAATGTTTCGAAAAGATGAAGACCTGATAAAAAGCTGGGAAAGATCAGTGATAGAAACTATACCAGTTCAAAAAGAGCTTCTTGATTCCTGCGCTTTGATGCTAAGACCCGGTGGAATCATGATTTATTCAACTTGTACTTTTAATGAAGATGAAAACGAAAAACAGATACTTGATTTTTTAGCTAGAAATAATAATTTCGAATGTATTGAAATCCCAAAATGCAATGGCTTGATTTCAAGAGATATACTACCTCAGTCAGCTAGACTACTTCCTCATAAACTTAACGGAGAAGGGCATTTCCTGTGCCTACTAAGAAAGGCATATAAGGATAATTCTTCCCTTGAGTCAAACTCAGTTCAAAATGCTGAGCCAATAACCAACTTTCATTTTCATAGGGATAAGCTTCCATATCAGTATCTTAATTTTGAGAAAGAAAATTTGAATATTAAGCTAGATGGTAGCTTTATAATATCTGACAATAAGTTATATAAAGAAGTTTATACTCAAAAATTAATAAAAGGCTTTAAAGTAATTCGAAATGGATTATTTGTAGGAGAAATAAAGAAAGAACAATTCATTCCATCTCAAGCCTTTATTATGACTTTATCTAAATCCGATTTTAAAAAATATCTAGATTTTGATAAAAGCGATTCTCAGATTATAAAATATCTAAAAGGTGAAACTATATTTGTAGATAATAAAGATGACGGATTCTATGGAGTAGGAGTAAATGGCTATACACTGGGATATGGAAAGCTGCAAAATGGTAAGCTTAAAAATGGCTACAATAAAAACTGGAGGATGACCTAATGAAAGCTCAAGTTGAAAAAATGAGAATTGATAAATATCTTGCTAATATGGGTGTTGGGAGCCGTAGTGAAATAAAAAGATATATAAAAAATAAGCGTGTAATGGTAAATGGAGTATATATTACTGACAATGGGCTTATTATAAACTTAGATGATGACATAAGATTTGATGAAGAGAAAATATCATATAGAAAATTTGTCTATATCATGATGAATAAACCTCAAGGAGTAATATCTGCAACTGAAGATAAATATCAAAACACTGTGCTAGATTTGCTTGACCCTTCATATCTTCATTTTGATTTATTCCCTGCTGGCAGATTAGATAAAGACACTGAAGGCTTTTTACTACTGACAAATGACGGCAAGCTAGCTCATAACATGCTTTCCCCTAAAAAACATGTTGAGAAAAAATATTATGTCGAAGTTATCGGACATCTAGTAAACGAAGATAAAGATGCTTTTTCAGGAAATATAATTATAGATGACGGGTATGAATGTATGCCTGCCAAATTAGAAATTTTAGATTCAAATGATATATCTAAAGCATATGTGACAATAAAAGAAGGTAAATTTCATCAAATAAAAAGAATGTTTGAAGCAATAGGAAAAGAAGTTACCTATTTAAAAAGACTAACCATGGGTCCGCTGAAATTGGATGAAAATTTGGAGCTAGGCGAGTATAGAGAGTTAACTGAGCAAGAAATGCAGATGCTTAATGATTATATGTAAATAAACTTACGAAGAGGTGCTAAATTGAAAAAAAGAGATATATTAGAGATTAGAGTTGAAAATATGGAGTTTGGTGGAACTGGAACTACTGTAGTTGATGGAATAAAACTAAGCTACAAAGGCGGAATTGCTGGTCAAAAAGTAAAGATGCTAGTAAAAAAAGTAAGAAAAACTAAAGCAGAAGGAAAGATTCTTTCAGTTCTAGAACCAGCGGAAATAGAAACGTCTCCTACATGTCCCCATTATGGCATATGTGGTGGATGTAGTATGCTTTCTGTACCATATGATGAGCAAATCAGCATCAAGAAAAATCAGATAATTGAGCTTTTTAATGAAGCTGGACATACTGAAGTAGCGGATTTAGAGGTTTTAAAAAGCCCAAGTCCATATGAATATAAAAATAAAATGGAATTTACATTTGGAGATAAAGAAAAAGGCGGAGAACTAATGCTGGGAATGCACGCAAAAAATTCTCCAATGTCAATAGAATATGTTCATTCTTGCATGATTGTAGATGAAGACTATAGGAAAATATTAGTTGCTACAACTGAATTTTTTAGAAATGCAAATCTTCCTCACTATAGAGTACTCGCTCATGAAGGCTATTTAAGACATTTAGTTTTAAGAAAAGGTAAGAATACTGGAGATATTCAAGTAAATATTGTAACTACTACTCAGCTTGAATTCGATATGGATACATATGCGAATATGCTTACAAAATTAACTCTTAACGGAGAAATTAAAGGCATACTTCATACTTTTAATGATTCGCTTTCTGATGCTGTTATTCCAGAAAAAATCAATCTGCTATACGGCGTTACTGACTTTGAGGACATATTACTAGATAAGAGATTTAATATCTCACCGTTTTCTTTCTTTCAAACAAATACTCATGGTGCAGAAGTACTTTATTCTGCTGTGAAAGACATGATAGGAGATAAAAAAGATATAATATTTGATTTATATAGCGGAACTGGAACAATAGGAATAACAGTATCAGATAAAGCAAATAAAATAGTGGGTATAGAAATAATCGAAGAGGCAGTAGAAGCAGCTAAAGAAAATATTAAGAAAAATAATATAAAAAACTGTGAATTCATAGCTGGTGATGTAGCTACTGAGGTATCAAAAATATCAGAAAATCCTGAACTAATATTACTTGATCCTCCAAGAGCAGGGATACATCCAAAAGCGATGGGAGATATCATATCATTTAACTCTAAAGAAATACTATATATATCATGTAATCCAAAAGCTCTAATGAACGATTTAAAAGTTCTCAAGAGCGCAGGTTATGAGATACAGGAAGTAATTGGAGTTGACATGTTTCCTAATTCTCCGCACGTTGAGACGGTAGTATTGATGTCAAGGGTAGATAAGTAAGAGTGTAGAAAAGCTTTGAAATAAAGGCTTTCCGGGCTTTTGTCGTGAAAATCGGATGAGGAATAATCGTGAAAATATCTGTTCATGGAAACAAGTCCAAAGGCATGATTTTGAACGTGACAGAGCGATTTAGATAACATGGGTTTGCGTGTGGTCGATCTAGATAACATCGGCTTGCAGTGGTCGATTTAGATGTTTTTCAAATTTGTTGAGGATTTATAGTCGGGTTGTAGTCAGTTAAAATACAGAGTATGTATTGAGAAATAAGAATTTAAGGAGGATTAGATATGGCACGTTCTCTCAGAGATTCCTTTTCAGGATTTGGTAGTGAGCTATTAGAGCGCATAAGAGAAGACCATAATGCGCGGCTAGATGATGCTGCTTTTGAAGAAAGAGTAATTGGAATTAACAAGACAATTGCAGCTCTTCGTGAAGCAGAGGTTGAAGATGAAAAAATCATTTACCTTATGCAAAAATATTGGGATTTACGCCTAAGCGAGGTTAAGGAGATTATGCGGCAAAATAGATACACCGAAGAGGAGTGATTGATTCATTCAGCGTAGTATTGCAATGGACTGATAACTTACAAGGGGGCGGTAGAGATGGATTTGAAAGGAGTTCTTGTTAGACATAAAGTATTTGGAGAAGGGGTTATCAAGCAAAATGATGATCAGTATCTAACCGTCACCTTCTCAGAAGAAGATAAAAAGTTTGTGTTCCCTGATGCTCTTGAAAATTTCCTAACTATAATTGATTTTAATATTGCTTCAGCAATTGATGTAGAAATTCAAAAAATGAAGCAACTTGAGTCTGAAAAAATGAGAGCCCAAAATGAAATGATGAAGAAAGTGCAGCCAAGCCAAAGCAGTACTCATCACGTGGGCCAACCAACCCAAAGGGAAGAACAAGTATTTTCATGGAGCAGTACTTTTGATTTAAGCTCACTAATGGAAGAATTTTTCCCCAAAAGAGAAACTTTGTTGAATATAAAAAGGGACCAAGAATCACAAGTAAAGCAGATAATTGAAAAAAGAAATATAGAATATTTGGTTCACTTTACAAGATTAGACAACCTGCACAGTATCCTTCAAAATGGTTTGGTTCCAGTTAGTATTCAACAAAAAATGAAAATACCATCAATTCACAATGACGAGCAGCGAATTGACATGAAGCTTGATTGTACAAGTTGTTCTGTTGGATTTCCTAATTACAAACTGTTCTATACATTCAGAGAGTATAAATATCCAGGGACGCGTTGGGTAATTATTGTCCTTGATAAGGATGTATTATTCTCACCTACGAATATTGCTTATTATTGCCATACAAATGCTGCTGGGATTTTTCCAAGAATCTCGAGCGCAAAAGAGTTATGTACAGCGAATGCCTTTGAAAATATGTTTTGTGACTCCATAACGACTAAAGAAAATAAATTGATTCAGAGGGAGTCATTAAAAATTAATGATAGCATAACCACTGATCCTCAGGCGGAAATTTTAATTAGTGATATTATTGATACGAATTACATCGGCTGTATTTGTTTTCAAAACCAACAAGACATCGATGACTACATACAACAAAATGGATCTGAAGTCATAAACAATTACGAGCATAAGATTGTACCTGGCTTCTTTGATGCAAGAAAAGATTATATGTTTTGGAAAAAGGAGTAATTACATGGCAAAGAGAATTTGCTTTATTTCAAAGCCCTACGAATACCCAATTTACGACGAGGTACTAATTGAGTTTGAATACTTCACTGGATTTGCAATATCACAAAAGCAAAAGTCAATAAATTCGATGCATGCTAGCATTTTAAGAGCAGATTCGTCTTTAAAGGTCCTTGAGGTTTCTACTAAATCTACCAATCCTCTTGGTGTTGCCTTGAGTGCGTTTAATTTAAAATTTCTAGATGAAATATCTGGGAGAGAATATCCCCTTGAGAATATTTTTCAATCTTCAAAGGTATTTGCAAATGGTGGACCATATAGGGATTTGCTAAATGTTCATCCTAAAGACGCCAAGAGAGATGAAAGGCTTAAATCATCAGGTAATCTAGTAGGTTTTAATTATAATGATACGATCTGGGAAAAAGATCCTAAAACAATGTTTTATGATTGGATTTATATAAGATCACTATATAGAAATGGCACATTGGCAAAAGAAATCCTCGATTTTAATGCATTCACGGATATTGAATTTAATCAAGAGAAGTCAATTAACTGTCAAGCCAGATCGGCTGCAATATTTGTGAGTTTAGCAAAGCTTGGGAAATTAGATGACGTACTAAATTCCAAAGAAGAGTTTAAAAAGATATATTCAAGTAGCCAGAATGCTACCTCACAAATATCGATATTCGACATTTAATTCATAGAATTTATTTGAAATGTGTGAATGACTGGACAAGGCACCCTACAATCAATCTGTAGAGTGCCTTGATTACTTTTTGTCTTATTCATTTACATCCACCGTCAAGCCGGAATTAAATTCCACAGTGAATTTGTCTTCGTAGACAGTGACCTTTGTAATGGTATAATAAAGTTGTAACATCTAGTACGAAAATATATAATAAAATCGGACTAGGAGGATTGCAAATGAAAACATATTACGATATAGATTTTAAGAAAGAATTAGTTAAAGAATATTTAGATGGTAAATCATTAAATAATCTTTACCAGACCTATGGAGTAGCAAAATCTACAATAGCAGGATGGATTAAAAAATACAGTGAAGAATGCCAATATATTAAACCACATAATAAAGAAAAAAATGCTTCAAGTGAAGAAATACGAGCTTTAAATAAGAAAATCAAGGAACTTGAAAAGGAAAATGATTTCTTAAAAAAAGCCGCGGC